>NZ_BSQU01000002.1:0-520077 GCF_030268505.1 Akkermansia sp. NBRC 115031
CCCCAGCTTCATTCAGGCCCTCTTCCGAGTCCCTCCTGCCGCCGGGCTTTTCATCCCGTCGCCGTGTTGGCGTGCCGAGAAGTCTACCATTTTCACCTCCCTTGTCAATTTTTTTCGAGTCGTTTTTTGTGAGAGTCTTTCATCCATTTTGTCACGTCCATTCATAACTTCCAATTTATAAAATAGTTAGGCTTTTGTCATACTTCCCCTCCCTCGTGCCATTTTTTTGAACATTTTCTCCCGTGATGTTTCCGCAATAACTACAGTTCCTCTTTTTTGCCCCCTGCCAGGACGAAAAAAAGGGCTATTGAACGCAGGTGCTTCCTCCGCCCACCTCCATTGCATTCCTTCCCTTGAAAAGGAGGCTGAACCATTTTGTTTTCCCATGGACGGAAAGGATTTTTTCTGCTATCTATAGGAAGTTTTTATTATTTTGCCATCTATGAAAAGATCATTCTGGATTGGAATTATCTGCGCTGCCTGCTGCCTGGGAAACATTCCTTCCTCATCCGCTGTACAAACAGCCAGTATAGGCTCCACTTTTTCCTGCACCTTCCTGGATTCCGGGGACCAGGGATTTTTTGATTCATCAAGCACCCATACATGGAACCAAGGCCAGATAGACGCTGCCATACGGGCGTTGACCACATGGGATAGCTTGATCAATTCCACCCCGGGCAGAACACTTACTGTTGGCCTCACCTGGTACGACGAAGCCAATTCCTCCACTCTGGCCTCCGCCTATTCTCCTTACTTCTACTACCAGTCAAATGAACCGCAACAGGTTTCCACCCTGGTGGAGTCCGTCTGGCGCGATGGGAGCACGAGGACTGCCACGGGATACGATATTTACATCCAGTGCAATACCTCTCATTTGAATTCTCTTTATTACGAGACCGCCTTACCGGTGGAACATACGGGAAAATATGATTTTCAAAGCATCCTGACCCATGAGGTAGGGCATGCCGCAGGGTTTCTTTCCCTGGCGACACAAACCGGTACCTTCCAGGTCCAGTCCGGGAATGCTTCAGCAGCTTACAGCACCATGCTGTACACCAGGTATGATTCCCTGTTAACCAACCAGGAAGGCCAATCCATCGTGAATAAGGCCGGAAACGGGAATACGGCATTTACACTTGGAGAAACCCTGTCCCTGGGCGATACGGGGCTCACCGCCTATAACCCCGCCACCTGGCAGCAAGGGTCCAGCATGGCCCACATCGACAGCGCGAGCGATCCGGACGCCCTCATGCAGTATTCCATTTCGCCGGATACCTACCACCGTACCCTGACGGATGGAGAAATGGAATTGATGCGTTCCATGGGCTGGAAGATGGTTCCGGAGCCCGGCACCTCCACGCTTTCCCTGCTGGGGCTGGCCGTGCTCGCTTTACGAAGACGCCGCTGCTGACGGTTTCCTCTCCCGGATTTTCCTTTCACGCCGGCCAGACGGCAGTTTCCTTTAGCCGCCAGGGAGTGGATTGATAGCAGAAGGGCGTTCCTGCCAGGGAACGCCCTTCATGGTTTTTCCCGGCGGCACACCGGAAAAGCAGCCTTTTCAGTTATTTCTTTTCCTTGGTAAAGTCCAGCTTGCCGCCCTTTTCCCGCACCACGATTTCCGTCCCTTCCGGGAAGTCGCCCTCCAGGAGCTTGAGGCTGAGGGGGTCCAGCAGGTCATGCTGAATGGCCCGCTTGAGGGGACGCGCTCCATAGACGGGGTCAAAGCCATGGTCCGCCACCAGGGCCGTAGCCTCCGGAGTCATGCGCAGGAACAGGCCCTTGGCTTCCAGGCGCTTGCGGACGCGCTGGAGCTGGATGTCCACAATGCCTTTGAGTTCCTCCGCCGTCAGACGGTCAAAGATGATGATTTCATCAATGCGGTTCAGGAATTCCGGGCGGAAGTGGCCGCGCAGGGCTTCCATCGCCTTGGCTTCCCGCTGTTCCGCGTTGGATTCATTGAGGATGTACTGGCTGCCGATGTTGGAGGTCATGATGATGACGGTGTTCCGGAAGTCCACCGTACGCCCCTGGCCGTCCGTGATGCGGCCGTCATCCAATACCTGGAGCAACACGTTGAAGACGTCCGGATGGGCTTTTTCAATTTCATCAAAGAGGACCACGCAGTACGGACGGCGGCGCACGGCTTCAGAGAGCTGGCCGCCTTCTTCATAACCCACATATCCGGGAGGCGCCCCGATGAGGCGCGCCACGGAGTGCTTTTCCATGTATTCGGACATGTCAATGCGCACGATGGCGTTTTCATTGTCAAAGAGGAATTCCGCCAGCGCCTTGCTGAGCTCCGTCTTGCCCACGCCCGTGGGGCCCAGAAACAGGAAGGAGCCGATGGGCCTGTTTTCATCCTGCAATCCCGCGCGGGCGCGCCGCACGGCGTCGGACACGGCCTTGACGGCCTGCTTCTGCCCGATCACGCGGGCGCCCAGGCGTTCTTCCATATGCACCAGCTTGGCGCGCTCCCCTTCCTGCAGGCGCGCGGCGGGAATGCCGGTCCAGGTGGCCACCACCTTGGCGATGTCCCCTTCCGTGACTTCCTCCTTGAGCAGGCCTCCGTCCTCCTTCTGCATTTTGTTGAGCTTTTCCTTGCCTTCCGTCAGGGCGCGTTCCGCTTCCGGAAGTTCACCGTACGTGATTTCGGAAGCGCGGGTCAGATCCCCCATTCTCTTGGCCCTTTCGCTTTCCAGCTTGAGAGCCTCTATTTTTTCCTGTTCCCTGCGGACGGCGTCCAGAACGTCTTTTTCACTTTTCCACTTGGCAATCATGGAGCCGGATTTTTCCTTCAGGTCCGCCAGATCCTTGGTGATTTTTTCCAGACGCGCCTTGCTGTCGGCATCCTCTTCCTTCACCAGGGCCTGCCGTTCCATTTCAAGCTGCATGGCTTCGCGTTCGATCTGGTCGATTTCCGTGGGCATGGAATCCAGCTCAATCTTGAGCCGGGCCGCTGCTTCGTCCACCAGGTCCACCGCCTTGTCAGGCAGGAAACGGTCTGAGATATAACGGTCGGAAAGAGTGGCGGCAGCCACGATGGCGGCGTCCGTAATGCGCACGCCGTGGTGAACTTCATAACGTTCCTTCAGGCCGCGCAGAATGGCGATGGTGTCCTCCACGCTGGGTTCAGACACCATGACAGGCTGAAACCGTCGTTCCAGGGCCGCATCCTTTTCAATGTATTTGCGGTATTCGTCCAGCGTCGTCGCGCCGATGGTCCGCAGTTCGCCACGGGCCAGAGCGGGCTTAAGCAGGTTGGAGGCGTCCACCGCCCCTTCACTGGCGCCCGCGCCCACGATGGTGTGCAGTTCGTCAATGAACAGGATGATTTCACCGTTGGAGTCCGTCACTTCCTTGAGGAAGGATTTCAAGCGTTCTTCAAATTCGCCGCGGTATTTGGCCCCCGCGAGCATGGACCCGATGTTGAGGGACACAATGCGCTTGTTGCGCATGCTTTCCGGCACGTCACCGTTGACAATGCGCCGCGCCAGGCCTTCTGCAATGGCGGTCTTGCCCACGCCGGGCTCCCCGATGAGCACGGGGTTGTTCTTGGTCCGGCGGGAAAGGATCTGGAGGACGCGGCGGATTTCCGTATCACGGCCGATAACGGGGTCAATCTTGCCGGCGCGGGCGCGGGCCGTCAGGTCCGTGCCGTATTTTTCCAGCGTCTGGTATTTGCCTTCCGGGTTGTCGTCCGTCACGCGCTGGTTGCCGCGCACTTCCTTCATGGCGGCCAGATAGTTGTCCTTGGACAGTCCAAAGGTGTCCGTCAACTGGTGCACCTTGTTCTGCGTGTCCAGAGCCCCCAGCATGAAGTGCTCCACGCTGAGGTAGTCATCCTTGAGCTTTTTGCGTTCATCCTCGGCAGCGTGCATCACCGTAGCCAGGTCACGGCCCATCTGGGGCTGCGTGGTAGCACCGCTCTGGGTGGGTTCATGGGATACTTCCCTCTGGGCGGCCTGCAACAGCAGGCCCGGATCACAAGAGGCCTTCCGGAGAATAGGGGAAAGAATTCCGCCGTCCTGCTCCAGCAACGCCACCAGAACGTCCAGGGAGGAAATTTCCGGCTTTCCGAGCCGCCCTGCCGTCTGCTGCGCCTGCATCAGCGCTTCCTGAAATTTTGTTGTTAGATTGTTAAGCATGGTATGTTGGTAATTTAGACATAAGAATATCTCCAACCGTTGAATGGGAAAGCAGGATTTTTGCCGTTATCCAAATTTTTTTGACCCTCCGAATTCCTTGTAATATTGTAGTGCATCCGGCGTATTTTACAGAACCAGCATTTTACCGGCCTTTTCTTTTTTCCTGTCTCCAGTTTTTTTACCAAAATGATCCGTCTTTCTTTTCTTCCGTTCCTATGCTCCGCCCTGCTCCTGGTTCAAACGGGAGCCTCCGGCAAGGAGATGCCTTCCCCCTATCCCGCTCCGGAACCCGGCGTCCGCCTGACACCGCCGGAATCGCCGGCTCCCGTGCTGAACGAACCGCGGCTTTTCGGCGCACGTCCCGGCTCCCCCATCCAGTTCGCCATCTGCGCCAGCGGAGAACGCCCCATGAGCTTTGCCGCCGCCAAATTGCCCCCCGGCGTGAAGCTGGACAGGGAAACCGGCGTCATCACCGGTAAAATCAGCCGTCCGGGAACTTATGCTTTTCCCGTGCAGATAAGCAACAGCCACGGCAAAGCGAACGGGACCATCACTGTCCGCATCGGGCAGGAGATGTGCCTGACTCCCCCCATGGGCTGGAGCAGCTGGTATTCCTACAGCGGCGGCGTGAGCCAGGAAAATATCCTGAAAACCGCCCGGCTGCTCATCACTTCCGGGCTGGCCCAATACGGCTACCGCTATGTCAACATTGACGATTGCTGGCAAGGCGCCAGAGGCGGCAAGTACCGCGCCATCCAGCCCAACAAGCGTTTTCCGGATATGAAGTCCATGTGCCGTGAAATCCACAGCCTGGGACTGAAAGCGGGGATTTACTCAACCCCGTGGATGGGAACTTACGCCGGCTACATGGGAGGCACTTCCCCCAATCCGCAGGGAGATTATTCCTCCCTGGCCCTTCCTGAAAGCAAACGCCCGCAGCCCGATCAATTGTTCGGGAGCTGTCCGGGTTCCCAGCGGCTGGGAGCCGCCAAAACAGGCCCCGTATGGATGATTACCCAGGATGCCAGGCAGTGGGCGGAATGGGGGTTTGACTACGTCAAGATGGACTGGTACCTGATCGACGTGCCCAGCACGGAAAGAATCGCGGCGGATTTGAAAAAAAGCGGCAGGGATATTGTGCTGAGCGTTTCCAATTCCACCCCGTTTGAGATTGCCGGCCCCATCAGCAAAACGGCCAACGTCTGGCGCACGACGGGAGATATCGAAGACCACTGGGGCAGTTTGAAGAAGATCGCTTCCTCCCAGGAGAAATGGCAGCCCTATGCCGAACCGGGACACTGGAATGATCCGGACATGCTTCAAATCGGCCGCCTGGGCAAGGTCGGAAAGGCGAATACCACATTCTCCCCCACCCGGCTGACTCCGGACGAGCAGTATTTCCAGATGTCCTTCTGGGCCATAATATCCGCCCCCCTGATTATTTCATGCGATCTGGAGCATCTGGACGATTTCACGCGGGGCATCCTGTGCAACCGGGAAGTGATCGCCGTCAACCAGACGTTTCACGGCCCTTCGGAAAAAGTCCTGTCCCAAGATGATGGAGAAGTATGGATCAAACCGCTGGGGGAAGGCCGTACCGCCGTCGGCTTTTTCAATAAAAGCAATAAAGGCCAGATCATTCATGTCCCCCTTTCCCGCCTCAAGCTGAAGTCTCCGCAAAACGCGCGCGACCTGTGGAAGCAGGAAAACGCCGGAACGGCAAGCCGGGAAATGAAGGTGCGGCTCAATCCCCACGGAGCGGCCCTGTTTCTTCTGGAAGGCAAAAGATAGCCCCATGGTTCTGGAGGAGAGTTCCTCCCTTTCATTCATAAAATCCGCCCCGGCGACCGGAGAAAGATGCGGAACCAAGGCACCGGACAACTGCCGGACGATTTTTCCGCCAGGGTATTCCCCGGACCGGGACGGTCAACTATATACCACTAACTGGGGGGCAATGTATCCAGGGCGGCGTTCAGCGTCATCACGTTGATTACGTTTTCCCCCAGGATGCCGCCCGGAATGAGGTGTTCCGCCACCAATCGCCTTACTTTTTCCAGTGGCAGCTTGCGGGCCGCCGCCACGCGGGCCGCCTGGAATTCCGCCGCTTCCGGGGAAATGCAGGATTCCAGACCGCTTCCGGAAGCGAACAGGAGATCTGCCGGAACAGGCGTTTCCTGCGGCAGGTTGTGGGCTTTCAGCAGGGCCGCCTTGCGCTCCGCCACCGTCCTGACCAGTTCTCCGGAGGTCCAGGAGAGGTTGCTGGCACCGGAAGGCATGGTGGCGTAGTCCCCGGCGGAGGGCCTGGGCCAGAAGTACCTGGCGGAAGTGAAGGGCTGGGCGATGAGCTCCGAGGCGATGACTTCCCCCCGTTCATTCCGGATCAGGGAGCCGTGCGCCTGATGGGGGAACAGAATCAGGCTGACAAGCGTGACAGCCAGGGGATAAATGCCGCCGGTGACGACGGCCAGCGCCAGAAACAGGCGCAGATTGGGAAATGTCCATTTCATAATGATTCAGCAGGTTGATTTTTAATTGTTCAGACGAGGTGCAGGGCGGTGACGGCCATGTCAATGAGCTTGATGCCGATGAACGGCGCAATCAGGCCGCCTACCCCGTAAATGAGGATGTTGCGCTTCAGCAGGGAGGCTGCTCCCGCCGGTCGGTAGGAAACCCCCTTCAAGGCCAGTGGAATAAGCGCCACGATAATGAGGGCGTTGAAGATCACCGCGCTGAGGATGGCGCTCTGCGGGGAGTGCAGTCCCATCACGTTCAGGGCGGAAAGCGGCCCCCGGGCCATGCCGTCAGCCACAAAGAGGCCCGCAAACATGGCGGGGATGATGGCGAAGTACTTGGCCACGTCATTGGCGAAGGAGAAGGTGGTCAGCGCGCCGCGGGTGATCAGCATTTGCTTGCCGATTTCCACGATTTCAATCAGCTTGGTCGGGTTGCTGTCCAGGTCTACCATGTTGCCCGCCTCCCGGGCGGCCTGCGTGCCGGTGTTCATCGCCACGCCCACATCGGCCTGGGCCAGGGCGGGAGCGTCGTTGGTGCCGTCCCCGGTCATGGCCACCAGATGGCCTTCCGCCTGTTCTTTACGGATGCGCGCCAGCTTCATTTCCGGCGTGGCTTCCGCAATGAAGTCATCCACTCCGGCCTCCGCCGCAATGGATGCGGCAGTCAGGGCATTGTCCCCTGTCACCATGACGGTGCGGATGCCCATGGCCCGGAGCCGGGCGAAGCGTTCCTTAATGCCGCCCTTGACGATGTCTTTCAGGTAAATGACGCCCAGCACGTCCCTTCCCCGTGCCACTACCAGCGGCGTGCCGCCGGCACGCGCGACGTTCTGCACGGTCATTTCCACCTCCTGCGGGAAAGCTCCGCCCTGGTCCTTCACCCACTGCGCCACGCTTTCCGCAGCGCCCTTCCGGATGGAAACGGCCGGCTGGCCGCCGTGCGCCGCAATGTCCACGCCGCTCATGCGGGTGGAAGCGGAGAACGGAACAAAGGTGATGTGGTCCGCGTCCATGTGGCGGCCCCGGATTCCAAATTGCTTTTTGGCCAGTACTACGATGCTGCGCCCTTCCGGCGTTTCATCGGACAGGGAGGCGAGCTGGGCGGCTTCCGCCAGCTGCTGGTCCTCCACGCCGGGTGCAGGCAGGAATTCATTCGCCATGCGGTTGCCGAAGGTGATGGTTCCGGTCTTGTCCAGCATCAGCACATCAATGTCCCCGGCCGCTTCCACGGCACGGCCGGACGTAGCCAGCACGTTCCGGCGCACCAGCCGGTCAATGCCGCTGATGCCGATGGCGCTCAGCAGGCCGCCGATCGTCGTCGGAATCAGACACACCAGCAGGGAGACCAGAACGGGCAGGGAAATATGGCCATCCGCCCTGAAGCCCAGCGCCCGGGCGGAATCTTCAATGTATCCGGCCATGGCTGGGAGGGAAAGCACTACGGCAATGAAGACGATGGTCAGCGCCACGAGCAGGATGCCCAGCGCGATTTCATTGGGCGTCTTCTGCCGGCTGGCGCCCTCCACCATGGCGATCATGCGGTCCAGGAAGGTATTGCCCGGTTCCGCCGTGATGCGGATGACGATGCCGTCGCTGATCACGCGGGTGCCCCCCGTTACGGCGCTGCGGTCTCCCCCGCTTTCACGGATGACCGGGGCGGATTCCCCGGTAATAGCGGATTCGTCCACGCTGGCGATGCCTTCAATCACCTCGCCGTCAAGAGGAATGATGTCCCCGGCCTCGCACAGCACTTTTTGCCCCTTGCGCAGCTCGGAAACGGAGACTATTTCCTCCGTCCCCTTGTCCGTCAGCAGACGGGCGTTCACATAGACGCGCATTTTTTTCAGAGCGTCCGCCTGGGCCTTTCCACGGCCTTCCGCCAATGCTTCCGCAAAGTTGGCGAACAGGACGGTGAACCAGAGCCAGAGCGTGACTTGCAGGGTAAAGCCGAAAGGCTGCCCGGCGGCGGCATCCCGGATAAGGACGACCGTAGCAACCAGGGCACCGATGGCCGTGACGAATATCACGAAGTTTTTGGATAAAGCACGCGGGTCAAATTTGCGCAGCGCGTCCCGGAAGGCCGTTTTCAGCATGGCCCCGTTGCACCAGGATTGATTCTTTTTTTCTTCTTTCATCATCGTAAAATCTGGTTTGTTGGTGAATGCTCCTTACAGCATGGTTCCCGAATACAGGAGCAGATGCTCCAGAATGGGCCCCAGGGCCAGGGCCGGGAAGAAGGTGAGGGCGCCTACAATCAGCACCACGGCCACCAGCAGAACCATGAACATCAGGTTGTCCGTCGCCATGGTGCCCTGGGCCGGAGGTGCGGTTTTCTTGGATACCATGCTGCCCGCAATGATCATCACCGGAATGATGGCTCCGAAGCGGGCCAGCAGCATCGCCAGGCCGCCCAGCACGGAATAGAAAGGCGTATCCCCCACAGCCAGGCCGGCAAAGGCGCTGCCGTTGTTCCCGGCCTGGGAACCGAAGCAGTACAGGATTTCCGTCAGCCCGTGGGGTCCGGCATTGCAGATGGATTCACGCCCCACTTCCGTAGCGGCGGCCAGTCCGCTCATAAGCAGGACGGTTATGCCGGGCAGCAGAACGCCCACCATGGACCAGCGCACTTCCCGCGCTTCAATTTTTTTGCCCAGGAATTCGGGAGTACGTCCCACCATCAGCCCGCACAGGAAGACAGTGATCATGGCGAACATCAGCATGCCGTACAGGCCGCAGCCCAGACCGCCGAAGATCACTTCACCCAGCAGCATGTTGAACAGGGCAATGCCGCCGCCCAGCGGGGACATGCTGCAGTGCATGCAGTTCACGGAGCCGTTGGAGGAGGCCGTCGTAGCCACGGACCAGAGGGAGCTGTTCGTCACGCCCAGGCGCACTTCCTTGCCTTCCAGCATTTCCATGCCGGGGAACAGCGGGTTCCCCGTGTGTTCCGCCCACTGGGAAAGCCCGATGGTCGTCACAAGCAGAAGCATCATGGCGCCGAAGATGATCCAGCCTTGCCTTTTTTTCCCGATCATCACGCCGTAGGCATACGGGCAGGCGCAGCCAATCAGGAGCAGGGAGAGCATTTCAATCATGTTGCTGAACGGCGTGGGGTTTTCAAAGGGGTGCGTGCTGTTGTTCCCGAAGAAGCCGCCGCCGTTCGTCCCAAGCTGCTTGATGGCCACCTGGGAGGCCGCCGGACCGTTGGGAATCACCTGCTCCACGCCGTCCATGCCCGGTACGGTGGCGGGTCCGTCAAAGGACTGCACCACCCCCTGGGAGACCAGCAGAAGCGCGACGACCACGGAAATCGGAATCAGAAAGTACAAGGTACTGCGCGTCAGGTCCGCCCAGAAGTTGCCCAGAGTGGAGGCGCATTTCCTTTTCAGACCGCGGATCAGGGCGGCCATGACGGCAATCCCCGTGGCGGCGCTGACGAAGTTCTGCACGCCCAGCCCGGTCATCTGGACAAAGTAGCTGATGCCTTCCGGCCCTTCGCCGGAGTAGAACTGCCAGTTCGTGTTGGTCATGAAGCTGATGGCCGTATTCAGGGCAATGTCCCACCGCATGTTTTCCGTGCCGGCGGGATTCAGCGGCAGCCATTTCTGGCACAGCAGGGAAAGGAACAGGATGAGGAATCCGGCGGCGTTGAACAGAAGAACGGCCGTCAGATACTTTTTCCAGTCCATTTCGCGGGAGGGGTCCACGCCGGCCACACGGTAGGTGCAGCGCTCCACGGGACCAAGAACCGGGGAAAGCCAGCTCCGCTTTCCCTGTAAAACATTCGCCAGCCACTTCCCGAGCAACGGAGTGAAGGCGACCAGTATGCCTATGAATAGGACAATGATTAACAAGTCGTGTGAGGACATAACGCAACTTTATACATGTTCCGGAAATTCCGGGTAGTTAACAAGGGGCTGCCGGACATTAAGAAATTGTTAATTTCCCTCTGGAAGCCCGTTTTTCATGACGCCAGTACGCCGTTAGAATTCCACGCCCAGGCGGAAGCCCACCCAGAACTCGTCCCCGGCGTCCCTGCGGCGCAGCACCGTAGCCGCCTGGGAATAATTGACGGAGCCGGAAAGGGAATAATGTTCCGCAAACCGCCACGTCACGCCCAGGCTCCAGTCAATGCAGTTGGAGCCGTCGTCATAGTCCACGTTATAACCGCCGTTGTACCCGTACCTGGCCATGGGCGTTACCGTCACGTTCTCCACGGGGGACCATTCCAGTTGCACAAAGGCGCTGTAATAGGCTTCAAAATCCTGGTGTTCCACCTTCACCTGGGTTTCCGCCCCCACGGTCAGCCAGTCCGTCACGGCATAGGAGACGGTCAGGGCCGGATTGGCTACGTTGTAGTCCTGCGTGAAATAGAACTGGTGCTCATACCAGGGATTGACGGTCCACTTCCCCAGCTTCCAGGCGTAACCCAGAACCAGGTCCAGCTCGTCATAATTGGAGGAATCCCCCCCGGCGTACCAGGCGCTGAGCGTAAGGTCTTTCCAGGAGATGCTCGGAGCCACTTCCCAGATGCCGCTGCCCGGCAGGCAGTCCAGCCCTTCCGTCACGTATTTGCTGGACCAGCCCGCGGAAAGGGAGAAAGCCCAGTCCGTGTCCGTAGAAGGGATGGCGGCCTCCTGCGCGTTGGCCAGGGAGGGAGAGGAGGGAGAGGCCGTTTCCCCGCCCATGCAGACGGTTTCTGCCATCATGGCGCAGCCCAGAACTGCGGCCCCTATGTTTTTTGCGGTGTGTGTAATCTTCATAAAGACGTATCGAATACGTCCTGAATCCTACACAGCATATTGACCTTCGTGAAGTTAAGCC
Source organism: Akkermansia sp. NBRC 115031 (assembly GCF_030268505.1). Taxonomy (NCBI): domain Bacteria; kingdom Pseudomonadati; phylum Verrucomicrobiota; class Verrucomicrobiia; order Verrucomicrobiales; family Akkermansiaceae; genus Akkermansia; species Akkermansia sp. NBRC 115031. Next base: position 11,483 of record NZ_BSQU01000002.1, read on the forward strand.
ATGCCCTGCAACCGTTATGAAAAAATATATTTCCCGGCTTCCACGGGTGGAAGGCCACAGCCTTTCCCGGCTCGCGGAAATGGGAAAAAGATTTATTCAGCTCCGTCCGCCGCAATCCTGTATCCCAGGCCGGATTCCGCGCGGATGATGCGGTTTTCCGGATCGGAATCCCTCAGCTTCTGGCGCAGGTGGGCGATGTGCACCCGCAGGTAGTGCGTATCTTCCTCATGCTGGGGGCCCCAGATTTCACGGAGAAGCTGGCGGTGGGTCATCACCTTGCCCTGATGGAGCAGCAGAAGGCGCAGAATGCCGTATTCCTTGGAGGTCAGATGGATTTCCTCCTTCCCCTTCTCCACGCGCCGGGAGCTCAGGTCCACAATGATGGATCCCAGCCGGAATACGGAGGGCTCCCTGTCCGGCCGGTTGCGCCGCAGCATCACGCGCAGGCGCGCCAGCAGTTCCCGGCCGCTGAACGGCTTGGTCAGGTAATCGTCCGCCCCGGCGTCCAGGGCGTCCACCTTCTCATCCTCCCTGTCCCAGGCCGTCAGGATCAGAATGGGAACCTGCGTCCATTCCCGGAGCTGTTTGAGCACTTCCAGTCCGTTGATGTCCGGAAGGCCCAGGTCCAGAATAATGGCGTCCGGCCGTTTCAGAGCGGTCTCGCTCAGGCCGAGCTGCCCGTTTTCACACTCGCGGACATGGTAGCCTGCGCCGGTCAGCGTCAGGTTCAGGAGACGGCGTATCTGCCGTTCGTCATCAATAACCAGGATATCTGCGGGAAGGTCGCTCATAACACGGGGAAGGAAGGTTTATTCTTCAGGAACATGATCATGCTCCACCAGGGGAAGGACAAGACGGAAACAGGTTCCGGCGGGAACGGCAACCAGGGTAACGGCTCCCCGCTGCGCCTCCATGAAACCGCGCACGATGGAAAGCCCCAGGCCCAGGCCGCCGGGCCGCGTCGTCCGGAAACGCTCAAAAATGGTTTCCGCCCGTTCGGGGGAAATGCCCGGCCCCAGGTCATGGACATCCAGCCAGACCTGGCCGCGCACGGGATCGGCGCCGCCCTTCAGCGTAATGGGGGTTCCCGCAGGAGTATGCACGCAGGCATTCAGCAGCAGATTGACCAGCACCTGCTCCATCAGGGAGAAATCCGCCTTCACCAGCGGATAATCCGGCGGCAGGGCGACAGACACGGGATGGTCCCGGCGCGCCTCCCTGGTGGCGGCCAGAGCCCCTTCAATCACATCCCCCAGGTCGCACCAGTCCAGTTTGGGCTTCAGGGCGCCGGATTCCAGGCGGCTCACGTCCAGCAAATTTTTCACCAGGCGGCGCAGGCGGCGTGCGGCCAGCAGGATTTCCCCATACTCCTCCCGTTCCTCCGGCGCGGACGCGGCGCGCCCGGCCAGCTTCTCACAGCCGCCCTCAATCACGGCCAGAGGCGTCTTGAACTCATGGGAAACGCTGTCCAGCAAGGAGCGGTGCAGTTTTTCGGATTCCTCCATGAGCCGCGTACGCGCCCGTTCCGCCCGCAGTTCTTCACGTTCCAGCGCCATGGCCAGCTGCGCGCCCATGCTTTCCAGCAAATCCTTCTGCCCTGCCGTAAGGCGCTCCCCTTCCTCCGGCCTCACGCCCAGCACGCCCATGCAGCGTTCCCCGGACATCATGGGGAGGTAAAACCCTTCCGCCACCGGGAGCGTATCCGTAAACCTGCCTGCGGGCCGGCGGTGCTCCAGGCACCAGGCAGCCACGCCCCATTCCTTGTCATCCATGGAAAAAGCCCCCCCGGATTCCCAAAGCTTCAGCCTGCGGCCGCTGCCTTCCGGCGTCATGACCGCCAGGCGCACCCCCATAATCTGGCTGATCTGCCCTGCGGCGACGGAAATCAGGGAAGGCACGTCCGAGGCGGACCCAATGGCCCGCGAATACAGGAACAGGGCATTCGTCTTTTTTTCCCGTTCCCGCTCCTCCTGCTCGCGGACCCTCAGGCGGGAAGTGAGCCGCCCCGTGGAGAGAGCCACCAGAAAGAAGAAAAGGCACATCAGGGCATCCTCCAGCCGTTCTATCTTGAACGTCATCACCGGGGGAATGAACAGCAGGTTCCACAGCAGGGCGCTCAGCGCAGCGGCCATCAGCATGGCCCAGCGGGAACGGATGAAAAAGCCCAGGCCCACTACTCCCGCCAGATACAGGAAGCCGGGAGCGAAATAACCGGTAAACGCGGAAATCAACAGGCCGATTCCCGTAACGGCCGCCGTCACGCCTGCGGCCAGCCAGTAGTCCCGGCCATATTTTTCCGTTTCCCGGTGCCAGCTCTTCCACCGGTTCCGGACCGGACCGGGAGCGGCGGGAACTACGTAAATGTCAATCTGGTCGCTCCCCTTTACCAGTTTGTCCACCAGGGACATGGGCCGCACCAGCCCCCACAGGTAAGCCTCCTGCGGCTTGCCCACCACAATCTGGCTGACATTTCTCAAAAAGGCCATGCGGAGCAGCGTCTCCGCCAGGTCGGAACCGGGCATCACGATCACTTCCGCACCCAGCCGCCGCGCCAGCTCCAGGTTGGCGTCCAGCCGCTGCTGCTGTTCGGGGGACAGCGGCACGCCCGTATCCACGGAAAGGGCAATCCACGGAGCGTTCAGGGCGTAAGCCATGCGCCGCGTCCAGCGCACCAGCCGGGCGGAAAACGGGCTGGGCCCCACGGCTACCATCAGCCGTTCCCCGCTGCGCCAGATGGAGCGGTCCCCGGAGATGGTGCGCACCTCCGTCAGCTCATGGTCCACCTTCTCCGCCATGATGCGCAGGGCCAGTTCCCGGAGGGCCGTAAGGTTGGACTCCTTGAAAAAATGGTCCAGCGCGGCGGAAGCCTGGGGAGCGCTGTATACCTTCCCTTCCTGAAGACGCGTCCGCAACTGCTCCGGCGTGATGTCCACCAACTGGATGCAGTCCGCCTCCGCCAGCACGGAATCCGGCACGGTTTCCTGTACGGGAGCGGCGGTAATGTCATGAACGGTATCGGAACGGCTTTCCAGATGCTGCACGTTCAGCGTGGTGTAAACGTCTATCCCTGCGGCCAGCAAATCCTCCACATCCTGGTAGCGCTTCCTGTGACGCATTCCGGGAACATTCGTATGCGCCAGCTCGTCCACCAGAATGAGCTGGGGCTTTACGCGCAGCGCCTCCTCCAGGTCGAACTCCTCCATCTGCACGCCCCGGTAAGCCATTTTCTTCATGGGAAGGCGCGGCAGCCTGCCGATAAGGCGCATCGTATCCTCCCGGCCATGGGATTCCGCCACCCCGATCATGACCTGCACGCCCTTGCCCGCCGCCTGGATGGCGGCCTCCAGCATGGCGTACGTCTTGCCCACTCCCGGCGCCATGCCGAAGAAGATTTTCAGCAGGCCGCGGCCGGGGCGGGATTCCTCCCTCCGGATGGAGGCCAGAATCCTGTCTGCCCGCTGGCTGTCCGAATGCGTTTCTGAAAACATGAAAAAAGGGAACCGTAATGGTATCCGGCTTGAATGTTAGAATTAACCTAATGGAAGACCGTTCAGGGTGCAAATAAAACAGACCAGAAAAAACGTTAAAATTTTATTAAATTCCACCCCCCTTCCCCATTTTTGTTTCCATTCTTCCCTCTTTTCGTTATCAAGCATTTTTAAATTTTCCCCTTTCCTTTTCACGATGAACGCCTTCCAGACCATTCTCCGCACCGTCGCCTCTTCCGCAGTCCTGTTTCTCCTGCTCCTGGGAACCGCCCTGGCGCGGGGAGCGGAGGAAGCCGCTTCTGAAAACTTCGACTCCTTTCCGACGGGCAGCTTCACCTCCCTGGAAACCGCTCTGGGGACCATGACGGCGGAAAGCGGGCATGCCGCCATCGCCAGCAACCGCTGTTCCTCCCAGCCCAACTGCATGCGGCTCATCGGCCTGGGCGCCGGGACGAAAAGCACGGCCACGCTGACGCTGCCCGCTCCCCTCGCCGTCAAAAAGACGCTTGCCCTGACCGGGGAACGCTGGACGTCCGACAGCCCCTTTTCCTTCACCATCCACGCCGTGGACGGGGAAGGGAATGAAACACTGGTCGCGGACGGCTCCTCCCTGAAAACGGGCAGCAATCCCATGACCCAGCAGGTGAGGGGCACCATCCCTTCCGGCACCGCGCGCCTCATCTTCCGCTGCGAGGCTCCCGCCAATAAGGGCGTTCTTTTCGACGATCTGGTCTTTTCCGAATTCAACCCCCTCTCCAGCACCGCGGAAGCATGGCCGGCCATGATCCGCATGGAGGCCAACGGCATCCTCCGCTTTTCCCTGACGGAACTCCCCGCTGCGTATGACGGCATGGCCGTCACGGTGGACATGAGCCCGTCCGACGACCTGGGTGACATTGAAAGCGTTTCCCTTTACACCGGTGACGCGGACGGGATCTATTCCGCGCCCGCCTACGGCAGCAGCGGCCACGGCGCCATGAGCACCACGGGCGTCCTTGCCAGCCCGGCCCAGCCGCCGGCTCCCGTCATGACGTTCCCCGTCACTCCGGGGGCTCTCACGAACGGACGGCAATACTACTTTTGGGTCAGCGTCAAGCTCAAGAACTCCGCCAGCATGGACCACAAGGTGGGCGCCAGAATCACCTCCGTCACCGTGGACGGGCAAACGACTGATGTTGCCGATGGAGTGACGGCCAGGCAGCGGATAGGCTATGCCGTCGCCAAGGCGAACGATCCGGTTTACGGAGGCCCCTTGGAAGGAAAGGCCTCCAGGAAATTCCGCATTCCGGGCATCGTGCGCGCCAGGAACGGGGATCTGGTCTCCGTTTTCGACATCCGCTACGACGGCCGGAACGACATGCAGGCCAACATCGATACGGGATGCAGCCGTTCCACGGACAACGGACGCACCTGGACGCCCGTCAACGTGGCCGTCAACTTCAACCCCACGGGCGATTCCGCCAACGACTACCATTCCGGCTACGGCGTCAGCGACCCCTGCATCCTTCTGGATGAAGTCAACGGTACCCTGTGGGTGGCAGGCATCGCCAGGCACGGGCTGGCCTCCTCCAAGGCCAACGTGGACGTGGAAAGCCTGGAAACCGCCCAGTATGTGGTAGCGTACAGCACGGACAACGGCCGGACATGGGGTTCCGCGGACCCCGGCACGGGGGAGTTCGTAAAAATGAAACCCCGGAGCATCAACAAGGACATCAAGAACAGGGCCTGGAAATCCTTTTTCCAGGGTCCGGGCCACGGCATTACGATGAAGAAGACGGTCAACGGCGTGCGCCCCATTGTCTTTCCTTCCCAGATATGGACAGGCGCCAGCGGCGCGGGAACTCCCCAGTCCTGCATCATTTATTCTCTGGACCGCGGCCAGACCTGGATCAGCGAGGACACCGGCAAATCCGGCACGCCCGGCATCGGAGCCGGCTCCAGCGAATGCGCAGTCACGGAGCTCAGCGACGGGCGCCTGATGCTCAACGCCCGCAATGAAAGCAGGAGCGGGTACCGTAAGGTCTTCACGACGGACGACATGGGGAAGACGTGGACGGCTCATGCCACCAACCTGAAAGCCCTGCCGGAGCCCGCCGCCTGCCAGGCCAGCCAGCTCGCCGTGGAAAACTCCGCGAACATCAGCAGGGCCCTCCTTTTCTCCAACCCTGATAAAACTTCCGCCCCCCGCGCCCGAATGACCCTCAAAGCCTCCTTTGACGAAGGTGCCACATGGCCCTCCAGCCGCCAGGTTCTTTACGATTCCCGCCCCTGCTGCGGCTATTCCGACATCTGTGAAACGGGAGACGGCCACATCGGCGTGCTGTATGAAGGGCTCAACGGGGACGAAAATATCTTCTTCCTGCGCATTCCGTATGATGAATTCCTTCCTTCCCTGGACGTTCCCGCCGCCGGGGCGCCCGTCCGCGTGGGACCGGAAGGCGTGACGGCAGCCACGTTCACCGTCTCCAGCGACGATTCCTGGACGGCGTCCTCTTCCGCTGGCTGGATCACCGTCTCTCCCTCTTCCGGCTCCGGAAACGGCTCCGTCACCTACAGCGTGGACCGCTGGGAAGGCGCGGGCGAACGCACCGGAACCATCACGGTTGCCGTTCCTGGCGTCCAGCCGGTCTCCGTCACTGTCATCCAGTCCGGGAGGGCCCCTGCGCTGGCGGTTTCCCCCGCTGCGCTGGTGCTTCCCAAAAACGGGGGAACGGCGGTCTTCTCCGTCACCTGCGACGCCGCCTGGAATGTCTCCAAAACGGCGGACTGGATAAACATCACCGGCATGCAGGGAGCGGATACAGGCAATGGAACCGTATCCATTGCCGCAGGGGCCAATGCCGCGGAAGGCTCCCGTACGGCGCAGCTTTCCTTTTCCTCCTTTGGAACCGTCCGCTCCGCCACCGTGACTCAGCGGGGGCAGAAACGCACGTGGAATGAATGGAAGGAGGATGAAATCACCTCCCGGGACCCGGACACGGACCAGACAGGCCCCAATGATTCCCCGGCCGGGGACGGCATCCCCAACCTGTTGAAATACGCCACAGGACTGGATCCCCTCAAACCCTGCGGTAGCGTCGTGCGGGTCACCGCGGAGGAAGCGGGCGGAGACGCCTGCCTGGTACTGGGCTGGCCCGTCAATCCGGACGCCACCGGAATCAGGCACGCAGTGGAAGCCTCGGAAGACCTCCAGACCTGGACGGAGACGGCGGAAGTGGAAACGGAAGGCAAAAGCTCCGCCACTTTCCGGGATGCCGTGCCCATGAACGCGGAAAGTCCCCGGCGGAGATTCCTGCGCCTGAAAATTTCCCGTGAAGGGGAAAGCCCGCTTTAAGGGCAAAACAAGCACGCGGCACCGGGAATCTTCCGGCAAGGGGAAAAAAGCCTTTTTCCCTCAGCCCATCCTTTTCCGATATTGGAGAAGGAACCGGATGCCATGCCGCCATTTTTTCCGGATGGACTGCACTCCGCACTAAAAACGGAAAATGCCGGAAACGCACTTGACCCCGGTAAATTCCACTCTTGCCGTGTCCGCGGCCAACCGCAGGAATCCCCTTGTTTTTCTGCGTTCGCAAAAGACCGTCTAACAAATAAAATTAAAAAATCGGAACGTTTTTTCCTTTCTTAATTGACAAACCATGCCCTTTCCTCTTAATGATTTAATGTTTATGAATCCGGTATATTGTCTGCCAGCGGCCCTCTTCACATGCGTGTTGTTGTCGGCAACAGCCGCCTCCCTGCATGCGGAAACAGCGTACAGCACGCCCTGCGGCTACATCCAGACGGATCTGAATGCCAAAACAACGGGCTATCTGGGCCTGGGAGTGCATCCGGAAGCCCTGATGCAGCATACGCTTGAGGAAAACAACATCACCGTTTCCGGCAGCAAAATCACCATCACGGATCCGGACGTCAATTTTACCGACCTGATGGAGACGGATTCCGCCTATGTTCTGGAACTCATTTTCGGAGACGAGGCGATGGCCCTTCCCCTCAACAGGGACGCGTGGAAAAAGGCCGCCCCTTCCTGGACGGCGAATAAAATAACGGTGGATGACAAAAGCGCAGCGGACCTGATTAAAAACAGCAAGCCGGTTTCCTACGTGCTGCGCAAGGCGCGCACCCTGAACGATGTTCTGGGAGGCGACAATACGTTCAGCCTGAAAAGCGGCACTTCCGGCACGGCGGATGCCGTTTATATCTCCACCTCCCCCTCCATCCAGATTCCGGTTTACCACTCCGCTACGGAAAACAAATGGATGCGCCGCGGTTCCCGGGACGACATGGGCCTTCTCCCCGTCTTCAATCATGAACCCCTTAAAATCGTCCGGAAAGCCGGCAATGGCGTGCAGGCCTTCGTTATCGGGGAAGTGGCGCAGAAGCACCAGAGGCTCCAGCTCTCCCAGGAAAGCACGCTCCTTCATACGGGGCTGCCTGTTCCCCAGACGCTTCTCAGCACCTCCCTCCACACCGCCCTGCCCGATCCTTCCAGTGACGTGGTTTACGTGCCTCTCACACCCGGCGGCCCTCTGGAGCCCTGTTATTATGATTCTTCCTCCGGACAGTGGAAAAACAGGGACACGGGTGAAAACGTATCCTCCACGGCGGTGGAAGGCATCCTGAACATCCTTTCCGTCACCAGGCTTCCCGCTTACACAACTGTCCAGACCAATACATTACCTACTCCTCAATAACAACTTAACAAGTAGTGATACCATGATGAAACATTCCTTCCTGCTGTACGCAGCCGCCGGACTGATGATCGCGGGAGCAGCCTCTGCCACGACGCTCACCGTTTACAATGAAGACGAATATGGGACTGCCCCTATTACGTCCATTCTTGACGCTTCCGGCCATTCCCTGCAAAACGGCTCCGCCATGCTCGGATACCTTCAAGACAGTACCTGGTCTTTCGACCTGGTTGACGGCAAGATTGAATGGTCCAAAAACAGCACGCCCGCAGGCCAGTTGAGCTACAGCCAAATGGCGGAAATCAGGCAGAGCTTCACCACCAGCCTTTCCGCCGTTTCTCCGGAATATCCCGGCGCCATCACCAATGGCGGCCAGTTTTCACTTTCCGGCACGCTGGCCTCCGGTCTGGAAGGAAAGCCCATTGTCCTCCTGGTCAACAACGACGATTCCCCCGGCGAATTCTCCATGTTTACGTTCCGGAACGTGGATACGGGCGAGCTGGCCAAGTACCCGGGAGTGGTGGGGAACGACATGACGTTTTTCTTCGGGTCGCAGGCGGATGCCATTACCGAGGGTTATGAGTGGTATGCCATCCCTCTCTTTAACGACAACTTCAATCTGGTTCCCGAACCTGGCGGCGCTACGCTGAGCCTCCTCGGCCTGGCGGCGCTGATGATGCGCAGACGGCGCTAAAAGAGCTAGCTTTCACCACCGTTAAAGCCTCCGCACGGGAATGCCTGTGCGGAGGCTTTTTTGCAGGCGGACGGCAGCCGCTCTCCAGGCCCTCCTTCATCACATCCTGCCGCCGGAGGAGCGCCGCGAGCCTCTGCGGCAACCGATTCATCATGCGGCTGGCAGCCGCACTGGTTTTCAGAAAACGCGCCCGCTGGCGCCCAGGTTCATCTTTAGTTGGCGCAAGGGCTTGCGGCGCTCCAACCAGGCTCCAAACGGCATTGCGGCAAATAAAACGCCCCGCGCACTCCGAAGAGCGGCGGGGCGTCTGTTCAAGCGGTGGAAACCGCAGGAGTTACTTTTTAACGGGGATGATGTCCAGCTCCGCTACGGCGGCGTAATCCCGTCCCTGCGTCTCACTGAGGGCGGAGAAGCGGAAATAGCGCGCCTTGACGGGTGCCTGGAACTTCACTTCCTGAAGGTCCGCGCTGTCCGGGAAGGCGCCCTTGGCGGCAGGCTGCCACTTCTCTCCGTCCGCGCTCACTTCCACGGAATAATCCTTCACGCGGCCGTTGCTGCTTCCGTCCTGGCGGGGCAGGTAGGTAATGCCGGAGAACTCCCGCTCCTTGCCCAGGTCCACGGCCAGCACGTGCGGGTGCTTGGTCACGGTCTTGTTGTACTCGGAGTGCCAGAAGGTGCCGGGATCCCCGTCAATGGCGAACTCGGCATCCGCCTCGCCCTGCTCCTGGCTGGTCACGCTCTTGACCGTGTATTTGTCCGTACGGGTCAGCATGGTCATGTCCAGCTGGGCCGCGGGCACGCGGATTTCACCCTTGTAGGACTTGGAGGTGACGGGTCGCATGAAGAAGGACAGCGGGTAGGGCTTGTTGGCCTTGATGATGTCCCTGCTCATGGGGCCGGGGCCGCAGGAGGCGCCCCCCAGGCCGCGCGTGGCGGAGGAGAGGACCAGCACGGTCTTGTCCGTCGTCTTCGGCAGCTCCACGGGGTGGTTCGCCAGAATCAGGTCCGTGGTGGTGTACGGAAGGGCGGAGAAGGCAAACGGGGCGCCCACGGAGCCGAAGAGCAGGCCCTGCCCCTTGTCATCCGTGACGGCCACCCAGCGGGTGTCTTCATGGTTGCCGCAATCCTGCGGCCTGCCGTACGGGAAGAAGGAATCTCGGGCCGTCGTCTTGTACACGCCCAGAGGCATGCCGCTCTTGCGGTCCGCATAGTTTTCCTCCGGCCCGCGGCCGTAATAGGTCACGTTGCCCATGTTCGCCGGCAGCTGGAGCTCATACCCCAGGCGCAGCAGCTCCAGGGGATTGCCGCGCGGCAGCAGCACGGACTGGCAGACGACGGTTCCATCCGGGTAGATGGTCCATTCCAGATTGTTGATGAAATGGGTGTTCGTGTCGTTCAGGGGCTGCTTTTTGGGCGTGATGGAGGTCTTGGTGTCGCCATAGCCGCTGATGTTTTCAGCCTGCTTGCCGCTGACCTTGACGGACTGCTTGACGGTGACGCTGCTGCCGTTGTCCACGGCTTCATAGCTGAGCAGTTCATGCTTCAGTTCACGGAGACCGTTGGCCATGCTCTTGGCCATGACGCCCGGCTCGTTGCTGGAAGCGGCGCGCAGGGCGTTCACCGCCATGGGCGTCTTGAACAGGGGCTTGCCGTTCACGGTGAACTGGGCCAGTTCTCCGGTAGCCGCGTCAAACTGCACGGAGAAATCCTTGCCGGACACGGTGTGCTTGTCCGCGCTGAGGGTTACCTTGCCGGCAGGAGCCTTGAACATGGGCAGGTCTCCCTGCACGGGAAGCTGGAGCTGGTCAAAAGCCAGTTCATAGCCCTTCCCGGCCCAGTCCTTGTCCTTCTTCAGCTTGTAGCCGATGCGCAGGGCGTATTCCGCTCCCGGCTTCCGGTTCTTCAGCTGCGGGATGTCCGGCACGGGCACCACGATCTTTTCCCGGGGCCCGGCTGGCGGCGTATCCAACTTGCCTTCCGCGACCACGTTCCCGTTCTCCGTCAGGGTCCAGGTGATGTCATACGGGGTCAGGTCCGTGAAGAAGTTCTTGTTGAAGATGGAAATCCTGCCATCGTCCGTCAGAGACGTGGAGATGTTCTGATAAACGTGCTTCACTTCAAAGTAACCCGGTTCCGGCGTGCGGTCCGCCAGGATGGTGCCATTGAACACGAACTGGCCGCTGTTGGGATGGTCGTTGAAGTCGCCGCCGTAGGCGAGCATCTTCTCCCCGTTCGGCAGGGTCTTGTACAGGCCCTGGTCCACCCAGTCCCAGATGGCGCCGCCCATGATGCGGTCGGAGGACTCGATGGCCTCCCAGTAATCCGCCAGGTTGCCCATGGCGTTCATCATGTTGTGCGCGTACTCTGAAATGTAGTAGGGCTTCGGGAAGTTCTTGTTGGCCGCCATGGAGCGCGTCCAGTCCACGGAGGGGTACTGGTTGGAACCCAGGTCCACGATGTCGTTGTTGCGCTCATAGTGGGTGGGGCGGGACATGTCCCTGGCCTTCACGATCTTTTCCGCGCTGCGGAAATTCTGGCCGGGCCCTGCCTCATTCCCCAGGGACCACATGATCACGCTGGGGTGGTTCTTGTTGCGCTCCACCATCGCCATGATGCGGTCCACGTGGGCCGGCATCCATTCGATGGGATGGGAAAGGGACTCCTTGCCGTAATAGTAGCCGTGAGACTCGATGTTGGCCTCGTCCTGCACGTAAATGCCGTACTTGTCGCAGAGGTAGTAGAAATAGGGGTCCGCGGGATAATGGGAGCAGCGCACATGGTTGATGTTGGCGCGCTTCATCATCTGCACTTCCTCCTCCATCTGCTCCGGAGTCACGTAGTGCCCGGTTTCCGGATGGCTTTCATGGCGGTTCACGCCCTTCACCTTCACCGGCTGGCCGTTCACCAGGAACACGCTGTCCTTGATCACCACATTGCGGAAGCCCACGCGGGAGGAAACCATTTCCTCCGTCTTGCCGTCACGCTTCAGCGTCAGCACCAGGGTGTACAGGTTGGGATCCTCCGCGGACCACAGGCGGGGCTTGGCGTAAATGCCCAGCAGGGAAGTCTTGAAATCCTTCATGCCGGTGATGCGCAGGGATTTTTCCAGCACGCCGTCATACGGCGCGTCCTTGGGCTTGACGGGCTCCACCAGCTTGCCGGCGGCGTCATACAGGGCCATGGATACGGTGCACCCTTCCAGCTTCTCGGTCGCCGGGAACAGGTTGCGCACGTCCACGTCCACCTGGAGACGCCAGTCCCCGTTCATGGTGCCGGGCTTGGCATGGTCAATATTCAGGGCCCAGTCCCTCTGGTCCACCGGATTGGTCTGCGCGAAAAAGTCGCGGATATGGACCTTCGGCAGCGCAAAAATGGAAACGTTGCGGAAAATGCCGGACAGGCGGAACATGTCCTGGCATTCCAGGTACGCGCCGTCTGAATGGCGGTACACCTCCGCGGCCACCACGTTTTCACCTTTCTTGAGATAGGGGCTGATGTCAAAGCGGGCCGGATTGCGGGAATCCTTGGAAAAGCCCACATATTGCCCGTTGATCCAAAGGTAGAAGAAGGAATCCACGCCGTCGAACTGCATGTACACCTCCCTGCCGTCCCAGTCTGCGGGCACTTCAAAGGTGCGGCGGTAGGAGCCTACGGGGTTCCGCTCCTTGTAGGACGTGTAATTCTTGTTGGAGGGCTCCTTCATCACATACGGCCAGGAGCGTTCAAAAGGATACGGCTGGTTGGAATAAATGGGGGTGCCGTAGCCCTGCGTCTGCCAGGAGGCGGGCACCTTGATTTCCTTCCAGTCCTTCACGTCGTAATCCGGCTTGTAAAAATCGGCCGGGCGGCTCTGGGGATCCTTGGCCCAGTGGAACTTCCACTGTCCGTTCAGGGACTTGCGCCACTTGCTGTTTTCAGGCAGCACTTTCAGGGCGGACTGCAAATCGCTGAAAGACGCAAAAAAGGCCGTGGGGGCCTCCTTGTTCAAATGCAGGTTCTGTTCCTGCTCCCATTCCAGCCCGGTGGGGGCGGGCGCGGGGGAGGAATCGCCCGGGGCTCCCAGGCCGCACATGGCGGAGCCTACCGCCAGCGCGGTACAGGATAAAAGCCAGGATCTGGTCGTTCTCATGAAGTAAGTATGTGTCAACGTTGGTATGCAAAAACGGATTGTCCTGTTACATACGAATCCGCAATTCTAATTCTAACAGCAAACTTCACCTTTGCAAGCTGCCGTTGCGTTTATGGACCGCCTGCGGAGAACGCAGCCGTTAAAAAGTATGCTTTAACTGGAGGACGCCCACGCACTGCATGGATTCCTGCTGCGTGTACTCCTTCGTGATGTAGTGCAGGCCGAACAGCAGTTCCGTGCGCTTGTACCGGAGGCCGAAGCCGTAACCCCATTCCCCCACCACGGGATACTTGTTCACGTACTCCGGAGAAGAGCGGAACACCGTGCCGTCCAGGTACAGGTCATGGGCTACGGCGCGCACGGCGGCGTGAAGATAGCCGTAATACCCCCAGTTGGCGACGTTCGTCCTGTTGTAAACGAAGGGCGGCGCGGCGCTGGTGGCCCCGCGGATGCTGTTTTCCGGAGACGTATTGCCCAGATTATAGCCGAAGCGGAAGGACATGCCGCCGCCCGCCTGCACCTTCACCGTGCCGGCGTCCGCATGCCAGTAGGCCAGGGCGTCCGTTTCAAAGCCGGAACTGTAGCGCTTTTCCAGTCCGCGCAGGCGGTAGTAGCGCTTGAAAAACAGATTGGCAGTCATCTCTCCGGGGAGCTGGTTGGACCAGCCGGGCCATTGTTCCATGCCCCACAGCTTATGGATGAAATGCTGGGAGCCTTTCGCCAGGGAATTCGTGCCCGTGGTGCCCAGCTGCAATTCCAGGGAATTGGCCCTGTCTTCATTCTTCACCAGGGAGGTGAGGCCCAGCGTCAGGTTGCCCACGTAGGGATGCTGGTTATAAATGGGGTAGGTAGCCTTCTGCTCCGGGGTGTACATGAGCTGGGTCAGGTCCAGCCCCCACTGCTGGCGGAGGTTGGGAGAACCGTTCATGCCCATGAACCGCCGCCAGGAAGAGGAAGCGTTCGTGCCCCCCAGCACCGTTCCCAGCATGCCGGAAAAGGTGTGGCTCCGGGACGTGGTGCCGGACATCCAGGCAAAGCGGACGCCGTTGGTATAATTATCGTCATCCCCCACGAACATGTCGTTTTCCAGATGGAAACTGATGACAGGGCCCTCCTGCGGCGCCTCTATCTGCTGGGTTCCTGCCTGAAGGGAAGCCACCGACAACAGGCCGGCGCACATGCACAAAGCCGTACAATTCATGCGCGGCAGTTTGTGCGTTTCACTTCCGCGTGGCAAGGAAAAATCAGGCATGCCCTGTGTTTGCACTTTTCAAAACCGGGAAATATCCACAGACTTCCCCTGCCCTGCCAGGGTTTTTACGCCATGATTATTGACACGCACTGCCATCTGGCTTCCGCGCAATTCGACCAGTCCCGCCGGGAAGCCTATGTGGAGCATGCCCTCCGGGAAGGCATCGACCGCATGATTACGCTGGGAGCCCGCCCGGATGACTGGGAGGCGAACACGGCGTGGGCGCGCCAATTCCCGGGCGTGGTCTTTTGCGCGCTGGGAATCCATCCGGACGACGCCCATGACGCGCCGGAGGGCTGGGCGGACCGCCTTTTCCGGATGGCGCAGGACGTTCCCCTGGCCGCCATCGGGGAAACGGGGCTGGACTACTTTCACGGAGCCCCCCGCGGCTGGGAGCCTGACAGCTTCCGACGCCTTCAGCAGAACCTGCTGGAACAGCACTTTGACCTGGCGGCGCGCCTGAACCTCAACATCGTCCTGCACACGCGGGACCGGAAAGGCTCCGGAAGCTTTGAAGACGCCCTGGCGATTGCCCGGAACCACGCGGGCCGCGTGCGCCCCGTGTTCCACTGCTTCATCGGAGACACGGCCCAGGCCGCTCGAATTTTTGACGAACTGGACGGCATGGTCTCCTTCACCGGGGTGGCCACCTTTAAAAACGCCCCCGTGGTGGCGGAAACCGCGCGATGGTGCCCGGAAGACCGCATCATGCTGGAAACGGACTCCCCCTACCTCAGCCCCGAACCCCTCCGGGGCCGCATGAACGAACCCGCCCACCTCATCCATACGGCCCGTTTCATCGCCGCTTCCAGAGGCATGGAACTGGATGAGCTGGCCCGCGTAACGACGCAAAATGCGGAAACCTTTTATAATCTGGACAAGGGCTGAAAAAAAATCCCGGCAATCCGCGCTAGCGCCTTGAAACCGAAATCATAAATTAGTATGAACAGGGCACACATGAAAGCGCCATTCATTTTTACCTGCGCCTGCGCTGCCGCGCTGGTGCTCCCCTTCTCTTCCTGCTCCACCCAGAATTCCTCCACGGCCGGCTATGACACTGCGGAACCGGCCAGCGGCGAAATCCCGCCGTGGATTGCGGAAAGCTCTGATCCCGCTTATGAATCCGGCCATTACAGCCCGGTGAAGAGCTCCTCCAGCTCTTCCAGTTACGCCTATAATCCGCCCGCCAAGCCTTCCGTCAGCAAGAAATCCCCCACGCGGAAAACCACGGCCAGCAGCAAATCCTCCCGCAGCACGAGCGCCAGAAAGAGCACCACGCGCAAGCCCGCTCCCAAGGCACGCACCTACACCGTGAAAAAGGGCGATACGCTGGGAGCCATCGCCCGCAGGAACGGCACCTCCGTCAAGGCGCTGAAGAGAGCCAACGGCCTCAAGTCCGACATGATTCACATCAACCAGAAGCTCACGATTCCGCGTTCCAAGTAATCCGGGGGGCCCTTCCCGGTTTCACCGCTTATGAAGCATCTCTTTCTTCTGGCCGTCCTCCCCGTGGTTCTCATGGGGTGGTCGTCCTGCACCCACTCCGGCAAGGGCCATACGGCCCTGCCGGATCCGCGCGCTGTGGACAAATCCGTCCCGGAATACAAAAACCCCTTCCATCCCTCCACGTATGCCCACTTCGTAGCCCGCAAGGACTACCGGAAAACGTATGACGTGTACAAGGATGACACCCTCCTGAACCGCAAGCCGAAGAAATCCCGCAAAATCTTCGTCTGCCTGGACGAACAGCGGGGCCAGTACCTGGTGGACGGCCTGGTTGCCATGGACTTTCCCCTCTCCTCCGGCGTCAAGGCCTACCCGACCAAGACGGGAGACTACACCGTCATCTCCAAAAAGGAAGACCACGCCTCCAACCTTTACGGCAAGATGTATGATGCGGAAGGCAAATGCATCAACTACAACGCCGAATCTACGGACCCCGTTCCGGAAGGCGGCCGCTTTGACGGTTCCCCCATGCCCTACTGGCAGCGGCTTACCAACGCGGGCCTGGGCCTGCACGTGGGGAAGGTGCGGCGCCATCCCATCTCCCACGGCTGCGTCCGCCTGCCCCGGAACGTTGCGGAAATTCTCTACAAGCAAACCAGCGTAGGAACGCCCGTCACCATCCAGAGAACGCCCCTGCCCGTGCCGGAAGCTCAGAAAGCTCCTGCTGTACAGTAACAAACAGACAGAATCCTGCTACAGCAAAAACAACTTTTACCGGACAGTCTTTTTCAAATATATTTCTAAAAAATTCGCTTCCTTTAGCGAATCCCTGTTAATCCACCTGCCGTCTGTAGGATGGTAATAGCGATAGTTGTAATAGACCAGAACCAATTTGTCATCGTTCATTTCGCTGAACCACTGCACCAGCTGGACGAGGTTGCCTGTACTTCCGAATGTCCCATAGGAGAGTAGTCATAGGCTATTTCCATAGTTCCCTGTCCATTGAATCTCCGTGACGTTCTTGGCAAAGTCCGTTCCGTAGCAGTAGAGGGCATTGTTCTGCACCAGGGCCAGAGGACGCGTGGCCATTGGTTCTAGAGGCCCTACAAAAGGGTCCGAAGTATGTTCCGATTGTTGAACATATCCAATGCCGCTAATTGCAATAACCACGGTACAGATAACGTTCATGGCTAATGACCATTCCGTCTCTGGTCACTTTCTTCATGTAGCGGCGTCCCATGGAGTTGTACCCGCATTCCACTACTATGCGTCACCCTCGCTGGTGAAACTCACCGCACGGTTGGCTGCGTTGTACACAGCTGTCCACACCCCCGTTGCAGTCTTGATCAATGTTTTTTGGTTGCCTGAAGCGTCATATTGCAGCACAAAGGGCGTTTCCTCACTTTCTTCAATGCGGGTGTACGGTTGAGTTCGTTGACCACGTAAGTGAGTTCTTCCGCTATTTCCCGCGCCGCCTTGCGATTGCCGATGTTGACGTGACTGTTCCCAAGGCGGCTCTAGTGAGTTCACTTCTGGCATCATAAGTGAAGCTGTCGGCGCGGACGCTTCCGTTCCATGTAGTTAACTATACATTCCTCGATGGCAGTAGTTTCTTCTTTCGACTTCTTAATTTAATGGAAAGGATATTCTGTTTATCCGCACAATACCCCTTAATTTGGATGGCGAGTGTAATAGAACTATTCCTCTATTTCATCATTATATAATTTAAATAGATAAAATTCAATATATCCTACCATTATTCCAACCGCTCCTGATAATATAAAAAAATAATGATGTTCATCGCATAAGATACGGTCCAGCATAGCGCCCATAATGAGTCCGATAATCAGTCCTAAAAAACAAGTTACCAGTTGATTTATTTCACTAGAGAAAATACGCCAGATTATCCAGCCAATTACAGCCAATATAAATGTTACTGGAAATGAAAATACAATCATTGAAAATCCAGCCATGACGGCATGGTGAAAATTAGATAAACACATGGAATGTCCGGCGCCAATAAGCCAAGGAGCAACCCCGCAAATTAATATGATATGAATTATGTTGTATATTAGTTGCATTGAGAATCATTAAGTAACATATTCCAACCAATATCATAACCTCCTTCCCGAAGTCCCAAAAAAGGAATAAAGCCTCGGCTAGCATAACAAGTCACATGGGCTTTTAGCCTACAGTTGTTTCTTTCTGAATAACACGAGCCGTCTTGACACTGCTTTTCAGCATTTACCAAGCAAAGGGCTGTCGAAATGACTGCAATTGAAAATTGGTATCTCTTCAAAAAATTAATACATATGGACTTTGCCTTGGCCGAATAAGGATCAAAAACCTTTGATGAATTTTGGCATGTGCATTTTGGTGCAGGTATAGAATAGTTACAAAATACTGATGCCAACTCATCTGGAGTAAGGGACTTATTAGGGTAGGAAATTCCGGATGAGAAATAGTCAGGTCAAATCCTAAGCCATTCTTGTCCCCGTTATTTATTGCGTTATTACTAATAAACCCATATAAATTCCATCCCCCTTCTTCGGCGATGGGATCGCGATTGATCCATCTGCCGTCTGCGGAATTGTAATAACGGTAGTTGTAATAGACCAGAACCAATTTGCCATCGTTCATTTCTCTAGACCACTACACCAGATGGAGAAGACTTCCTGTACTGCTGACTATTCCACACGGCGAATAGTCCTAAACTGCCGCAATAGCTACCGCCCATCGAAAACATCTGTGACGTTCTTGTTGAAGTTGTAAAGGACATTGTCCTGCACCAAAGCCAGGGAACGCGTGACTTCTGGTTCCAAAGGATTCCACAGCAACGAGTGGAGCATGTTCCGGTTGTCCAGCGTGTTCGATGCCGTTATTTGCCAATACCATAGTATTAAAACAAAATATTCCATCCATTATTAAAAAACGGTTTAGTTTAAACTAAATATTTATTTAACGCTTATTCTCTTTTAAGAAAATCTCGTATATTTTCGATGATGTATACTGTATCACTATCAGGAAAAACAAGTTCTTTTTTGTTTTTCCTTTCAAAATATCCTATGCCGCCGAATGTACCTTTTGGAGTATTGGTTGCACAATAGCTCAATTTTCCAAGATCATCTTTTTTTATAGGGAAAGATATTTGGATCTCATGTTTGCTTGTAACATTTATGATGGTTGTAATTTTTTGAGATTTATCATCGTACCGATAGACAAGAAAATTAATTTTATCTCCCTTGTTCATTGGTTTTACAACTGTATAAAATTCAAATAAATTTTCTCTTTCGATTATTTCTAATTCCACGTATGGACTCTTTTTAGAAAGAACCAATGATTTCGTTGTGTCAACCAATATAGGAGAGGCTTTTATATTAGGAACAATAAGTATTATGGATAATAAAATAATTCTTGCAATCATAGTCATTTTAACTTGTTCTCGTATGCTTTTAAACGTTGAGATAAAAAATTAATTCTTGTAGCAATTCTCTTTCTGCATGTCTTACTTATTTTCGGTTTTGTGAGAGATTCTCGTAAACACTTTATTTCTATTCCATGCGCTTTTATCTCAGATTCTATCAATTCTCGTCCATGAGTCGGGCTGACAATTCCTCTTCCTGCTGGATAAGGTTTTCCTTTGTCATCAAATGCTATTCTTGGGTTGGCAGCAAGGATGTCGCTCAAATGGCTTTGCTCATGTTTCATTAAGCAATCCAGACAACACTTCCTATCTATACTCCCTTCCGGAGCTTGACCCAGATAAACTTCCAGCCCACCTTTACCATCAGTAACTACGGTATTTATTTTAGGTGGCCTCGGACCTACTTCCCAAAGTCCTAATACATCCGCCCCTGTAACAGGTGAGTTATGGCAAAAAACATACAGATTGGGTAATTCAAAAGAAATATTCTGTTTTTTAACTCACTCTTCAAATATATTTCTAAAAAATTCTCTTCTTTTAATGGATCCTTGTTAATCCACCTGCCGTCAGCGGGATTGTAATAACGGTAATTGTAGTAGACCAGGGCGAGTTCTTCGTCATTCATCTCGCTGGACCATTGGACGGGCTGGGCTAGGTTGCCTGTGCTGCCAACTATCCCATAGGGCGAGTAGTCGTAAGTTGCCGCAACAGCTCCCTCTCTATCAAAAACTTCCGTCACATTCTTGTTGAAGTCCCATCCATAGCAGTAAAGAGAGGCGGCCTGCATCAGGGCCAGGGGACGCGTGGCCACCGGTTCCAGTGGATCCCACAACAGTGTCCGAAGCACGTTCCGGGTGTCCAGCATGTCCAACGCCGCTAGTTGCAGGTAGCCGCGGTACAGGTAGCGTTCATAGCTGACGACCGTTCCGTTCACCGTCACCTTCTTCATGTAGCGGCGTCCCTAGTAGTCGTAGTCGCATTCCACCACCGTACTGCCGTCCCGGCTGGTGAAGCTCATCGACCTATTAATATATTACACATGATCATTGAACTTATACAATTATCCAAGAATTGTAAATAAAATCATACTTTTACTTACTCAAAATAGGCAGATTAATAAATAAAGGAATATGGAGGCATTTTATTTCAATCCATTTATAAGGCGTAATAATTAACTTTAATTGTTCACTTTCTTTTGTAGTAAATACATGATATGAAGATACTTGTGTTCCGCCTAATCCAAAACTTATCAAACGTTCTTGTTTTGATTTGAGTTGCACGCCATCTAATGTTTTAAATTCAAATTTAGAAATTCCGATTAAATCTTTAAAAGAAAAAGAAATTTTATAACCGTCCTTTAACTCTTTTACTGATGTTATTTTTACTAAAGTTTCATCTAAATTAAATTCTTCATTATTTTTTATTTTTATTATTTTTTCTTTTAATGGAACTGTCTTTTGCGATGTTAATACAGTCAAAGTCCCATTTAATACTTTTTCCAATCCTGTTTTAAAAAATAACTTCACTTGAGCTATACTGCCATCTTCAGAAAATAGAAAAGAAAATGAACCAATAGCATTACATGGAACTGGCTCTTGATGATCATAAAGTGTTATTTTTTTTCCAAGACTAAACATTTTCCGATTTTTTTCTGAATCTGTAATATCTATTGTAATTTCTAATGTATCTTGATAAAATTTTAGGCCACTATATTTCACTTGGACTTCAGGAACACTTTTTGTTTCTTGGATATTTCCTAAAGAATAATTTATACATACAACACTAATTAATAAATATAATATATAATTCATGATTTCATCTATTTTATGCTAATTATTTTTCAAAAGAAAATGAATCACGTTTCGGGAACCATGCTTCCCCTTTCATGGTGATAGGATAACCAGAGACAGGAATCTCAGCTTCCTCACATTCACATGCTAATGTCAATTTTATTTTAATTTGTTTCGAAAATATCTCATCTTTAGGTCCAAAAATTCCAAGAGCTGTTACACCTCCACCAATTATATTCAGAGCAATAGTAATTGCTTTCCCCCCTGGTCCCGCAAAGAAACTTGCTACAGTGATAACTACTCCTGCAACCTTGAGAGGAGCATTCAAAATAGACTCTTTTAATCCCACTGCTGTGAGTACTATAATATAATCCACTTTATGATCATTATCATGATATTTTTCTTGGGAATCTAAATAATATTTAGAATGTTTAGAAAAAATCCCCGTGAAACCAATTCTAAAACTTTCTCGATCCATAGTTGGTTTTCCATTATCACTACATTGCGCCTTGTATGATCCCACAAAAGTATCAGCAATGCTTTCTTCAAAAATAATATTACCACCTATATTGAATTCTCCTTTACTTCCAAATATTAAACCCAATGAATCAATATTTTTTTCAGAATTATTCCCAACAAACCCATACAAATTCCATCCTCCTTCTGCAGCGATTGGATCGCGATTGATCCACCTGCCGTCTGCAGGATTGTAATAACGGTAATTGTAGTAGACCAGGGCGAGTTCTTCGTCATTCATCTCGCTGGACCATTGGACGGGCTGGGCTAGGTTGCCTGTGCTGCCAACTATCCCATAGGGCGAGTAGTCGTAAGCCGCCGCGATCGTTCCCTGCCCATCAAAAACTTCCGTCACATTCTTGTTGAAGTCCCATCCATAGCAGTAAAGAGAGGCGGCCTGCACCAGGGCCAGGGGACGCGTGGCCACCGGTTCCAGTGGATCCCACAACAGTGTCCGAAGCACGTTCCGGTTGTCCAGCATGTCCAACGCCGCTAGTTGCAGGTAGCCGCGGTACAGGTAGCGTTCATGGCTGGCGACCGTCCCGTTGACGGTGACTTTCTTCATGTAGCGGCGCCCCTGGTAGTCGTAGCCGCATTCCACCACCGTACTGCCGTCCCGGCTGGTGAAGCTCACCGCGCAGTTGGCCGCGTTGTAGACTACTGTCCAAATGCCCGTCGAGGTTTTGATGAGGGTCTGGTTGCCCGAGGCGTCGTACGTCGGCACGAAAGGCGCCTCCGCTTTTTCTTCGATGCTGGTGTACTGGTTAAGCTCGTTGGCCACGTAGGTGAGTTCCTCGGCCAGTTCCCGCGCCGTCTTGCGGTTGCCGATGTTGTCGTAGCTGTAACCGTAGGGGTCTGTTCCCAGAGTAGCCCCGGTGAGTTCGTTTCTGCCGTTGTAGCTGAAGCTGTCAGTACGAGTTGCTTCGGTTCCCCGCTGCTGGGTGCGGGTGACCGGGCGTCCCAATGCGTCGTAGCTCTGGCTGCGGGAGACCAGCGCGGTTCCCCCCAGACGGCAGCTTATGGCCACTGCCAGGTCACGGTGTTCTTCATAGGCAAGTTCCCGGACGATGCCGTTGGGCATCGCGAGGCTGGAGGGCAGGCTGCTTCCCGCCAGGTAGCCGTAGGCGAAGGTTTGTTCTTCTCCTCCGTGCACGATTCCGGCGCCGGCAAGCCTCCCGTTGGCTTCATAGCCCTGGCTTGCTTCCTGGAGGACGTCGGTTCCCTGTTTCAGGGTATAGCCGGAGGACCGGCCGTAGGCATCGTAGTTTTCCTGGAGCTGGCAGGAGGCGCCTCCTATGGTGATGCTATCGGTGTCCGGTTCGTTGTAGGGAGTGTAAGTGATGGTGCGAGAGCCTGAGGCGTCCGTCACCTGGGTCAGCTGGTTGAGGCAGTTGTAGGCGTACTGGATGCCGGGCGTGGAGTCGCTGTAGGAGACGGAGGTGTTGACCCCTTTCTTCAGATTGTAGCCCCAGGTGGTGACCACCCCCCGCGCGTCTGTGAGCGTGGATCTGAGGTTCAGGGCATTGTAGGCGGTGTCCTCATGCGTTCCGTCCGCGTAGGTTTTACGCGCCAACAGCCCCGTGGCTTCATCATAGCTCCAGGTGGTGACGTCTCCGTCCGTGCGTCCCGTGGGGTCGGTGGTGATGTCGCCCGCGTCCTCCCGGAAGGTGGTAAGGCTGACCATTCTGTCGGCTTCGTCGTAGCCGAAGAGCAGGGGCTGGGCGCCCGTTCCCCATTGCGCCGTATTGCGGCCCCGGAGATCGTAGTTGTAGCATGTCGTTTTCCCGAGGGCGTTGGTGACGGCGGAAGGCTGGTCAAACCAGGGATCGTAGGCGGTAGAAGCCGTGTTGCCCGCCGCGTCGGTAACGGAAACAGTGCGCCCGGCGATGTCGGTACGTGTCGTAATGGTGTTGCCCCGTCCGTCCGTGTTAGTGTAGATGATGCCGGTTTCCGCATAGGCTCGGGTCTGCGTGGAAGTAATGCCCGCGTGGTCCGTCTGCGTGGTAGTAAAGTCGTCGATGACCGTCGCGGTGGCCGTGACATTGGAAGTGGGGATGCTGCTTTTTTGCGTCCGCAGGGCGCCTGTTCCGTATTCGCTCCACTGTGTGGATATATTTCCTCTGGGACCGATGAAGACGGTTTTGCTTTCCAGCGTGGACGAGAGGGAGGAAACCAGCGTCTTCTGCGTTTCGCCATAGGTAGTCCCTTGGCCGTTGTTCCTAGTCGCCGTGACGACGCGGTAGACGCCGTCCTGCGCCTGTTCCACGCCGTAACTCCACGTGGTGATGCGCGAGTTGGACACGGTGGCCGGATCGGCAAGCTTCCAGGTTTCCTTGACCTTATTGCCGAAGTCGTCGTATTCCCACAGGGTCGGCGCCATCGTCGTAGCTGCGGTTTCCGCATCTGTCTGTTCCTTGGTCAGCTGTCCCTTGGCGTTATAGGTGTTCCTCGTGTAAATGACTCCCCCGATGGTGTTGGGCCGGCCCGTGCGCAGAATTTCCCCGGCACCGTTGGCGACGCTGCGCTGCAGTTCGGTTTCCGTTTCCCCGGAGACGGCTTTCGTGAAGGTCCGAACGCCGTCGGCAACCAAGTCGAGGGAATAGATGATATGCCGCTGTCCCGTGCCGGATTCTTCCAGGACCGTTCCGTCCGGCGCGTTGCGCGTGACGAACGTGGCTCCGGAGGGAGTGGTTTGCGTCGTCGTCAGACCGTCTTCGCTGTAGGCGTAGGTGGTGACTCGTCCCAGGACGTCCGTAGAGGAAGTTATCCTCCCCAGCAAGTCGTACTCCGAGCTTTCGCTGGTCGTCATGGCCCCCGTATCCCGGCGCGTAGAGAGGATGCGCCCCGCCGCATCCAGGGTGTAGGTGGTGATGGTTTCCGGCGTGATGACGGTTTCCCCGTCCATTACGGCGGAACGCGTGGTTTCCACCAGTTGGCGCGCCGTGTCGTAGGCATAGTCCATTCTTACACCATTTTCATCAATGTCCCACAACAGGCGCCCGTCGCACATCAGCTCGCGCTCCGTTATTCGGCCATTGCCCGCCGTCCGCTTCACCCACCTGTTCTGCGTGTCAAATTCATAGGAGGCGCTGTCCGTGAGCGCCCATTCCCCGCCGGTGAGCAGGGCGTAGCTTTCTTCCCTGACGCGCTGCCCTTCCGCCGTGATCCAGGTCGTGGTGCGCGTGCTCTGTCCCGGCACGGTTTCCCCGTTGACGCGCGTTTCCAACGTTTCCGTGTAGAGGGCGCCGTGCTCCGTCGTTGCCGCGTAGTCGTGCCAGGTTTGCACGCCGGTGAGGTCCCGGGTCATCCGGGTGCGTCCGCGGGCATAGACGTCGGGCGCGCCGGCCAGCCATTGTTCCGTGGCCGTCAGGCGCGTGCCCGTTACTCCCAGTCCGGTGACCCGCTTTTCCGTCCTTTTGACGTGATTGGCCGTCGTGTACTTGTAGGCAATGGTGGTCAGCGTCTTGACGTGTCCTTCCAGCGGAAGCAGGTCTACCGTTTCCGTGGCGGGTTCGTCGTTGAAGTCGGCTTCTCCCGAATAGGCATAGGTGTAGCGCGTGATGCGCCTGCCGCTTTCCGCCCACGGTTCGTCGCGGGAGAGCAGGCGTCCGTAGAGGTCATACGCGTAATGAATTTGGCTGCCGTCCGGGGCAGTTTCCGTCTTGAGCCGTCCGCACTGGTCGTAGGCGTATTGCGTGGTCTGGGCTTCCGGGCTTTGATAGCCTTCCACTTGAGTGAGCAGCAGATCGCCTACGTCCGTCGTTTGATATATGGAGCAGGTGCGCTCTGCCACGATACCTCCTTTGGAGATTTCCGTCACCAGCTGCCAGACCGAGTCTTCCGGTTCCAGCTCCGTGCGCGTGCGGATGGTCGTGACGGCGTCTTCCCCCGTGCCCTGCCGCATGTTCCACGCCAGGCCGTCGTTCCACCAGGTGACGGCGTAGGGCTGCCTAGCCGGCGCCTGTTCCGTGACGGTGAAGTGGCCGTCCGCGGAAAGGGAAAGGTTGAATGTTTTAAAGGGTGTCCCGGTGACCGTATAAAATCCCTGTTCGTCCGTTCCGGTGATTTGCCCAGGCGTGTAGAGCGCGATGATGTAGCCCGTGGCCGTGACGTTTTCCACGTTGAGCAGGCCGTCCCACAGGTTCCAGATTTGCCTCAGCGAGCCGTCTTCGGCATGCTTGACGTCCAGGTAGGATGACGCGTTGGAGATGACCTGCTTGTCGGTGGTGGTGTAGGAGAGGAGCGTTCCTGTTTCCGCCGAGAAGAGGTATTGGCTGCCGTCTTCCACGATCCAGCGAAGGCAGGATTGTCCTTCCACCGTGTCCAGCGTTGCCCGTCCTCCGCCCGACGTGTCCACGCCAACGGGCAGCACGGACCCGTTCATATAGCAGCGCATGGCAATCACCCGGTCTCCCTGCACCAGATCAAAACGCACTCCGGGTACAATTCCCCCTTCAGGCACGTCCAGGCGGCTGTTCAACGGATGGTTGTAGGCCAGTGAGGAGGGGCTTTCCAGGCCGGAGACACTTTCCTCACTCCTCAATTCCACCCGGCCCGCAGGAATCCCTCCCAGCCCCCTGAATGTTCCGAAGTTGCAGGACCAGTACATCAGGGTGGCCGTGCTTTCCGCACTCACACTGCACCCTGCGGAGGAATAGTTTCCCAGCGTGCTGTTGCTCACTCCCGCCGCGGAGCCCGACCGGGCCAGCGACGGGGAAGGCGGCGTTCCGCCGCTGTTATCACACGTGTCTCCCTCGCACGGGCACTTCTCGGGCTCCTCCTTGCCTCCCGGCTCCGTCGGCACTACGTCGATGCTGTAGTTGCAGATGGAGACGTTGTCTTTTTCAGGCTTGTAGTCGATGTTGGTCTGGTTGACTTCCCAAATGTAGGAGCCGGAGGGCAGCTGCGCCCCGCCGGTCCCCGTGTGGTATTTATGGCCGCCCTGCTTGCCTGCCGTCTGCGAGTCTTTCTTCAGGTTCACCTGCGCCACCACGCTGCCGCTGGAATCCTTCACTTCCAGGCTTCCCCAGTCGTCCACCCCCAGGAAGAGCGAACAGGTGCCGTAGAGCTTTTTACCGTCCGCTCCTTCCGGAATGGTAAAGTAACCGTGAGCACTGTGTCCATCCGCCGACGTACTAGGCGGTCCCACGGTAATTTCATCGTGTTCGTGGATTTCCTCGAACGGTAGCGGATCGGGCTCCGGAACGGCGCGCATGCCACGCGGCATGGGTTTGGCCGTAGAGCCGAAGTACCATTTGCGGTAAGCGGGGATGGAAGAAGGAGTGCCGGCAGAAGAAGTAGTTGGAGTATTCATAAGGCATTAAAGAACTGGGATTGATGATGAAATTAGAGGAGAGCAATCCTCCATGATCATTTTCCCAGTAGCATGATCCAGAGCCAGTGTCAATAAAGTTTATTTGAGAATTTTTGTTTCCCTATGAAACATAACGAATTTTTTCCCATCAAAAAATAATATAATAATTCTTACGCTCAGTACCTTCCTTTTACAGACATCAATATTATCTATTTGTTAGAAAAAAAATCCACAATAGGATGTCATTCCTGCTTGGCGCCAGTCAAATTCCTGTAAAAAATGTCTCTCCCATGGAGAAAGAATGGTTGATGATTCAGTAGTTTGTCTTTTCGAATTTGTCGCAACTTCTGAAAACCCTTAAACAAAAAATACATCTTTTCCGAAGTTTTTCTATGAAAACGGGAGGAGAAAGATTGCCCTCCATCCGTAGAACCCTTACAATTTTTGCCATGCCTGTATCTCCGGCGCGCATTCTGGAAGATTTGTCCCCCTTCTACCGGCAGGAGGAATTTCCCGTGCTTCTGCACCAGTGTGAAACGTGGGCGGAAAGCCGCCCGTTGGAGGGATGCCGTGTGATTGACGCCTCCCCGTATTCCGGAATACCTGCGCCAAATACGCCGCCCTGCTGGCGGCGGGAGCGGAGTTGACGGCAGCAGTCTCTCCGGTGATGCCCCACGATCCGGAAACGGTCGCGCTGCTGGGCAGGTATGGAATACCCGTGGTGGAGGCGGAACGGGCGGACGGACTCTATGATGTGGTGATGGACTGCGCCGGGGTGCTCAGCCATGTTCCTAGCCGCTGCGGGTATGTGGAACTGACCCGGTCCGGAGCGCAGCATTATACGCGCTGCACACAGCCCGTGTGGATGGTGGACGCCGGAAAAATCAAGCAGATAGAGACTTGCCTGGGAACCGGGGAAAGCTTTTTCCGCGCGCTGGAAGCGCTGGGAATTGAGAGTGGCCCGGGGCGGACCCTGGTAGTCATCGGGTACGGAAAAGTGGGCCGCGGAATCGTTCTGCACGCGCTCAGGCGGGGCTTGAACGTTATCGTGGCGGATGTGGAGGAAAAACCTCTTCCTCTGTCCTCCGCCTCATTCGTGCGCGCAACGGATGGAGAAGCTCTTACCAATACAGTCAGTCATGCCTTTTGCACCGTCACGGCCACAGGGCGGCGGCATGCCCTGTCAGGAGTGATTGACCCCGCTGTGACCCGCTCCTCCGGCGTTCTGCTGGCCAATATGGGCGTGGAGGACGAATGGGGGCCGGAGATCCCGAAGAACCGCCTGCTGAACGGAGGCCGCCCCCTTAATTTCATTCTGCCAGACCCTACGCAAATGTGCTACATAGACCCTCCCCTGGCGCTCCATAACCTGGGCGTCGTGGAGCTTGCCGCAGGCCGCGCCATGCCGGGCATTTTTCCGCCGCCTCCGGAAATGGAGGAAGCTTTCCTTTCCCTGATCCGCTCCCGCGGTTCCCTGCCGCCGGACATGCTGGACTGGATTTCCTGACTTATCATCTTGTCTTTGCAGGAATGAAGGAGTATCGTACAGAGTACGGCTGGGGGCTTCGCGTTCCCTGGCCGGCCTGACGTTTCATTGACTTCGCAATTCATGAACACTTATTATTCCTACCGCAGCTACCGGCTGGGAGGGAGACTCCTCGGCACCCTGGGGTGCGGCCTGGCCTGGGCATTCTTCGGGTCCGGATGGTGGAGCTTTCTCCTCGGCGCTCTTCTCTTGTTCCTGTGGCTTCCCGTCATTCTGGGGAGACCTTATTTTCTCACAATCACTTCCTCCTCCATCTCCTGGGGCAACAGCATTTCACGCAAGGAAATTCCATGGGAACTGATTGAGCGCATAGGATGTACGCCCGATCATGAATCTGAACCCGGACTGATGATTGAACTGAAAGACGGCCGTATTCTGGATGTGGAATCCTCCTGCTTCGGTTCCCTGCCTCCCGTACGGGAAGCCATTCTGCAAGCCTCCGGTTCCTATCCTTTCCATCTTGCTCCGGATTTGTTCGCCGATCCGGGGTTGTTGAGCGAATGACGCGGCGGAGCCTCCTTAGACCCGCTGCGGCACTCCGTGCCTTCCCTTGCGCCTGAACCGCACGTTCCCGGCGCCGGAAGGTGTTTATACGCGTTTTTTCCGGTGCCATGCCGGCACGCCTGTTTTTTATCCCTCCCCCGGAAACCACCGTCCGGTTTATTGACGACGGTGGAAAATGAAAAATGTTCCACGTAGAACATTCATGTGAATAACCCAGTCATCACTTTCATTTTCAATCAATAAAAAACAGGCGCCGTGACAGCACGGCGCCTGTTCTCGTATGAATGATTTTGTACCATCAAAATCAGTTGGGAGATCTCATTGGCATGAGCACGTACAGGAACTCATCACCTATCTTCAATACGCCCGGGCTCATTTCATCAATGAGGTTTAACGTGATGATCGTATCCCCGGCCATCGTCTTCAGGGGAGCCATGAAGAAATCCGGGTTGAAGGAAATGGAAAGCGGCCTTCCGGCATAAGTGATCGTCATGGATTCATGAGCTTCACCCACGCCTTCCGCGCTGGAAGCCACTTCGAGTTCGTTTTCACGGAAGTTCAGCTTGATGTTCGTGCTTTTGTCCACGGAAAGGAGGGACACGCGGCGCACCGTTTCCAGCAGTTCCCCGCAGGGCAGTTCAATGCTTTCCTTGCAGTCCGTCGGGATTACCTGGCGATAGTTCGGGTAATTGCCGTCAATCAGCTTGCTGATCAGCAGCGTGTCATTGATTTCAAAAGCGGCCTGGTTGCGGGTGAACCGTACGGTGACGGTCCCTACTTCATCCAGAAGGCGGCGGAGTTCACCAACGGCCTTGGTGGGCAGAATGGCGTCCAGTTGCTGTTCTTCCGGGAATTCCAGGGCGGTTTCCGCCAGGGCCAGGCGGCGGCCGTCCGTAGCCACCAGAGTCATCTTGCCGTTGCGGAAGGAAAGGGAAATGCCGTTCAGCACGTAGCGGGTCGTATCCGTAGAGATGGCGTATTCCGTGCGGCGGATGCAGTCGCGCAGCAAATTCTGGTCCACCTGGTACACGGTCGCCTGTTCAAAGGACGGCAGTTCAGGGAATTCGTCCGCCGGAAGGCCATTCAGCTTGAACTGGGAGCGGCCGCATTCCACAGTCGCCTGGTTGCGCTGGTTGACGTCCACCTGGACTTCTGCTTCAGGAAGCTCGCTGATGATGCTCACCAGCTTTTTGGCGGGAAGAGTCACGGTGCCCTCGCGCAACACGTTCGCGGGAACTACGCCGGTGATGCATACGTCAAGATCCGTAGCCGTAAAACGTACCTGGCCGTTTTCAGCTTCAATCTTGACGTTGGAAAGAATGGGCAGCGTCGTCTTGGAAGACACCACGCTGGCAACCTGTCTCAGACCGTCGAGAAATACTTGCTTGGAAATGGTAAACTTCATGTGTCTGTGCTTTTATCTGCCTCGCATCCTCTCACAAGTGCCTCCTGTGATTCAAGCCATTTCTCCGTCAAACCCTAATATTTGGCAGTATTTTTTTAAAAGCATACCATATGTAGTAATATGCTATTTCTCCGGGCATATCTTGCATGAAACGGTTTTTCAAATTATTTAAGTATTCTTAAAAGTCCGTTCTCCGGCGAACAATTCCCGGTTGACGCGCACGCGGATTTCGAATCCGGGGTCAAATTATTTTTTTAAGAACAAGCCGGTTAACAAAAAGAAAGATCACGGAAAAATAAAAGCATGAAAGGAAACATAAACAGCGTTTCTTCCGGATCGTGTATATGTTCAATGAATTTGCCGCTTTCCAGAGGAAAAAGAACGGCATCCGGATTCGAAATCCGCTACTTTTCAGCCAAGCTTCGGCGATTTTAAACAACAAAGACTTTCAGAATTTCTGTGAAACGTTCATTCATTATTTTGTCTTTACTGGTTGCGGGAGGCATGGCCCATGCGGCTTCTCCCATTTATTCCTGGGAGTGGACCACTGAAGGAACGCAAATAACTGCTCCCGGCTGGAACGGTTCATTCAATTATACAACCGGCAACGATTATGCCACTTTCGGCAGCGGCTCCGGCGGAGGCACGCCCTACAACTCTGGCATAGCGGGAATTTCAGGCAGTTTCACCGTCAGCTTCGACCTGAAAAACCTGAGTTCCACCAACAACGCCTGGAAAGACGTTTTCAGCTTGTATTCCAATGGAACGGTTTCCGGAGAATCCAACAGCATGGTACTGGAATTCAATGCTTCCGGGGAACTTTATTTTTACAACAAGGGATTTGGAGGCCAATCCGGCGGAAACATCAATACAGGCCTGACCTGGACGGACCTCCAGCAGGACAACTGGAACAATCTGAGCATCGTTTCCGATCTTTCCTCCCAGACTCTCTCCGTGTACGTCAACGGCACCCTGGCAGGTACGATCACCGGCTGGAATCCGTCCTCCCCTGCCCTGACAGGCTCCCAATTTGGAGCTTCCTTTGGAAACACCCGTCCCATGAACGGAACCATAGATGTCAACAACATCAAATTTTACGACGGCGTTGTGCTTCCTGTTCCGGAAGCGGCCACTGCTTCCCTGGGGCTGCTGGGCCTGGCCGCCCTGCTGATGCGCCGCCGCCGGAGCTGCTAAGCATTTGCCGTTATCCAGCAAGAGGCCGCATGCCGGGAAGGGTTCCCCCGCATGCGGCCTTTTCCGTATTCCGGCACTTCCGTCCCGGAATTCATGTTCCCGTGAATGTTTCCCCCGGCATGGTCCAGGCGCCGGGCGGAACCACCCTGCCCGGCAAAACAACGGTATTGGCGCCCAGGCGCACATGATCCCCAATGACGGCTCCCAGCTTGTTCCTTCCGGTAATTTCCAGCCTCCCGGCCGCCATCATCCTGTGCTCCCCGCCGTCATGGCGGAAATTGGAACACACCGTTCCAGCCCCGAAATTAACGTCGCTGCCAATGATGGAATCACCCGCATAGCTCAGATGGGGAATAAACGTCCCGTCTCCGATGATGCAGTTCTTCAGTTCCACCCCCTGCCCCGCTACACAGCCGTTTCCCATGGACACATATCCTCTCAAATGGCAGTTGGGCCCAAGACGGCAGCCATCCCCCACCCATGCGGAGCCCTCAACCACCACGCCGGGCATCACCACGGTGCCCTTTCCCACACGGAGACTGCCCAGGACGTAAACGCCCGGCCGCCCGGAAAAATCGTCTCCCTCCATTCCCTCCATCACTCTCTTCTGCCAGTCCAGCAGGTCCCAGGGATAGACGAGGCGCTCCACAGCCGCCTCCCGCCCGGAAAAAACACGTGACAGTCCGTTTCCCGGCCCTTTCCGGGCCAGCAGCCGCCCTTCTTCATTCCGTACTTCCCCTGTCCCGCAGGAAGCAAGCCATGCGGCAGCTTCCGGGGAAAAATCATGCATGGACACCTCTACCACTTCCGCCGCACTTTCCGTAACGGCGGCTTCCGGATTAAAAACCGCCTCAAAGCCCGCTTCCCGGAGCCGGGAGGCACAATAGGCGGCTACGCTCACCCCGGCCACGGAAAAGCCGCGGAAGGGCCTCTCAGGGCTCGTTGCGGGAAAGGTATGGTCCCTTTCCGGAATGTAAATCAATCTGGCAACCCTCATGGAGGAATGGTATGCTTTCTTACGGCGCTTCCGCAAGACGGAACGTGCGGCTCCGTTTCACGGTTCCACTTGCCAATAACCCTGTGAAAGGATAAGTTAATTAACTGTGAGTATGGTGTGAATAAGTTATTCAGATGTTATCCACATTTTTATGAACCGAATTTATTCACACTGGCGGATGATTTCAATCC
Organism: Akkermansia sp. NBRC 115031; assembly: GCF_030268505.1. Classification (NCBI taxonomy): domain Bacteria; kingdom Pseudomonadati; phylum Verrucomicrobiota; class Verrucomicrobiia; order Verrucomicrobiales; family Akkermansiaceae; genus Akkermansia; species Akkermansia sp. NBRC 115031. Next base: position 44,064 of record NZ_BSQU01000002.1, read on the forward strand.
ATTCATTCCCAGGCGGTAAAAACGTTGTTCACACTGGGCACAGGGTAGAAGAAGAAGAAATTTAATATTGTTAAATCTAATATTCTTCAATCACACAACGTGATTGTCCTTTCTCGCGCATTCGTGCTACAAGGTCGGCATGAACACGGAAGACCAGGATACGCGCTGGATGAACATGGCCGTAAAACTGGCCGAAAAAGGGGTCGGGCTGACAAGCCCTAATCCCTGCGTGGGAGCGGTCATCGTGCATGAAAACCAAGTGATCGGCTCCGGTTTTCATGAAAAAGCCGGCCTGCCCCATGCGGAAAGGAAGGCTATTGCCGATGGAACGGCCAGAGGCAACGCGGCCCTGTTTGCGGATTCCACTCTGTACGTTACTCTGGAACCGTGCAGCACCACCGGAAAAACGCCACCCTGTACGGAAGCCATTCTGGAACACCATTTCAAACGGGTGGTTTATGGCTCTCAAGACCCCAATCCCAGACACCGCGGCGCCGCGGCTGATATTCTTGGGAGAGCAGGCATCCAGGTCACCCGCGGAATTCTGGAAAAGGAATGCGATCATTTAATCCGGGGATTCAGGCTGAACATGCTGGAGGGGCGCCCATGGGTGATCGCAAAGAGCGCCATGTCCCTGGACGGCCGCATTTCACGCAGTCCGGAACGGTCCCAGTGGCTGACGAATGAAAAATCCAGGTCTTTCGTACATACCCTGCGGGCTGAGTGCGATGCGATTCTTACCGGAGGAAATACCATGCGCCTGGACAATCCGTCCCTGACCATCAGAAAACCGGACCGTCCCGTTTCTTCCCTTAAGGAACAGCCCTGGCGCATTATCCTGACTCACAACGCCGCATCCATTCCTGCGGATTCCGTTTGCCTGACGGATGAATTCCGTGACCGGACCCTGATTGTAGAGAACGTTTCAAGTTATTTGGAATTATTAAAAAATCTGTATAATGAAAGAAAAACAGGGACTGTCCTGCTGGAAGCGGGAGGCTGCCTGGTCCGGGAATTCCTGAAAGCCGGCCTGGTGGATGAATGGGTGGGATTTTACGCGCCCATCATAACGGGCGGCGGCGCAGACGGCGTAACGGGTGGTTCATTCCTGGAACGTGAAGCCTTTCTTGAGCAGCCGGTTGTGAGCATCTTTGGAAGCGATGTGTGCATCCGGGGCGACGTAAGCTACCGGTAACGGGCACAGTCAATTATTCATTCGCCTTCCGGATTGTTTTTAAACCGGGAAAGCATCTTTAATTACCGGTGAGCCTGCCATTCGGCGGTTTTTCTCATCATTGTGCATCCTCTCTGTTCGTGTCCCTTTTTTAAGACAAGCCGGATGGCATGAACCGAGCCGGAAGCATATCGGTCATACAGGGGAAAATATTCAGGAAAAAGCCCCCCCCTCGTTTATAAACCGGAGCCTGCAGGGAGTGGAAAACGGGTCATAGGGAGAGCATGAGGCTTTTACCTTGCATGCATGCAAGTTTTCAGCATTCAGGAGCCGGGCCATATTCAAATTTAAAGCCCCGGCATGAAAACGGCGCAGGCTTTCATGCCTGCTGCCTGCCGCGCTTTTGCAAATGAACAAGCAGCAGGGCAATGTCCGCCGGAGTAATGCCCGGAATGCGGGAAGCCTGCCCGATAGTGGCAGGACGTATGCTGCCCAGCTTGATGACCGCTTCTTTTTTCAGGGCGTGAACGCGTTCGTAATCAATGTCGGCAGGAATGATTTTACTTTCCATCCGGGTGATTTTTTCCGCCTGTTTTTTCTGTCTTTCAATGTGGCCTTCATACTGGATATCCGTGGCAATGGCATCCAAATGTTCCACGTGGAACATTTTTTTCAGTTCTTCAGGCAGCAGGGTCCAGTCATTGCCTGGCCTCTTGAGCCAGGTGGAAAGGGAAATGCCTTCATGTTTAAGCAGAGCTGCTTTTGCTATTCCTTCCTCAATGGCGTTTTGCCTGTCTTCCGTTTTCCTGAACGTTTCGCGGGTGATGAGGCCCGTTTCAAAAGCCAGGGGGGCCAGGCGCAGGTCCGCGTTGTCCTGGCGCAGCAGCAGCCGGAATTCCGCCCGGCTGGTGAACATGCGGTACGGTTCGTCCGTTCCCTTGGTGACAAGGTCGTCTATCATGACGCCGATGTAGGCCTGGTCGCGGCGCAGCACCAGGGAGGGCTTGCCCAGAGTTTTCAGAGCGGCGTTTGTTCCCGCCATCAGACCTTGCGCGGCGGCTTCTTCATAGCCGGAGGTACCGTTGATTTGTCCTGCAAAGTACAGGTTTTCCACCAGCTTGGTTTCCAGAGTAGGGTGCAGCTGCGTGGGAGGGCAGAAATCATATTCCACCGCATACCCCGGACGAATCAGTTGGGCGTTTTCCAGGCCGGGAATGGTGTGGATGAAATCGCATTGCGCGGAGTAGGGCAGGGAGGTGGAAACGCCATTGAGGTAGAATTCCTCCGTACTGCGGCCTTCCGGCTCCAGGAAGACCTGGTGGCTGGTTTTTTCCGCAAAGCGCACGATTTTGTCTTCAATGGAAGGACAGTACCGGGGGCCTATGCCCTCAATGATGCCGCTATAGAGAGGGCTGAATTTTAAATTGTCCCGGATAATGTCGTGGGTGGTCTGATTGGTGTAGGTAATCCAGCACGGCATTTGCTTCATGCGGAAGTCTTCGTCTCCCCATGTGTTCAGGGTGCAGAAAGGTTCGGAAGCGCGTTTCAGTACGTCGCGGGAACGGTAACTGAACAGAGCCTCCGGCGCGTCTCCGGGCTGCATTTCACAAACGGAAAAGTCAATGGATCTTCCATTGACGCGCGGGGAGGTGCCCGTTTTAAGCCGTTCCACTTGAAAGCCAAGCGCGGCGAGGTCGGTGGAAAGGCTGGAAGGAGCGCAGCCCATGCGGCCGCCCGTTATGTGCTGAAGACCCACGTGCAGCAGCCCCTGCATGAATGTACCGGAGCAGATGACCACGCTGCGCGCGCAGATGGTGTAGTCCAGGGAAGTGACGGCTCCCGTCACCTGCTGCTCCCCGTTGACGAGCAGTTTGACCACGTCACCCTGGAACAGGCGTATGCCCGGGGCGGTTTCCAGAACCATTTTCATTCGTGCTCGGTAGGCCGTTTTGTCGCATTGGGCGCGGGGTGCGCGCACGCTGGGCCCCTTGGAGGCGTTCAGCATCCGGAACTGGATGGCGGTGGCATCCGTATTCAGTCCCATGGCCCCTCCCAGGGCGTCTATTTCCCGGACAATGTGGCCTTTGGCAAGCCCCCCGATGGCCGGGTTGCAGGACATTTGCCCGATGGTATCCAGGTTGTGGGTCAGAACGGCGACGGAGCACCCCAGGCGGGAGGCGGCCAACGCCGCTTCAATGCCTGCGTGCCCGGCGCCGACGACGAGGACGTCGAACAGGGAGGAGGCGGGGGAAGGAGAGGAATTCATCAGGATGCGGAGCAAATGGCAAGACGGTGCAGAATCAGCCGCGGATCAAGCGAAGAAGATACCAGGGCCTTGTCCGCCTTCATGCATTCCTTTAAAGTCTGCTTCAACCGTTCCGTCTTGAATTTGGAAGCGTTCTGCGCCGCCAGGAAAAGCGGGTACGCATTGGGAGTGCCGTCTTTTTTCAGGGGAATCAGCGCCGCGGCATAGGAGGGCAGGGAGGAGATGCGGGCCGTAAATTCCTTGAAGTTGGTGGGCTTCAGATTGAACGCGTCACATAAAAGCCTGGCGGCCAGCAGATTTCTCAACGTGGGGATGAACGCTGCGCGCATGATCGTGACGGCGTTTTCACCGCGTTCCAGTTGAAAGTCAATCAGGGAGATGGCCGCGTCGCTCTTCTTGTTTTCCAGAGCACGTGAAATTTCAAAAATAACGCCCGTGCGCGTCAGCGGAACCATGCGCTCCACATCCTCCGGCATCACGGTGCGCCTGTCCGCGCCCAGATAAAGATCCAGTTTTTCAATTTCGGAAATAATCTGGCGGGAGGATTCGCTGACGCGGTGAATGAATAACTCCAGAGCGGCGGAATCGAAGTTCATGCCCCGCGCGCCTGCCTCCTTGTTGATAAGGGGCATCAGGCTGCCTTCCCAGCCGGCCTTGGTGATGTCCGGCTTGTTCAGTTCCTCCGCGGCGGAGGATTGGAGCAGGAATTTGTTAAAGGAACGGCGCTTGTCAAATTCAGAGGCGGAGATGAGCAGCAGGACGTCCGGTCCCAGTCCCCCTTCCAGCAGATGCCTGAGAGAGTCCAGAGCCGCTTCCGTGGTGGAGGAACGCCCCGTGACGGAATCCCCCAGAAAATTGCAGTTCTTCATCCAGACCACCTTGCGGCCCGGAAAAAACGGCAGCGTGCGCAGGGCTTCCATGACTTGGCGCGTCACCTGGTCCGCTTCATCGGAATCGCCGCAGGCCGCTTCCAGGATTTCATGGGAAAATTCATTCGTGCCTTCCGTCAGGGCGGCAAAGATGCCGGAAGCCTTTTCACGCACCATTCCTTCGTCCGTACCGAAAACGAGGTGAATGGCTTGTTGTTGTAAAGTGCTGGTACCCATAAAACCGTACCCATACGGTATCATAAAATATGCCTCGTTAAAAGACGTATTTGTCATTTGAAAGTTTTTTCATTTGAAGAGAATAGGCTTAAATAGTATCAATAGAACCGGAATGTCAAAAAGCGGCTGGAGTCTTCCAGGTCCATTTTTCAGGCATCTCCTCGTGATCAAGCCGCAAACCGTTTGATCGTTACTACGGCAGGGCATTTCCATGAGATCGACTATATGGACACGGGCTTTACTTGTCATCATGATGACGGTTATGATGACCGTCGTCGCCGTTGCCTATTGGAGGTGGAACAGCCGCGTTACGGAGAAGAACGTTTCCTTCCGGTCTGAGGTGTTTACGATGGCGCAGCAGTCCGAACTCAAGGAGGAGGACGTTCCCATCCTGCACCAGCTCAATGAAGAATATTCACGCGTCGCCCGGCTGGTGGAACGGGTGCTGGTCAGCATAGACACTACGGGCGTGACCAGCGTGCCGCAGCCTTCCGAAGACGGTGAATCCATGATTGAAAAAAGGCTGGCGGTCCATGGCCTGGGTTCCGGCGTCATCGTCACGGAAGAGGGGCATATCATTACCGCCTACCATGTCATTCAAAACAAGCATGCGCTGCGCGTCACGCTGAGCAACGGGAAAAGCGTTTCCGTGCGCCTGGTTGGGGTGGATCCGGAGCTGGACATCGCCGTGCTGCAGGTGGAAAACCCGATGGCCTTCACGCCTCTTCCGTTCGGCAACAGTGACGAGATTGCACCCGGCATGATCGTCCTGGCCTGCGGCAACCCCTATGGACTGGGGACGACGGTTTCCCGCGGCATCATCAGCGCCCGTGAACGCAAGCTGGTGGATTCCGGCCTGGACCTGATCCAGACGGATGCCAGCATCTTTCCCGGCAATTCCGGAGGGCCTCTCATCAACATCCGCGGTGAAATCATCGGCATCAACAAATCGGTGCTTCCCAATGTGGAGAAAAACTACGCTGGCATTGGCTTTGCCATTCCCTCCAATCTGGTGGTGCACAGCTTTGAGCAGATTTGCAGGCATGGACGCCCCATGAGAGGATACCTGGGGCTGGACATTGTGCGCAATACTCCCCCTCTCCGCAGTTTCCTGGACTACCATGAAGCAGGCGGCGCAGTAGTCAACATCGTGAAGCCCGGTTCCCCGGCGGAGCAGGCGGGCCTTCAGACGGGAGACGTGATGCTGAGCTTCAATGAAGTTCCCATCCAGACCGACAAGGATGTGAAGGACCACATTGAAAATCTTTCCATCGGCGACAAATTCCGGCTGAAAATCTGGCGCAAGGGACAAAAAATGAACGTCACCCTGAAAGTGGGGGACAGCATTTTAAAGAACGTTCCTTCTCCGTGGGAGGACTTTATGGAAGGAGTGGGCATGCATCTGCGTGAACTCACCGCTGAGGAACAGTCCATCGGCGCGCGGGGATTGCTGGTCATCCAGGTGAATCCGAAGAAATCCGTGGGGCAGATCCTCCAGGCCGGGGACATGGTCTTTGCCGTGAATCATCAGAGCGTCAGCACCATGGATGCACTGGTCAGGGCTTTGAGAGAGGGGCCGGCCCTGCTGACCGTTTCCCGTGACGGGCAGCAGTTCAACGTGAAAGTGGATGCCCGCCCGGTTTCCGAAAAGACGCTGCTGCCCCGCATTCCCACGGCGACGAAGAGCAACGCCATCATGCCGCGGGAGCTTTGAATTCCGCCTGTGCGGCGTCTGCGGAAGACCGCATCCGGAGAAGCGTTTTCCGGCATCCTTATGCCGCGGGCTTGACTGGCAGTCAAAAGCGCCTATAATGCATCACCTTTAAGAAATTAAACTTATGACTCGTCATACTATCTCCGTACTTGTTGAAAACAAATTTGGCGTGCTTGCCCGCATTGCCGGTTTGTTCAGTGGACGGGGCTACAATATTCATTCGTTGAACGTTGCCCCTAGCCAGGACCCGCGCTTTTCACGGATGACCATCGTCGTACGCGAAAAGGAGGATGTTCTGGACCAGATCATCAAGCATCTGGAAAAACTCGTCAACACGGTGGAAGTAGTGGATTTCCGCAACACGGACAACGTGTACCGGGAAACGGTATTGACCCGCATCGGCGTGGATTCCGCTTCGCGGCATGAAGTCATTGAATTCTGCCAGATCCTGGGCGCCAGCATCGTGGACGTCACGCGGGACGCCCTGACCATTGAAGTGACGGGCGGTGAGCACAAGATTGACCGCTTCCTGTCTCTCATTGAGGATTACGACGTGCAGATGCTGACCCGGAGCGGCCGCATCGCCCTTCCCAAACCCCGGCAGTAAAGAAATCCTTTCCGGCTTTTCCATCAACCCTGCAGGACGTTCTTGCAGGGTTTTTTTCTCCCCTCCATCATGAACATCACCTATCCGGACCTCCCCATTTCCCGCCGCCGGGACGACATTCTGGCGGCGATGCGGGAGCATCAGGTCATTGTGGTGGTGGGTGAAACCGGGTCCGGCAAGACCACCCAGCTTCCCAAAATGGCCATGGAGCTTGCCGGGGAGGCGCGGGGCAGGGTGGGGTGCACCCAGCCCAGAAGGCTGGCCGCGGCTTCCGTTTCCCGCCGTGTGGCGGAGGAACTGAATTGCGAATTGGGCGGCCTGGTGGGCTACCAGGTGCGCTTTGAGGAAAAAGCCGGGCCGGATACGCGGTTGAAGTTCATGACGGACGGCATTCTGCTGGCGGAAACGCAGCATGATCCGGACCTGCGCCAGTATCATACCCTGATTCTGGATGAAGCCCATGAACGCAGCCTCAACATCGACTTTCTGCTGGGCTACCTGAAGCTTCTGCTGGACAGGCGGAAGGATCTGCGGCTGGTCATCAGCTCCGCTACGCTGGATGCGGGGGGCTTTTCCGAGTTCTTCGGGGGCGCCCCCATCGTCCAGGTGGAAGGCCGTACCTATCCGGTGGACCTTCATTACCTGCCGCCTCTGCGTGATGATGAAGAGCTCCCCGCCCATGTGGCGCGCGCCGTGGACTGGCTGGACACCCTGGACGACCGCGGGGACGTGCTCGTCTTCCTCCCCGGAGAGCGTGAAATACGTGAAGTGGCGGAAAAGCTGGAAGGCCGGAATTTGAGGAACACGCGCATCCTCCCCCTCTTTGCCAGGCTGGGCCTTGGAGACCAGCAAAGGATTTTTCATCCGGAACGCGGCTGCCGCCGCATCGTGCTGGCGACCAACGTGGCGGAAACGTCCCTGACCATTCCCGGCATCATTTACGTCATTGACTCCGGCTTGGCGCGACTCAGCCGCTACAGCCCGGCGCGCCAGGTGCAGCGGCTTCAGATAGAACCCGTCTCCAAGGCCAGCGCGCGCCAGCGTGCTGGCCGCTGCGGCCGCGTGTGCGAGGGCGTCTGCATCCGCCTGTACAGTGAGGAGGACTGGGAGGACAGGCCGGACTTCACGGACCCGGAAATCAGGCGCAGCGCGCTGGCCGGGGCGCTTCTCCGGATGAAAGACCTGGGTCTTCCGGAAATGCCGGAATTCCCCCTTCCGGACCCTCCTTCCTCCAAGCTGGTCATGGAGGGCTACCGCACCCTGCGGGAAATCGGCGCCCTGGACAAGGCCCGGCAGCTCACGCCCGTGGGCATGAAGCTGGCGCGGCTGCCCATTGACCCGCGGCTGGGCCGCATGCTGCTGGAAGCGCAGCATGAACAGGCCCTGCCGGAGATGCTGGTGATTGTGGCCGGCCTGGGGATCATGGACCCCCGGGAACGTCCGGCGGATGCCGCGCAGAAGGCGGACCAGGCCCACGCGCAGTGGAAGGATGAAGACAGCGATTTCCTGTCCCTGCTCAAACTGTGGAAGGCTGCGTGGCAGTTCCGGGAAGGCCGGCGCTGGCACAAAAACCAGCTCCGGAAATGGTGCGGGAAAAACTTCCTCAATTTCAACCGCATGATGGAATGGTTCAACCTGTGGGAAGACCTTTCCCGGCTGCTGAAGGAGACCTTGAAATGCAGGATCCCCCCCCTGGAGGCGGAAGTGGAACGGCAGGCTTCCTTCGCCATGATTCACCGGAGCATCCTGGCGGGCGTTCCGCGCCAGTTCGGCCTCTGGGATGCGGACAACCGGGAATACCGCGGCGCCGGGGGACGCTCCTTCGGCATCTTTCCCGGTTCCGGCCTGTTCCGCCGCAAGAAGCGGAGCGAATGGGTGATGGGCGTGGAGCTGGTGGACACCACGCGCCTGTGGATGCGCCGCGCCGCCCGGCTGGAGCCGGAATGGGTGGAACAGGTGGCTCCCCATCTCTGTGAATCCCACTATTCCGGAGCCCGGTGGGACAAAGAGCAGGGCGCGGTTTACGCCGTGGAGCGCGTGGTGTGCGGAGGCCTGCGCATCATTGACAACAGGCGTGTGCACTATGGCCGCATTAATCCCGCCCATGCGCGGGAAATCATGATCCGTGAAGGACTGCTGGGCGGCGGCTTCCGTACGAAACCCGGATGCATCAGGCATCTGGAAACGCTCCGGGAGGAAGTGCGGCAGATAGAACTGAAGCTGCGCCGCCCGGATCAGGTCTGGTGCGAGGAAGGCGTTTTTGAATTCTTTGACAGGCTCATTCCGCAGGACTGCTGCACGGCCAGGGCCTTTCTGCGCTGGGCCGGAAGCATGGAAAAAGACAACCCGGAAGCCCTGCACGTTCCGCCGCAGGAGGCCATGTATGATTTCTGGGGCAGGGACCTTCTGGACGGCTTTCCGGATGAAATTTCCTGCGGCGGCGCGGAATACGCCGTGTATTACCAGAATGACCCCGGCGCGGAAGATGACGGCGTGACGCTGGGCGTCCATATTGACCAGTTGCCGGACGTGCCGGAATGGCTGCCGGAATGGGGCGTGCCGGGCCATCTGGCCCAGCGGGCGGAATGCCTGCTGCGTACCCTTCCCAAGGACTTGCGCGTCTTTCTCCAGCCCATCAGCCAAAAGGCCGCCTACTTTGCGGAACTCCGGCATGGCCTGGAGCCGGACGGGCCGCTGGCGCAGAAGCTGGCGGAATTCGTGGAAGCGGAAACCGGACGTTTCTGCGCTCCCTCCTTCTTTGACATGAACCGCATTCCGGCGGAGCTGGTCACGAAAATCTGGGTCTGCGACGACGAAGGAGAAGAACTTGCCATGGGTACGGACGTTGCGGAGCTGAATGCGCGGCTGGGCAAAAAGCTCTCCCGCCGGTTCCGGGAAACAGCGGCGGACATCGTATCCGTAACCGGAATGAAGGAATGGACCTGCGGAGATTTGGAGCGCACGGTGGACGTGGCGGGAAGGCCGGGTTACGTAGCCCTGGTGGATGAAGGCCCGTCTGTAGGCGTCCGCGTTTTTGAGGATGAACTGCGCGCGGAAGAAGCCCACCGGAGAGGCTGCCTGCGCTTCATGCGCCTGCGCCAGACAGACCAGCTCAACCACCTCCGCAAGAAATTCCCGCTGAAACTGGAAGGGAAGCTCTCCCTGCACATGCTTGGCCGGGACCCGTCCACCAATGCGGACGACCTGGTGGACGTTTCCGCGGAGATCGCCATGGGCCGTCCCCTGCCGCGCACGGCGGAACAATTCGCCGCTGCGGAAATGAACCTGCGCCAGAACCTCTTTGACGCGGCGCACAGCGTGGCGGACGTCTGGGAGTTGATAGCGGCCACGGAGCATGCCGCCAGGGACTTTATGGCCGCGCAGCAGGGCGTGCGCCATACGGAGCGCATCACGGCTGACCTCCGGCGCCAGCTTGACTGGCTGCTCCGGCCCCGCTTCCTGTGGGCGCATGGGGCGGAACGCCTGCCGGACCTGAAACGGTACATGCAGGGCATCGCGGAACGCATCAGGCGCATCGGCCAGCAGCCCCTGGCCAGGGAGCTGGAACGCCTGGACCTCTTTGAACGCGTGTACCTCCCCTGGCATCAGGGCCTGCCGGAACATGACGGCGACCCGCGCTGGACGCAGTACGGCTACCTGCTGGAAGAATACCGCCTGGCCGTCTTCGCCCCCGCCATCTCCGTCAAGGGCCGTATCTCTGAAAAGCGCTTGATGACCGCTTTTGAAGAGCTGTCCTGAAAGCCCGGTTTCCGGAATGGGACTGGTCCGGGTTTACAGGCCCTTGGACAACTGGGCGAATTCAATCAGGTTTGTCTCCTTGCCGAACAGGATTAGGATGTCGTGGTCTTCAAAGACGAGATCCGGGGAAGGGGTGCCAATGACGGGAATGCGCGGGATGGAAAGAATTTCCCGGCGCCCCTGCGGGGTCTGGGCTTCTCCGCGGCGGATGGTGAGCAGGTTGAGATGGTGCTCCGTGCGCAGGCCCACGTCCCGGAGGCGCTTGCCCACCCAGATGCGCGGCACGGCTATTTCCACGATGCTGTGGTTCTCATCCATGGGGGAGACGCGCAGGAATTCCGGGGATTCCAGCTGGCTGGCGAGCTGCTTGGAGGCCACGCGCGACAGGTTGATGAGCGCGTACACGTTCATTTGGCTTAAAATGTGCTCGTGCACCGGGCTCATCACGCGGGCGTAGATGTAGCGCACGCCCATTTTCTGGAGGTGCGTGACGACGAGGAGGTTTTCTTCAAAGCTGTCCCCGATGGCGACGATCACGGCGGACTGGTCGTCCAGCTCCAGTTCCCGCAGGGCGGCCGGATTGGTATAATCCGTCACCACGGCGTAAGTCACCAGGTCCTTGATCTGCTCCAGTTCTTCATCCGTGGAGGCGACGGCCACTACTTCAATGTTGCGGGCGGAAAGCTCCGTGCAGAGCTCCTGTCCAAACTGGCCCAGGCCGATAACGGTATATCTCATGATGGTATGTTCAGGTTAACGGAATTTTGACGGATGGATAGCGGTAATGCCGCGGGGTAGGGGTGCCGGCCAGCGCGATGAGGAAGGCGAAAAGCCCCACGCGGCCGGCGAGCATGTTGATGATGAGAAGATACTTGGAAGGGTCGCTCAGATTGGGCGTGATTCCCCGCGACACGCCTACCGTAGCAAAAGCGCTGCAGTTTTCAAAGAAGATATCCAGTGAGCTCATGGCGGGCTCCAGGCTGCAAATAAGAATGGTGAAACAGCCGATCCAGGCGCAGGAGACCACCACCGTGATCACGCACCGCGCCACGGTGCGCTGGTCAATGCGGCGGTGGAAGAATTCCACGTGGTCCCGGCCGCGGAGGATGCGCAGGATTTCCGCGCCCGCAATGGCGCAGGTGGTGGTTCTCATGCCGCCCGCCGTGCCGCCGGGGCTGCCGCCCACCACCATCAGGCCGCACATGATGAGGCTGGCCGCGGGCAGGTAGCGGCTGTAGTCGCTGATATTGAATCCCGCCGTGCGGGCCGTGACGCTGTCAAAAAGGCAGCTCCAGAGGTGCTGCCCCAGCGGTTCGGAAGTGTGGGGGGCGGAAACGGCAAAAATGGACAGGGCGCCCCCAGCCAGCAGAATGCCCGTGGCGATCATCACCAGTTTGAAATACGGGGTCCACTGCATGCGCAGGCGGCGATGCTTGGCCAGAAAGCGGTTGACCAGGCGGGAGTTGATTTCCTTGTAAATGCCGAATCCCAGGCCGCCGCATACGATCAGCGCCATGATGACGGCCTGCCCGCTGTAGCACAGGCGGATGCCCGGCTCCATCAGATTCATCGGGAACGTGGAAAAACCCGCGTTGCAGAAGGCGGAAACGGAGTGGAAGAGGGAGTGCCACCACAGGGGTTCCCCCATCAGGTTGATATCCTTTCCTTCCCAGGAAAAGTACAGGAGGACGGCCCCGCACAGTTCAATGAACAGCGTGCTGACTACGATGGTGGTGATGAAGGAGACCACGGACCCCAGGTTCCCTTCGTCCAGCAGGTCCGTCAGCAGCACGCGGTCACGCAGGGAAAAGCCCTGGCCCGCCACCATGGCCACGAAGTAGGCGAACGTCATGATGCCGAACCCGCCGATCTGGATGAGGGCAAGCGTGAACATTTCCCCCAGCGGGGTGAAAGTGCTGGCGAAGTCCACGGCGTTCAGCCCGGTGACGCACACGGCGCTGGTGCTGGTGAACAGGGCGTCCGTAAAGCTCAGCGTGATGCCGGGATACGTGGAATTGGGGAGCAGAAGCAGCCCGGTGCCCGCCAGGATGACCACCCCCAGGGAGGTCACGAACTGCATGGCGGGAGCCATCAGCGGGCGCCCTTTTTTCTGCTTGCCCAGCAGCCATTCAAAAATCCTGGTCAGGGACATCAGCGTGGGGATGGCGATCAGCCCTGCCGTAATCACCAGGCGGGAAAGCTCCGTAAACCTCATGTAACTGTCCTCCTGCTGCTCCCTGGCGATCAGCAGGAAGATCAGCAGGCAGCAGATAATCTGGAAAATCAGCAGCCTCAGGGAAGGGCGGTTGATCTCCTTCCGGAAGAAGGAGCCCAGCACGCCCGTCAAATGGCCCAGCGTGGCGACGGCCGCAATCAGGCGCGACCATTCATGCTCCGCATGCGTCAGGGGCCACCCCAGCTCCCAGATGACGGCCCCCAGAAGGATGGCAATGCAGATAGCTGCAAGTTTGGTAAATCCCGAGCGTGTGGTTGTCATGGGTGGAGATGCCTTGCGCGGAGTCTAGCACCTGGACATGGAAAGAAAAGCTATTAAGCCGTTTGCCCCATTTCGCCCTGTTTACTCCGGTTATTTCCAACGCGCGCAGAGGAAAGGCGGCTGGGGGGAGGAAGGCATAACTTCCAGTTAAATCCCCGGGCTGTTCAGGTCCGGTCACGGAGCGCCGCAAAGGCTGGCGGCGCTCCTGCCGGCTTCGGGAGCAGGGGGAAAAAGTCAGGCCCTGCGGCGCATTGCCAGCAGAGCCGCCATGCCCAGGAGCCCCAGCAGGGCACAGGACGGTTCGGGCACGGAAAGCGTCACGATTCCCGTGGAAGCGTCGTAATCCAGCACATTCCAGCCATGGGCGGCCTCTGCCAGGGAAAAATCTTCCGCGGAGGAAAGCCCTTCCAGGGTACCCCCTGAAATATCCGTAATCCTGAAGGACATGGTGCCGGAGCGAGCAAGGATGCCGCTGACGTCCAGAGTCAGGCCGTCCAGCAGGTTCAAGGCGCCTCCCGTCATGATGATGGAGGCCAGCCCTTCGCCTCCTTCCACCAGGTTCATGGATGAAAGCTCCACGGTAAAATTCCCCGCCGCCAGGCTGTCGCCCGTTCCCAGCGTCATGGAATTGCCGGCCAGGATGCGGGAGCCGTTGGACAAGGCGAGTGTTCCTTCCAGGTGCTGGTCCGCCCAGACCACCTGGTGGCCGATTTCTACCCGCGCAACGGTGCCCCAGTTCAGCACCTCCCCTCCGGACAGGCGGATGGTGTTGGAAACGTCATAACGGTTCAAATCCAGCGTTCCTCCCGTGTGAACGGCCGCCGTTCCCGTGCCCAGGGCGCTTTTGTCTCCGAGCCGCAAAGTGCCTCCCCGGATTTGGGTGCCTCCCGCATAGGTATTGGCATGGGCCAGAACCAGCGTATTGCCGGTGGTCTTGGACAAGGCCCCATTTCCGGAAATCCCGCCGGACAGGGTCAGGACTTTTCCGGTGGCGTTGGTGGAGCTCCCGAAGGAGGAAACGGTGCCTTCCTCCAGAATGAAACGGTTGCTCCACGTATTGGACGTCACGTGTTCCCAGCCGGCAAGGACGGTTGCCCCCTGGAGCGTGACGGAGCCCGTTCCCCAGCCGGAGCCGGCGGTCTTGGTATCCGTGCCGTTCATTGTTACTTCCACTCCCGGACCGACGGTCCAGTTTCCCGTAAAAGCGGCGGCATCCGTATTGACGTAGGCGCTGACCTCCACTCTGGCGATTCCGGAGGGATCAGCCGCAAGGGTGGAATTGCGGATGGCGACGTCTCCCGTTCCCGTGATGAACGTGAGCTGATGGTTGCCGGAAGAACTGCTCCCCCGGATGGACAGGGTGCTTCCTCCCGCAAGGTTCCATTGCTGGTCGCCCTGAAGCTCCAGCACGGAAGCGATGTTCAGGTTTTTTCCGGTTGCGATGTCGATGCCGCCGCTCCCCAGGATCAAATGGCCGTCCTGCATGGAGGGAGCGGAACTGCCGTCAACGGCCACGCCCCGGATGGTGATGGTGTTCAGGTATGTATCTTCAATCCTGATGCCGTAAAGCGCGGCGTTGGTTCCGGCGGCGGAACTCACCATGTTATCCTTGGCGGAGGAGGCTGCGTCCCAGACGGCCGTGCTGTCCACGGGGAGCTTGCCGTTCATCCAGGCTTCCGTGGAAGAGAGAGCGGCGTCGTAATTTCCGCTGCGGACCGTACCCGTATCGTACCCGGCCAGCCTGGCCGCCTCATAGGCATACCGCGCTCCGATGGTGATCTGGGACTTTCCGTCGTAATGGACGCCCATGTTGTCGCCGGAGGTGATTTTGGCGAGGTCCCGTGTCGGAACCCAGCCCATGTTGTCGTTTGCCCGGGCCAGGGCTTCCTGCTGGTCGCGGGTTGTTCCGGAAGAACCTTCATTGCCGTTGAATCCTCCGGTGACGTCCCCCGTTTCAGCATTCGTGACGTTGGTTGTGCCCCACTTGGCCTGTTCTCCCAGAATGGCCTGATGTGCCGCCAGAGGGCCGGTGTCCACTCCATCCCGGGCAAGGTCCCCCTGCAAGTTGTCCAGAAACGTTAAAAATGAATTGGCGGCATTACTGCTGTCAGTGACTGTATTGGACTCTCCTTGAAGGTACATTACGCCCATGATCTCCACCTTGTCGTAACCGTTGGCCAGGGCGTTTTCACAGGCCTTCCTGACGGTCTCCACTATGGCATTATAGGCGTTCGTGCCTTTGTTCCAATAGGAATTGCCTCCTCCGTCCAGAGCGGCCTTGACGATTCCCATGTCCGCATGTCCGGAGCCAGGGCCGCCCAGGGACCATCCCTTGCGCTCCATCATGGCGGCAAAGCCGTACTCCGGCCCCATGCAGTTGTAATTGCTTGACTCCGTTCCGCACACCTGGGGTACGACAGAACCCCAGGAAGAGGAAGCTGGCGGATTGCAGTCTACGGAACTGCCGGTGATCTTGTTGAAATTATTGTGCCAGAATTTGGTGCTTCCATCGGACCTGTACTGTTCCAGCAGCTCCGCGGACGCCGGAGACCCCTTGACGGCTCCCAGGGAATTGGATTGTCCTGTCAGGATGTATAATTGAAGCGTCTTGGCTTCTGCCGCGCCGATGAAAGCCGCCGTTATGGGGATGAACAGCAGACTGCGGTAAAGTGATGAAAATTTCATGGCAGTTGGATTCAAAGGGATAAAAAACAAAAGCCGCTGGCTGCATGAAACCGCCAGCGGCCCGACAGGAGGAAATTTTACTTTCTCCGGCGGCGCAGGAGCAGTGCGCCCAGCCCCAGAAGGCTCAGGGAGGCAGTGGCCGGTTCCGGAACGTTGATGATGGCTGCCAGGTCATCCTGCGTTGCCGCGCCTTCCCAGAAGCTGAGGCCGGATACCGTCGGGGAACTCTGGTTCCCGTTCAAGGTTGCCCAGCAGCCGATATAGAGCTGGTCCAGATTTCCGGCTTGGGCCATGTTGGGCCAGGATACGGTCTGAGTGGTGCCGTTCTGCGTAATGAACACGCTGTAGGCTCCCCCTGCCTGAACGGAGAGAGTCAGTGAAAACGGGCTGTTGAAGTCAATGGCGGTGCTGCTTAAGCCGCTTGCGGGACGTCCCGAGCTGCCGCCATTGTTGGCGATGCCTATCTTGCCGCTTTCATAGCGTCCTACAATGGAATTAAGACCGGTTCCGCCAATGGAAGCGCAGAAGAGGGAATCAGTGTTGTCCAGGCTGGCGGCGCTGGAGAAGTTAATGTTCACCGTATAGCCGGCAGCTCCGGAAAGCTGAAGGGAAGAAACATTAAGCCCGTTTTTCTTTGAATTGGTCGCATTGGACGTCCATGTTCCGTCGTTATTCCAGATAGCGTCGTTAAGCGTCCAGCTGAGGGACTTCGTTCCCAGGTCAGAAACAGCGGTGCCGCTGTCCGGTGAAGTCTGGTCAAACCGGGAAAATCCGGAAACCAGGGTGATGGCGGCGTGGCCGCCGGAAATGCCGAGGAGCGTGACGGCCAGAAGAGAAAGTGTTTTCTTCATTTTATTAAACTTTTGAGTCAAAAATACTGGAAGGAAGTATTTCCACCCGTTTACCGGATTAAGAATCCGGTTTTTTTATGTGAAATACAAATTTTGTATAACTTGCGGAGCAAGTATGGAAAGGATGAATTCAAAAAAGACCAGGAATACTATAATGATAGTATTTTCAATGTATTAAAATGTACAGTAAATTAATTGTTAACATTTTTTATTGTTTGCGGATTCTTAATCCGCAGACATTTATTGAACAGGAGGAGGAAAGCGTGTGTAAAATGCTTTCTATACATTTATCCATTTATTGAAATTCAAGGAATTGTCTTCAAATTTGATGGAGATGACAAAGAAAGCTTGCAACGGGATATTTATAGGAAAGAGACGTTTTTTCCCATCATAGGCATCCTGCGGCAAGCCGTATTTTAGGCTTTCCCTTTGCTGGCGGTGATGGCTTGATAAGGCCGTGCTGGCAAAAAGAATCATTCCATGTCTGGACGTAACGGACGGCAGAGTCGTCAAGGGGACCAATTTCGTCAATCTGAGGGACGCCGGGGATCCGGTGGAATGCGCCAGAGCGTATGATGCCCAGCAGGCGGACGAGCTTGTTTTTCTGGACATCACCGCTTCTTCCGACGGCCGCGCCACCATGGTGGACGTGGTGCGCCGCACGGCGGCCTGCTGCTTCATGCCGCTGACCGTGGGAGGAGGCATCCGTTCCGTAATGGACATGCGTGAAATGCTTCTGGCGGGCGCGGACAAGGTGTCCCTGAATACGGCGGCCATCAACCGTCCGGAACTGATCAATGAAGGCGCGGCGGCCTTCGGCAGCCAGTGCATCGTCGTAGCCATTGACGCCAAGAGGCAGGCGCCCGGCAAATGGGGCGTTTCCACTCATGGCGGCCGTAAATTCGTGGGGCTGGATGCCGTGGAATGGGCCGTGGAGGCGGAACGCCGCGGTGCCGGGGAAATCCTGCTGACCAGCATGGATGCGGACGGGGCCAAAACCGGGTACGATATTGAACTGACCCGCGCCGTCAGCGAGGCGGTGCGCATTCCCGTGATCGCCAGCGGAGGAGCGGGCAGCCTGGACCACATGGTGGACGTGCTGGTGGAGGGCAAGGCGGACGCCGTGCTGGCGGCTTCCATCTTCCACTTCGGCGAATACACGGTGCCGGAAGCCAAAACCTACTTTGCCTCCAGGGGCATTCCGGTGCGTCCTTTGGCGGAATAGCGGAAACACTCTTTTTTCTTGAGAGAAAACGGAATTCCTGCACGTAATATACGCATGCGCCGTTTTCTTTTTCCTCTGTGTTCCGTTATTGCCTTAACGTCTTTTGTTCAGGCCCAGTCGCCGGACAGGCACCCGCTATATGAACCCGCCCTGGTTTCCGCCGGAGCGACGGGTGATGCGGGCAACCTGTTTGCCGGGGCCAAAGTCACCGCTTCCGGGCATTACGGCAACGACCGTCCGGAACTGGCCGTGGACGGCCAGGCGAACAACGCAGGCAAATACTGGGGATGTGAGGGCATTCCCGTCTGGCTTCAGATAGACATGGGGAAGCCCCGCGCGCTTTCCGCCCTGCATGTCTGGCCGTATTGGGAGGGGGGCCGCATTTACAAGTATAAAATAGAAGGCTCGGAAGACGGCAAAAATTGGAAAATGCTGGCGGACCAGTCTTCCAACAGCATTGCGGCCACCTCGGAAGGCGTCCCCTTCAAATTCAATCCCCAGACGGTCCGGTACGTCAAAATCACCTTCCTGGGCAACAACGCCGGCAATGACAAGGGAGGGCACCTGGTGGAAATCAAGGGCTACGGCCCTGATGCCGCCCTGAACCTGCAAGCCGCGGCGGTGAAGGATTATGACCGCATCCCTTACAGCGGCGCCCCCGGGCAGGAAATGCTTCAGGATTCCGTGCGCCTGTCCGGCTGGAGGGGCGAACGCGCCGCCGGACAGATTGCCGTCTGGTCTTCCCAGGCGCAGCCCCAGTTATCCGCTACCTGCGCCGGGGTAAAAAATGCTGCCGGACAGGTCATTCCCGTCCGGACCTCCATGATACGCTACACCAAGGGAGGCAACAGGCTCATTTCAGATATCATCGGCAGTGAAAACAGCTGTGACCTGCAGGCCGGGGGCGTGCGTCCCGTCTGGGTGGAAGTCAACATTCCCCCGTCCGCCAAACCCGGCGTGTACAAGGGAAAAATAGTGGTTTCCGCGGAAAGCGGCTCTCCCGTGAGCGTTCCCGTAGTTCTGGAAGTGGCTCCGGAATCTCTGCCTGCGCCCGCCAATTGGCAGGTTCACCTGGACCTTTGGCAGCATCCGCAGGCCGTGGCGCGCTGGCATGATGTGGAACCGTGGTCCCCGGAACATTTCGCGCTGATGAAGCCGGTGATGAAAAGGCTGGCGGATGCCGGGCAGAAGGCCATTACCTGCTCCCTGATTGATGAAGCCTGGAACGCCCAGACCTACGACTGGTTCCCCCCCATGATCGAATGGATCAAGGGCAAGAACGGAACCATGCGCTGGAACTACGCCAACTTTGACAAATGGGTTTCCTTCATGATCAACGAGGTGGGCGTCAAGGGCCAGATATCCTGCTACACCATGATTCCGTGGAACATGAAAGTCCGTTATCTGGATGAAGCTACCGGAAAATACAAGTTCCTGGACCTCAAGCCGAACGACCCTTCCTACGAAGCCATCTGGGGGCCTTTCCTGACGGATTTCCGCAAGCATGTCAAGAGCAAGGGATGGCTGGACAAGACCTGCATCGGGCTGGATGAACGGCCGGACTCCATGGTAAAGGCGGCCAAGAACGTGCTGGACAAGTATGCTCCGGAATTCAAGATCGTCTCCGCCGTCAACCGGCCTACCGCCATGACCCGGGACGTGTATGACGTCTCTCCCGTGCTCGACCATGCGGACACGGTCACGGGCGATCTCCTGGCGCAGCGCAAGAAAGAGGGGAAGAAGACGACGTTCTATGTTTGCGTCCATCCCAAAAAGCCCAACACCTTTACCATCTCCCCGCTGGCGGAGGCGGAATGGCTGCCCCTCTTTGCCGCCGCCAACCATCTGGACGGCTTTCTGAGGTGGGCCTACAACTCCTGGAACCGCAATCCGTTTGAAAAGACGGACTTCGGCAACTGGCCCGCGGGAGACTGCTACCTGGTTTATCCCGGCAACCTCAGTTCCCTGCGGTTTGAAAAACTCCGCGACGGGCTGGAAGAATTTGAAAAGGTCAATATCCTGCGCGCCCGCGCCGCGAAGAACCCGAAGGCGAAAGCCGCCGTGGCCCGCATGGATGAAGAACTTTCCAAGCTCTTCACCGTGGAAAGAAGCCGCGGCGATTCCCATGAGGACGACGTGCGCAAGGCCCGTGAAATCATCCGTAAAACGGCGGAAGCCGCTAGATGATTTTATAGCTTCCGCGTTTTCGATTCTTTATTTTTATAAAAAGCTTGTCCTTGTCTTTCAGGTTGCTGGGAGACAACGGGCAAGCTTTATTTATTGTTCTTCCGTCTCTGGGAGCGAGCAGTTTGGGCAGTCCTCTGGACTTTCCGCCCGTAGTGGCAGCATTTATGGAATTTGCTTATTTTCAACAGGAGGGAGTAGAGGCACGTATCGTCCGTGTTTAATTCGTCAAGTAATGGTTGAATCCCAAAAAACCGATATTTACGATGGCATTCCATAAAAATACTAAATGCAATGAATAACGCAATTTCAGTAAATAACGGTGATTCCCGGCATGAAATAAAGATTGAAAACGGGAAGATGGGCTCAACGGGAGCATTAAATCAGAAACACGATCAGGGATATGCGGAAGGCGTCGAATTTAAATATGGATTCATTTCTTCCACGGAAGGAACTTCCGACCGTGCTTCCAGAATCCGGAAATGGTATGCCCTCCGCGGAACAAAAATAGAATACTGGTCCGTAGAAAGTGATCATGTTACATGTGCAGAGCTGGATTCTGACAAAACTTCCGGAGGCATCAAACAAAGGATCATGTTCTTTGAAGACAGGGATTCGTTTGACACTCCGGATTACGCCGCGGGATTTTATGTAATTTCGTGGAAGGACCGGGGCAGGCGCGGTGATGATGGCAACAAGGTTAACAATAGTTACCATGTTAAAGTCACGCTGGGAGACCCGTCGCAGAATACCGGAGAAGTAATCGCCTCGTTGAATGTCAAGGAGGGTGAAATTATCCCGGGGGAATGGAGAGACAGATGCTTGCTGATGCGCCTCAAGCGTTCCCAGGAATTCAATACGGGAAGGGAAGACATATGGCTCTCCATGGAATGTGAGGAAGGCGGAACTTTTGGAACTCTGATTACGGAAGTGGATATTCATCCCGTCACCTTGAAGGCTTTTCCGGCTCCGCTGTTTGGAGTATCGGAAAGA
Source organism: Akkermansia sp. NBRC 115031 (assembly GCF_030268505.1). NCBI lineage: Bacteria > Pseudomonadati > Verrucomicrobiota > Verrucomicrobiia > Verrucomicrobiales > Akkermansiaceae > Akkermansia > Akkermansia sp. NBRC 115031. The sequence continues at coordinate 65,125 of NZ_BSQU01000002.1, forward strand.
TTGGTCGTACCGCAGGAAGATGATCATTCCGATGCGCTGGGATATGTGGACGGCAGGAATACTGACACGATTGCATGGATTGATTATGCAGAGACAGGTTCCGGCCAGGAAAGCAGTCCTAGAATGCCCAGTTTGCATTTTGAAATAAAAGGGTTGGATGCCGGGCGTTTTTCCTGGAAAACCAGGCTGACGGTAAGCTACAGCCGTCCGGCGATCCAATATGCAGATGCCCCTGCCGGAACCCGGGATCGCAACCAGGCCGTTTTGGCTAAAGATACAGTACATATCCCTTCCATTCCGGAAAATTGGAAAGAACAGCCAGTGTCCTTATGGAATATTGCGGAGGATACGGATTGGCTTGAAGAGGTGAATGAAGGCTTTTTTGGAGGAAATGCCAGTCTGGAATTTGAAATTAAATCCAAAAACGGCCACTCCTCCTATACAGGCGCGGATGTCTATCGTTTCCGCATCGGAGGGCAGAATCCGGACGATCAAATGTGCACCCGGTATATTCAGTCCTACGTGTTGCAAATGTATCCGGATACTTTGGCCTCCATGGAATGGTGTCTTCCCGCCGTAGGCAAAAGCGAATCATTTGGATATGGCGGCGAGGCGGTTTATTACCCCTTCTCCTGGAGTAATGCCCCGTCATCCTTGTACAATCAATTTTTGGCCGGAGGCGGCAAGTACCGGAGGGAGCCCGGGGCGGAAGGAATTCCGCTTCATAGCCAAGATACCGCCGGCGCCGGCGGTTACGGCATTTTTCAAGTGACGGGAACGGCAGGGGGAGACGGCATATATACCGCCATCCCAAGGGAGCAAATATGGAACTGGCAGAAAAACATTCAGGCAGCCCTTCAAATCATCCTTGTCAAATACAATGAGGCGCACAGGTGGATGCTCCGTCAACTCCAGCAGCAGCAGGCGGAAGCGCCTGAAAGTGCTCTCCCGGTTTATCGTGCGGCCGATACCAATCCAGGCCAGGGGGTTCCGTATGATTATTCATTTGCGGAAGGAACGGCCTGTACCATCGCCCAGCTTTGCACGCTTAAGGCATATAACGGAGCTTCCAAATGTTCCCGGCAGATTAACGAACCCGGCACCAAGGTGCGCTCCCCCGGTTTTCTTTATGATCCCGGAAAAAGCGGCCACTACTGCGCCTGGATGAATACTTCTAGACAATGGTGCATTTCCAGATATAATAGCAATAATTTTGATTATGTGGACAGGGTTCTGTCCAGGGTAAATCAAATTTAGAATGAATGCTTTAATCACAGGATTATGCTTTTTATGCTGCTCTGCCGCCTTGTTAAAGGCGGCAGAGCAGCCGCCTGTTTTTTCCCTTCATTTTTCCCAGCTTCCTTCTTTTCTCCAGTGGAATATTCGCAAACAGGTTTCCGGACAGGGCGATCTTATTGAATCATGGACGGGCTGGAATCCTGCATTAAAGAATTCAGACGGCCCCAACGGCGGCCTTGTTTTTATGCAGGAAATTGATCTTGTGGGAGACCATGGAAAAGAAAGAATTTTCCTGTACCGGAACCCTGAAATAGCTGGAACTCCTCCCCCGCAGGATGAACATGTAAGGTTTATCTGCAATGCGGATAACTCTTATCTTTATACGGTTCCTTCCTTCTGCCTGCACGGGAAGAAAATCGGCAGTGTTTTTCGTGGTGAAGAAGCTTATTATTTTTGTCCTGACAGGTATGTTAACAGGTATCGCTTTATCTATGGATGGAAGCAATGGGAACTGACGGAACAGTATGGCAGGGTATTGGAATGGAGCGGCTGTGAAGAGACCAATCCCAAAGATGGAACCCGCTGGAAAAGCGGCATGGAGCAGACGGAAAGCGTTTATGTAAATACGGGCGTCATTAAGGAAACATGCTCCCTTTCCCCAGGCAGCCGCCGGGTGCCTCTTTCCCAGGAAACCGAGGGTGAAGATCCGTTTGAAACAATAGTAAAAGAAAAGACAAAATCGCCTGCATCACCTGAACAGGAAAAATTGGCAGAGGACATGCCCTCTGAAACGGTTTGGGTTGTGTCCCTCTTTGAACTTCTTACACAGGATGCTCCCCAGTGGAAATGTTTTAAGGCGGTTTCTTTAAAAGAGGCGGAAAAAGAATGGAGGAAAATTTCCGGTCCTGCCCTTGAGCAATCCCGGAAATGGAATCAGAAAGAAGCCGTGCAGGCTATGGATGCGTTTCTTAACGTGAAGAATCCCCAAGGGGTAAAAAATTGTCCCTTATTCCAATCTCCGGCTGAAACCGCATTGAAAGATGATAAAACGCCGCCGGGCAGTCCCATGGGCGGGGAAGAACCGTAAAACAGAAATGTCCTTGATCTGCGGGCTTGGCGTGTTCATTTGCTGATAGGCTTTCCCCAGCGGGGACATGGGGCCAGAATGGGTACATTCCGCGCACAGAGTTAAGAGGTACTTCCGCATGTACTTTCCACGTAAGCAGGCCATTTTCTTCCATGAAGCGCAAATGCGCGCCCGGGTTCGTGGCAGTGCAACCGGTGCAGTTTGCCTGCGGCCACCGTTATCATGAAGTAAGTGAAGAAGTATTTTACATCATCAGGGACCATGCCGCCGTGCGTACTCCGGAGGGTGAAAAGAATCTGAAGAAGGGGATGCGCTCTCTCCGGATGTCGGTACCCGCTTCATGCCCGATGTGGTGCACTTCCCGGATACGGCTTCCGGAATGGTATGTTCTTCCTCCGGCATGCACCATTTCCAGGAGTCCTGAGCAGTATTCCTGCTCCGGGAGCGTTCTTCCTTCACGCGGGCCGCGCCTGGGGAAGGAGATGCCTGGGACCGTTTTTCTTCCCGGCGGATAGCATGCCGGGATTGGTTTATTTCTTGCGGGGAGGAAAGGCTGCACCTATGCTTGATGCATTCAGACAAGTCCCATGTACGGAAATATTGTTTTGCTTGCGTTGTTTCTGCTGTCATCCATCGTTCCGGGGGTGGAGCCGGACGCTGCTCATTGCTTTTCCGCGAAGGGGTATTTGATCATGGATTCCCTGCTGTTTGCGGGGTGCTTCTGTTTCCAGCTGGTGATGATTTTCATCCAGTGCGGAAATCCGTGGAAAGGCCGCAGATGTGAAAGACCTTCCCTGAAAAGGTTTCTGCTGTTCCGTGGCGCATGGAGCTGCGGCTACTTTCTGGCGTGGTTTCTCGCGGCTGTCACCGCGGGGCAGGCGGTGCACCTGCTGCTGTTCCGGGACTGGAAGAACGGGTGGCTGTGGACGGACGCGCTCGGATGCCTGGCGGCCTGCGCGGGTCTTGTGGCCGGACATGCCGTGGGACTGAAGCTGTGGAAGAAAAGGGTTCTGTGAACCTGCGCGGAAGGCGCCCGTATCCGGCGCGCAGAAAAGAGCTCTCTCCTGTTGAATGAATAAAAACGCCCCTGCCGGACGAACCGTGCAGGGGCGTTGAAATTCAGCGGCTGTACGCTTTATTCCGCGGACTTGTCGGCGCCCATGTTGGCAATGCTCTGGTACAGGTTCCAGCGGTGCCAGACGTCCTTCTGGGCTTCTTCAAGGAGTTTTTCAAATCCTTCCTTGTTGGTCTTCGCCAGAAGCTTGAAGCGGTTTTCGCTGAGAAGCACGTCGCGAAGGTCGCCCTTCGGTCCCTTGCCTTCCACGATCAGCGGATTCTTGCCCTGGAGGGCCAGGTCCGGATTGTAGCGGTAGAGCAGGATGCGGCCGGAATCCACCCATGCCTTCTGCTGCTGCAGGCCCTTGGCCATGTTGATGCCGTGAGAGATGCAGTGGGAGTAGGCGATGATGATGGCGGGGCCGTCATAGGCTTCCGCTTCCACAAAGGCTTTCAGCGTATGTTCGTCCTTCGCGCCGAGGGCGACGGAAGCCACGTACACGTTCCCGTAGGTCATGGCCATGAGGCCCAGGTCCTTTTTCACGCCGGGCTTGCCGGTCGTGGCGAACTTGGCCACGGCAGCGCGCGGGGTGGACTTGGAGCACTGGCCGCCGGTGTTGGAGTACACTTCCGTATCCATGACCAGCACCTTCACGTTCCTGCCGCTGGCCAGGATGTGGTCCAGGCCGCCGTAGCCGATGTCGTAGGCCCAGCCGTCGCCGCCGAGGATCCAGACGCTCTTGCGGACGAGTTTGTCCGCCATGGTCAGGAGGCGTGCACATTCCGGCTTGCCAGTGATTCTCTTCTTGAGTTCGGCGACGTTTTCACGCTGCTGCGCGATGTCCGCCTCATCCTTCTGCGGGTTGGTCAGGATCTGGTCCACCAGTTCCTGGCCCACGATGCCGGCGGCTTCATGGAGGAGCTCAATGGCGTGTTCCATCTGCTTGTCCAGGGAGACGCGGAAGCCAAGGCCGAATTCGGCGTTGTCTTCAAACAGGGAGTTGGACCAGGCCGGTCCGCGCCCTTCGGAGTCATGGGACCACGGGGTGGTGGGCAGGTTGCCGCCGTAGATGGAGGAGCAGCCCGTAGCGTTGGCGACCACCAGCCGGTTGCCGAAGAGCTGGGAGAGCATTTTCACGTACGGGGTTTCACCGCAGCCGGCGCAGGCGCCGGAGAATTCAAACAGCGGGCGCAGCACCTGCATGGAGCGGATGTTGTCCGTCCTTACCTTGGTGCGGTCCACGTCCGGAAGGCTCATGAAGAAGTCCCAGTTGGCTTCCTCCTTGTCGTGAATCTTCAGGGTGGGCACCATGGTCAGGGCCTTGTGGGTGGGGTCCGTCTTGCTCTTGGCCGGGCAGACGTCGGAGCAGAGCGTGCAGCCCGTGCAGTCGTTCGGGGAGACCTGGATGACGAATTTTTCACCCTTCCAGTCCGGATGCTTGGCATCCAGGCATTCAAAGCCTTCCGGCGCGCCGGAGAGGGCGTCCGGAGAGAAGAACTTGCTGCGGATGGCGGCGTGCGGGCAAACGGCCGTGCACTTGCCGCACTGGATGCAGAGGGCGGGATCCCATTCCGGAAGGTCCAGGGCCAGGTTGCGCTTTTCGTACTGGGAAGTGCCGTTCGGGAACGTGCCGTCCACGGGCATCTGGCTGACGGGGATGCTGTCCCCTTCGCCGCACATCATCTTGCCGAGGACGTTCTGGACGTAGTCCGGAGCGTCAGCGGACATGACGGGCGGAATGGCATGGCCGGTGATGGTCTTGCCGGTGGTGTCCACCTGGTGGAGGTTTTCCAGCGTGGCGTCCACGGCGGCGATGTTCTTGTCCACCACTTCCTGCCCCTTCTTGGCGTAGGTTTTGGCGATGGCTTTCTTGATGTAGCCGATGGCTTCATCAGCGGGAATCACGCCGGCCAGCTTGAAGAAGCAGGTCTGCATGATCATGTTGATGCGGCCGCCCATGCCTGTTTTCCGGGCCACGGAGAAGGCGTCAATCGTGTACAGCTTGATGTTCTTGTCCAGAATCTGCTGCTGCATGCGGGCGGGCAGCGTGTCCCACAGCTTGTCCGCGGGGTGCGGGCTGTTCATCAGGAAGGTGGCGCCGTTGGCGGCGTTCTTCAGGAAGTCGAACAGGTCCAGCAGGGAAGGCTGGTGCAAGGCCAGGAAGTTCGCCTTGGTGATCAGGTACGTGGACTTGATCGGGCGCGGGCCGAAGCGCAGGTGGGAGATGGTGGAGGAACCGGATTTCTTGGAGTCGTACACGAAGTAGCCCTGAACGTACAGGTCCGTGTGCTGGCCGATGATCTTGATGGCGTCCTTGTTGGCGCCCACGGTACCGTCGGAACCGAGGCCGAAGAACATGGCGCGCGTCACGTCGTCCGCTTCCGTGGAGTAATCTTCATCATACGGAAGGCTGGTGCCCAGCACGTCGTCGTTGATGCCGATGGTGAAGTGGTTCTTGGGAGCGTCCTGTTCCAGGCTGTCATAGACGCCCTTGACCATGGCGGGAGTGAATTCCTTGGAGGAGAGGCCGTAGCGGCCGCCTACCACCTTGGGCATGCCGTTGGTGAAGGGGAGCGTGCCGGAGCCCTGGGCGTCAAAGAGGGCCTGGATGACGTCCTGGTGGAGCGGTTCGCCCTGGGAGCCGGGTTCCTTGGTGCGGTCCAGCACGGCGATCTTCCTGACCGTGGAGGGGAGCGCCTTGATCAGTTCCGCGGCGGGGAAGGGGCGGAACAGGCGCACCTTGAGCACGCCCACCTTGGCGTTTTCACGGGCGATCATGGCTTCCACCGTTTCTTCCACGGCTTCCGCGCCGGAACCCATCAGGATGATCACGCGTTCAGCGTCCGGGGCGCCGGAGTAGTCCACCAGATGGTAGGAACGGCCCGTGAGGTCCGCAAACCTGTCCATGGCCTTCTGCACGATGGCGGGGGTGGCTTCATAGAATTGGTTGACCGTTTCACGGCCCTGGAAGTAAACGTCCGGGTTCTGGGCGGTGCCGCGCAGCACGGGAGCGTCAGGCGTCAGGGCGCGTTCGCGGAAGGAGTCCGCCCATTCCTGCTTGATCATGCCGTTGAGCGTATCGTCCGTGATATCTGCAATCTTGCCGATTTCATGGGACGTGCGGAAGCCGTCAAAGAAGTTCATGAACGGAACGCGGGATTCCAGCGTGGCGGCGTGGGAAATGGCGGCAAAATCCGCGGCTTCCTGCGTGGAGGAGCCGCACAGCATGGCCCAGCCGCAGGAGCGGGCGCTCATCACGTCGCTGTGGTCGCCGAAAATGGAGAGGCCCTGGTAGGCCAGGGAACGGGCGGCCACATGGAACACGGCCGGAGTCAGTTCCCCTGCGATCTTGAACATGTTCGGGATCATCAGCAGGAGGCCCTGGGATGCGGTGAAGGTAGTTGCCATGGCTCCGGTCTGGAGGGCGCCGTGAACGGTGCCTGCCGCGCCGCCTTCACTCTGCATTTCCACCACGGAGGGAACGGTGCCCCACAGGTTCTTCCGGTTGACAGCGGCCCAGCTTTCGGCTGATTCACCCATCGGAGAGGACGGTGTAATGGGGTAAATGGCAATGACTTCAGAAAAACGATAGGCTACGGAGGCTACGGCTTCGTTAGCGTCAATCGTGCTGTAAGTTACGGTTGTCTGATCACTCATAAGTCTGCACGGATAGTATATAATTGATAAATAAGGTGCGCCTTAACGGAGTTATTTATAACATGTCTGACGCCGAAGGTAAAAGCAATTATGCGTATGTGGGGTTTTGGCGGCTATTTTTTAATAATAAGACCAGTTTCTTTTCAATTCCTTTGAATATCGTGCCTTGCGTGGTTCTCCCGCTCCTTTTTACAGAGGCTGCGGACGGGCATCCACCCCCGCGGGTGCGTCCCCCGGCGCTTGGACTCCGGAAAGGAGGGCAAAAAGGTCCCCGGTTCCGGACAGGCCGCCAAAAATGCCCCCTGCCTGACAATGCACTAGCCAAAACGGAGGCAAGCCTTTAAAATCCCCGCACTATGTCCGAACAACAGCAGGCACATCCGAATACGACGGAATCCGAACTTATTGCCGTGCGCCGCGACAAGCTCGCCAAAATCCGCGAGCTGGGGATTGATCCCTACGGCGCAAGATTTGACGTGACCACCACCCCCGCCGGATTGAAAGCCGATTTCCAGGAAGACAAACAGGTAGCCGTGGCCGGCCGCCTGCTGGCTATTCGCGACATGGGCAAATCCCAGTTTTTCGTCATTGGAGATGTACGTGGCAAAATCCAGGGGTTCCTGCACAGGAATGAAGTGGATGAAACCACCTGGAAGCTGTGGAAGCTCCTGGACCGCGGAGACTGGATCGGCATTGAAGGAACCACCTTCCTGACCCGTACCGGAGAACCCACCGTGAAGGTCTCCGGCCTGACCATTCTTTCCAAGAGCCTCCGCCCCCTGCCGGACAAATGGCATGGCTTGGCGGACAAGGAGGTCACCTACCGCAAGCGCCATCTGGACCTCATTTCCAATGAGGAAAGCGCGTCCCTGTTCGTCACGCGCTCCCTCATGATTGCGGAAATCCGCCGCTTTCTCCAGGAACGCGGCTATCTGGAAGTGGAAACCCCCATGCTTCAGGACGTGGCCGGGGGCGCCGCCGCCAAGCCGTTTGAAACGTACCATAACGCGCTGGACATGCCGCTGACGCTGCGCATTGCTCCGGAACTCTTCCTCAAGCGACTGATGGTAGGCGGCTTCACCAAGATTTTTGAACTCAACCGCAGCTTCCGCAATGAAGGCATCGACCGCCGCCACAATCCGGAATTCACGATGCTGGAAGCCTACTGCGCCTGCGGCGATTTTGAAACCATGGCGAACATGGTGGAGGAACTCATCTGCCATCTGGCGGAAAAATTCTGCGGAGGCCTCCAGATTGACCACAAGGACGCGGAAGGCAACGTGCTTTACACGATCGACCTCAGCCGCCCCTGGAAGCGCGCCGACTACCAGGACCTGATCCGCGGTGTGGCCGGGCAGGACTGGTTTGACATTTCCCCGGAAGAACGCCGCGCCCGCTGTAAAGAGCTGGACGTGGAAATCAGCCCGGATATGAAGGATGTGGACGTCTCCCAGCAGGTATATGAAAAACTGGTGGAGGAAAAAACCATGAACCCCTGCTTTGTCACCCATGTGGCGAAGGACCTGGTTCCCCTGGCCAAGCTGAACAAAGAAAACCCGGACGTGGTGGACGTGTATGAACTGGTGATCAACGGGCAGGAAATCTCACCCGGCTATTCGGAACTGAACGATCCGGACGTGCAGAAGGAACGCCTGGAACACCAGGCCGCCGGGGAAACCCAGCGCGTGGACTACGACTTCATTGAAACGCTGGAATACGGCATGCCCTCCGCAGGCGGCATCGGCATCGGCATTGACCGCGTCATCATGATGCTGACGGGCGCCTCTTCCATCCGCGACGTCCTGCTCTTCCCGCAACTGAAACGGAAGGACAGTTAATTCAGCCCCCCAGCCGCATGGCCCCCCCCACCCCGGATACCCTGGACTGCGCTTCCGCCCAATGGATCGGCAAACGCCGTGAGCAGGAAGACGTGGTTAAAAGCCTTCCCGCCGCCGGCGGGATGCTGGGCATCGTGTGCGACGGCATGGGGGGCCATCTCCGCGGAGACTGCGCCTCCTGCGTGGTGGCGCAGGAATTTGCCGCAGTATTTGCGGAAAGCGGCGTGGAGGATATTCCGGAGCGTCTGACGGAAGCGCTGCATGCCGCCAACCGGGCGCTGGCCGCCATCCAGAAGGAGCCGGAGGAATCCGGAACCACGCTGCTGGCCGTCTTCATCCGCGGCCACTCCCTGTGGTGGATCAGCGTGGGGGATTCCCCCCTGTACTTATGGAGCGGAGCGGACAGCTTCCGCATGGACCGCCTGAATGAAGACCACTCCATGAGGCCCATTGCGGATTGCCTCTACCGGAAGGGGGAAATGTCCCTCCAGGGCGCTCTGCGCCAGCGCTGCGTTCTGCGGTCCGCCGTCATGGGGGGGCCCATGGAACTGGTGGACATCAGCGCCATGCCCCTGCTTCTGCATCCGGGGGATGCGGTGCTGGCCTGCTCGGACGGCTTGCAGGTCTGGAGCGAACTGCTGAGGGAGCCTTCTTTCCTGGCTCTCCAAAAGGCCAGGGACTGTTCCAGCCGGGAGCTGGTGGGAACCATCATGGAGCAGGTGAAGGACATGCTGGAACCGCAGCAGGACAATGCCTCCGTCTGGGCCGCCGTGATGCGGAAACCCTGCACGGACGGTAAATAAACCCGTTCCGGAAAAGGAAAAATAAGACCGGGGGCATCTTCCCCACGAGCGCGGGGCGAGCCTGTGCCGTTTTTACTGCGTCGCTTTTTAAAAGAGGGCCTTTCCTCCGGACGGGGGCGGTGCAGGAAGCCTTCTGGAAATCCGGTGCCGGGGAAGGCCGTTGAATGTTCCGCTGTTCCGCGGGAGCAGGCCGCCGGAAAGAAGCGTCCCGGAGACGATTTCCCCATTGTCATTTGACGGGCGGGGGGGTAGAATACCCTCCGCACGACATGATTGCCTGGATAGTTCTCTATATTGCAGCCTCCTACCTGGTTGGAGCGGTTCCGTTCGGCTACCTTGCCGGCAGGATCAGGGGCCTTGACCTGAGGCGGGAGGGTTCCTGCAACATAGGCGCTACCAATGCATGGCGCGTGCTGGGCTGGAAGTGGGGCCTCTCCGTTTTTGCGCTGGATTTTTTAAAGGGGTTCGTGCCCGTGTTCGGCGCCCTGAACTGGCTGCCGTTCCTGACGGGGGATGCGGGCGGCTGGGACTTCAACGCCGTAGTCGTCCTCGTCTGTTTCGCCGTGGTGCTCGGCCATACCTATACCTGTTTCCTTGGGTTCAGGGGCGGAAAGGGCGTGGCGACGACTGCGGGCGTCTTGTTTGCCCTCAATCCGGTGGTGGCCTGCGTGGCCCTGGGCGCGTGGCTGGTATTCATGGGAATCTCCGGCATCGTGTCGCTGGCCAGCCTGGTGGCTGCCGTGGCGATGATCGCCGCCGGATGGTGGTTCTACCCGCTTTGCCAGGGCGGGGCCGTTTCTCCCCAGATACTTTACATTGCCTTTTTCACGGTGGTGGGGGCTCTGGTCATTCTCAAGCACCGTTCCAACATCGTGAGGCTCCTCAACGGAACGGAACACTCCTTCTATTCCAAAAAGTCCAAGTAAGATGATGAATCGGTTACATAAAATAGCAGTCATCGGCGCCGGTTCCTGGGGTACGGCCCTCTCCATGGTCCTGGCGACCCGGGAATGTGAAGTCGTCCTGTGGACGCCGGAAGAAGCGCAGGCCCGGCAGCTTGCTGAAACCAGGCGCAGCCCGGTCCTGTCGGAAACCGCCGCGCCCCTGGCCCCCAACATCCATCCCACTTGCGACCTGGACCAGGTGAAGGACGCGGAGCTCATCGTGGTGGTGGTGCCTTCCGTAGCCATGCGTTCCGTAGCGCAGCGGCTGCGTGACCTGCCGGTGAGGCCGGACGCCGTCATCGTCTCCTGCACCAAGGGCATTGAACAGGGCTCCCATAAAAGAATGACGGAAATCCTTCAGGAATATCTGCCCTCCAATCCCATAGGCGTGCTCTCCGGCCCCAACCATGCGGAAGACATCTGCCTGGGCCTCCCGTCCGCCTCCCTGATCGGGTTTGAGGATCCGAAATATGCGGACTGGGTGCAGCAGATATTCGCCTCCAAGACCTTCCGCGTTTATTCCGCTACGGACATCATCGGCATGCAGCTGGGGGGAACCATCAAGAACGTCTTTGCCATCGGGGCCGGACTGTGCGAGGGGCTGAACCTGGGAGATAACGCCCAGGCCGCCCTGCTGACCCGCGGCCTGGCGGAAATGACGCGCATCGGCGTAGCCAGCGGAGGCCGCAGGGAAACCTTCATGGGCCTTTCCGGCGTGGGCGATCTCATCGTCACCTGCTATTCCCGCCACTCCCGCAACCAGACGGTGGGGCGGAGGCTGGCGGAAGGAAAAAGCCTCCAGGAAATTCTGGACGCCCTGGGCATGGTGGCGGAAGGGGTGCCCAACACGCTCTCCGTCTATGAAATTGCGCGGAAGCTGGGAGTGAGGACGCCGCTGATTGACGCCGTCTATTCCGTTCTTTATGAATCCAAGCCGCCCATGGAAGCGCTTGTGGAGCTCATGACGCGGGACCCCCGCCCGGAATTAGATTGATTTTTTGTTTTTTTGAGTTGCTTTCCCTCGACAAATTATACTATATAAACAATCAGTATGAAACGTGCCATCATCTCAGCTCTTTTTGCCGCCGGCGCCATCGGTGTCGCCAGTGCGGACATTCAGGCTCCACCCGCTTCCGAATACACCCCCACCCGCAAGCTGGGCCGCGCCATCGCCAACATCATTTACTCCGTTGAAGAAATTCCCCTGGGAATCATCAACTGGACGAGCCGCGAAGGTGACTATGCCGGTTTTTCCGTGGGCATTGTTGATGGCACCACCACCATGCTTGAACGCATGGGCTACGGCATCTATGAACTTGTCACGTTCTGGGCTCCCACCTACAAGTGCACGTACAAGCCCCCCTATCAGGGACGTTGCGGCATGAGCGGCCTTAAGGAATACAATCCCAACGGCGGCCTGAGCGAATTCCCTGCGGAACTCAGCTTCCAGAGCTACTACAAGTACTCCCGCCAGCAGCGCGACTAAGGTCACTGTTAAAAATTTCAAAAGGGCTGTCTGTAATGAAGCAGACAGCCCTTTTTATATGGTGCGGTTGAGCGGTCTTGACAATAGCCGCCATTGACGGGAAAAAGGGGAAAACGTATTCTTCCGTACCGGAAAGGCTTTCCCATCATGAATAAAACAGTTGCTTTCATCGGCCTGGGCGCTGCCGTCTGCATGACGGCCCCCGCATTTGCCCAGGACACCCATCTTTCCCTGACCAAACAGAGCGTTGCCAGCATGCATGAAATTACGGCGGCGCTGGACAAGGTGACGGATGCGCCCGGAGCGGCGGACGCCGTGAAAACGGTTAAAAAGGTGCGTGAAAAGCTGGTGGACCTTGGGAAAAGGCAGTTGGAGCTGCCCGGCGCCACACCGCAGGAACAGGCGCAGATTTCCGCCCAGATGACGGAAGTGCAGAAGATTTCCGCTGAATTGGTGAAATCCCTTGCGCGCTTGAAAAAGGAAGGTCTGCTTACGCCTGACTTGCAGAAGGCCCTGATGGATTTGCAGTCCGTGCAGACGGAACTGGCGCAGGCCTCCCAGGACAAAGCCGCGAAGGCGGAGCCGTTCCCGAAGGATGCGGAAGGCAACACGCATGAAACCCTGCTGGCAAAAACCGTGGATGAAGTCAAAAACCTGGATGAATCCCTGTCCAGGGTGAAGGATGAGGAAACCAGCAAGGCCGCTGTGGACCAGATAGGGCATTACCGGGCCGCCCTGCTGGACATCGCCAAGAAACAGGCCGCCCTGCCGCCCCTCACCCGCAACCAGCAGGCCAAGCTGACGGGAGTGCAGCAGCAGCTTGTGGAAATGATGCAGCCCATCGTCAAGCATGTGACGGCCATCATGCTCTCTCCGGATGCCTCCAGGAATTTGAAGGAGGCCCTGAATTCCCTTTCCGAACTGCCCAAGGAAGTTCAGAAAATCCGTGAAGAGGCGGCCAAGTGAACTTTTTGGGGGAATGCCCCTCTTTTGGACTGGTCAAAAATTATAATTGTTCTAAAGTGACTGTCCTGAGGAATGCGACCGATTTTTAGTGAAACAGATCTCAATGAACGCCCCTTTCTGGTTTTCTGGGAAGTGACGCGCGCCTGCGCGCTGGCGTGCAAGCATTGCCGCGCCGTGGCCCAGCCGCGGCCCCATCCTGATGAACTGACCCATGAGGAAGCCTTGCGCCTGATTGACCAGCTGGCGGAGCTGCGGCCCCCCATGCTGGTGCTGACGGGCGGAGACCCCGTCATGAGGCCGGACATTCTGGAATTGATCCGCGCGGCCGCCGGCAAGGGGCTGCACGTGGCGTTGAGCCCCGCCGCTACAGCCCGGCTGCTGCATGCGGACTTCCATGCCTTGAAGGAGGCCGGAGTTCAAAGCATGTCCCTGAGCCTGGACGGTGCGCATGAAGCCACCCATGACGCCTTCCGCGGCGTTCCCCACACGTATGAGCGGACCCTGCGCGCGGCGGAAATGGCGAAGGAAGCGGGCATGCATCTGCAAATCAACACCACCATCACCAAGAGCACCCTGGGCGAGTTTGACGACTTTGTGGAGCTGATGAAGAAGATGGAGCCGGGCATGTGGAGCGTGTTCCTGCTGGTGCCTACGGGCCGGGCCGCCATGGATGAAATGCCCACGGCGGAAGAAGTGGAGGCCGTCTGGGAAAAACTCAGCAAGGTAAGCCGTGAAGTCCCCTTCGGCGTCAAGACCACGGAAGGGCACCATTACCGCCGCGTGGCGCTTCAGGAAGCCCGCGCGCAGGGGAGCAAGCCCGCGCGCCGCGCCGTTCCCACCCGGGACGGCAAGGGAATCATGTTCATCTCCCATACCGGGGAAATCCAGCCTTCCGGCTTCCTGCCCATTGCGGCGGGAAACGTGCGAACGGATGATCCGGGGGAAATTTACCGCACGCACCCCCTTTTCCTCAAACTCCGGGACGACAATGCTCTGGAAGGCAAATGCGGCCGGTGCGAGTACCGCACCGTATGCGGCGGCTCCCGTTCCCGCGCCTATGCCGTTTACGGAGACATGATGGCGGAAGACAACCTCTGCCCCTACCAGCCCAGGCTTTCACAACACCATGATTAATATTACCAGACTTTGGACAGGGGCGGAACAGCCCGCGGACCATTTGAGATACGGACAGGGCCACGGGCACGGCCGCTCCGCGGGAGGCGCCGTGGAATCCTGCGCTCCGGCTTCGTCCCGCGTCCGCAAGCCCATTGTGGTCTGGAACATCACGCGCACCTGCAACCTCAAGTGCGTGCATTGCTATGCGGACGCCTCCGCCCGGAAATTTGAAGGGGAGCTGGATTGGGACCAGTGCTGCGCGGTCATTGACGATCTGGCGGACTACAAGGTGAACGCCCTGCTGTTCTCCGGCGGGGAGCCGCTGGTGCACCCGCGCTTCATGGAGCTGCTGGAACGGGCCACTGGAAAAGGGCTGAAAGTGACCATTTCCACGAACGGCACCCGCATCACGCCGGAGGCCGCCGCGCGGTTCAAGGAACTGGGCGTGGCGTACGTGGGCATTTCCCTGGACGGCATCGGCGCCGTTCATGACAAGTTCCGCGGAGTGGAAGGCTCCTTTGAACAGGCGGTGCGCGGGTTCAAGCTCTGTAGTGAAGTGGGGCAGAAGACGGGCCTGCGCCTGACGCTGACCCGCAACAACGTGCAGTGCATGGAACAGATTCTGGACTTCATTGACGCCAATGACATCCAGCGCGTCTGCTTCTACCATCTGGTCCCCACGGGCCGCGGCGTGGAAGTGCAGACGTTGACGCAGGAGGAAGCGCGGAACGCCATGGATACGCTGATTGCCCGCGTGGAGGAATGGAAGGCGGAAGGCAAAAACCGTGAAGTGCTGACCGTCACCCAGCCAGCGGACGGCATTTACCTGCTGCTGCGCCAGCTCCGGGAAGGCTCCCCGCTGGCGAAGGAAACCCTGAACCTTCTTCAATGGAACGGCGGCGGGGCGAACAGCTCCGGCCGCGGCATCGCCAACATTGACACGCAGGGCGTGGTGCACCCGGACCAATTCTGGCAATCCGTCACGCTGGGCAATGTGAAGAACAACCTGTTTTCCGATCTGTGGGACGCCAAGGCGGGGGCCGCGGCGGAGATGCTGCCTGAGTTGCGCGGGTCCGACAATCCCCTGGAACGGCAGAAAAAAATTGAAGGCCGCTGCGGCCGCTGCGTGCACTTTGCCCTGTGCGGCGGTGGCTTCCGCACGCGCGCCGCGTTTGCCAACGGGCACTGGTACGGGTCCGACCCCGGCTGCTACCTGACGGAAGAGGAAATTTCCACCCCTCTGCCGGAAATCAGGTAAAATCCGCAGGCTGTTCCCTTCTCCGGAAGAAGCTCCAAATACGGTGGCATATTTCTCAGGCCGTCTTTGGGAACAAGAGCCTCCCGGCACTTGAACGCGGCTGATTGTAACCGCGAAGGCGGGGAGGCAGGGAGCGGCTGGAAATGCCTCCTTTCCCTGCTTTACAAGGGAGGCGGCATGGCATAGCATCCCTGCATCATGAGTCAGGAATTGAGACCGGAAACCCTGTGCGTGCAGGCGGGTTGGACCCCCAGAAAGGGTGAACCCCGCGTATTGCCCATTTACCAGAGCACCACGTTCAAGTATGAAACCAGCGAACAAATGGCCAAACTGTTCGATCTGGAGGAAGCCGGATTCTTCTATACGCGCCTCCAGAACCCCACCAATGAGGCGGTTGCCAGAAAAATCGCCGAACTGGAAGGCGGCGTGGCCGCCATTCTGACCTCTTCCGGGCAGGCGGCCTCCTTCTTTGCCGTCTTCAACATCTGCGAGGCGGGGGACCACATCGTCAGCACCGCGTCCATTTACGGAGGCACGTACAACCTTTTTGCCGTCACGTTCCGGAAAATGGGCATTGAGGTCACCTTTGTGGACCAGGACGCCCCGGCGGAGGAAATCGCCAAAGCCTTCCGTCCCAATACGAAGGCCCTCTTTGCGGAAACCATCTCCAACCCCACGCTTTGCGTGCTGGACATCCGCAAAATGGCGGACATCGCCCATGCGCACGGCGTCCCCCTGATCGTGGACAACACCTTCGCCACCCCCATCAACTGCCGCCCCTTTGAATGGGGGGCGGATATCGTCACCCACTCCACCACCAAGTACATGGACGGCCATGCCGCGGCGGTGGGCGGCGTGATCGTGGACAGCGGCAACTTTGACTGGGAAGCCCACAGGGACAAATTCCCGGGCCTGACGGAGCCGGACCCTTCCTATCACGGGCTTTCTTACAGCAAGAGCTTCGGCAAGGGCGCCTACATCACCAAGGCGACCGTCCAGCTCATGCGCGACCTGGGTTCCATTCAATCCCCGCAGAATGCCTTCCTGCTCAACCTGGGCCTGGAAACCCTCCACCTGCGCGTGCCGCGGCACTGTGAAAACGCGCAAAAGGTGGCGGAATTCCTGCAAGGGCAGGAGGATGTGGCCTGGATCAACTATCCGGGCCTGCCGTCCAACAAATACCATGACCTGGCGCAGAAGCAATTCCGCAACGGGCAATCCTGCGGCGTAGTGACCTTCGGCATCAAGGGCGGCCGTGAACGCGCCATCAAGTTCATGGACAGCCTGAAACTGGCCGCCATCGTTACCCATGTGGCGGATTCCCGCACCTGCGTCCTCCATCCCGCCAGCCATACGCACCGCCAGTTGACGGATGAGCAGCTCATGGAGGCGGGCGTCCGGCCGGACCTCATCCGGTTCTCCGTGGGAACGGAAGCCGTGGAAGACATCATTGCGGACCTCAAGCAGGCTCTGGAAGCCATCCGTTAAACCGGTCTTTCCTTTCTCGTGCGAACAGCCGTTCCGCGCATGTCCGCGGAGCGGCTGTTCTGCGTGGGTGACGGGTGAAAAAGCCGGGATGGCCCGGCGTATTGAACGTTTCCGGAAAAGAGCGCCGGCAGACGGGAGGGCGAGGCATATGCTCCCGCTGGGGAAAGACCGTTTCCGGGAGCAGGGGCCTCCCGGCTCCTGTAAAAACCTGCGGAAACTCCGCAGAAAAATAACTTCATTTCATGTTCTCCTTATTCCAAAGTTTAATTCCACGTAAAACAGGTATTTTAATAGGGTTATAAAGAAAAATCCAGCAACGGCGAATTGCGGGGAACGGCTCGGCCATTCAACCTCAAGAAGATGCGCCAGATTTCAGAAAAAGCGGAAAATTCAAAGACTTTTCTTCTTAAATGTAAATTGACACACCATAATAAATTTATTATGGTGTGTAACTTATGAAAAATAGATATTGTACTGTATTAATAAGTTGCGCCAGTGTGCTGGCTGCAAATGCTGCTACCATCATTGCCGAACTGCCCGAATCAGCCAATCTGTCGCAAACCGCGACCATGGCGCCGCAAACGGGAAACCAGCTGCTGGATAAAGTAAAAGGCCGTGAATTTGGCGTCTATGCGGGAGGCAATAACAACAGCCTGGCCAACTGGCCCCAGAATGGGGAGGGAACCTGGGTCAACCATGATGACGTCGGTTCCATCATCCTGTGCGGCAGAAGCGGCGTGGCCGGAGACTCCTTTGCCATGGTGCTGGGCGGCCCCCGGCAGGGAGAGCTTGTTTCCTCCATCATCTTTTCCTGTGACACGCCCACCTCCGTCATCACGAGCTACACCATGGTGCTGGCGATTTACGACTCCGCCGGAACGTTGGTCCGGAACCTTTCCACCGTGGAAAGCTTTACCTTTGATTCCACTTCAAGAACGACGACCGTTTCCCTGGACATGGCGGATTCTCCCCTGGCGTGGGGGGAAGGATACAAGCTGGTTGCCGGAGTGCGCGGCGGCGCGGGCGGCGCCACCTCCCCCTATACGCTTGCCAACATCCAGGTATCCTATGAAACCGTTCCGGAACCGGCTACCGCATCTCTGGGAATGCTTGGCCTGGGAGCCCTCGTCTTCCGGCGTTCCCGGAACCGGTGAGCGGTAAACTTTTCAATCGGGAAGGAGGCGGCCTGAAAAACGCCTCCTTTCCTTTTTCCGGTCGGAAAAGGCACGCTTTGGCATGGCGTAACGCGGCATTCCGGAATGGTTCATTCCCGGAGAGAATGTTCAAAGGCCCGGTACTGCACGGCCTCATACAAATGGGAATCCTGAATATCAGGGCTGCCCTCCAGATCCGCTATGGTGCGGGCCACCTTCAGAATGCGGTCGTAGGCTCTGGCGGAAAGGGCCAGTTCTTCCACGGCGCGGAGCAGGATGGCGCGGCTTTCCGGCAGCAGGCGGCAATGCCTCTGGAGCGCTTTTCCGGAAAGTGCCGCATTGCTGCGGAAGGGAGTGCCCGCATATCTGCTGCACTGGAGCTGCCGGGCGGCCATCACGCGTTCCCTGATGCCGGCGGAACATTCCCCGGCGGGTGCGGAGGCCAGAATAGAGGGGTCCACGGCGGGAACTTCCATCAGCAAGTCGAACCGGTCCAGAAGCGGTCCTGAAATCTTGCGGCGGTAGCGTGCGACCTGCGCCGGGGGACAGGTGCAGGTTCTTCTCCTGTCGCCCAGATAGCCGCAGGGGCACGGATTCATGGCGGCTGCCAGCATGAAGCGGCACGGAAACGTCATGGTGCCGGAAGCGCGGGAAATGACCACCTGGCCGGATTCCAGCGGTTGCCGCAGAGTTTCCAGCGCGGCGCGGCGGAACTCCGGCAATTCGTCCAGAAAGAGCACGCCGTTGTGGGCCAGGGACACTTCCCCCGGCGTGATATTCGCTCCTCCGCCCATCAGCCCGGCATCGGAAATGGTATGGTGCGGAGCCCGGAACGGACGCCGGGCCACCAGGCCGTTCCCCCGTTTCAGCAGTCCGCATACGGAATGGATTTTACTGGTTTCCAGAGCTTCCTCCGGATTCAGCGGAGGGAGAATGGTCGGGAGCCTCTGCGCCAGCATGGACTTGCCCGAACCCGGAGAACCGCAGAGAAGGATGTTATGGCCGCCTGCCGCCGCAATCTCCATGGCGCGGCGCGCATAGGGCTGCCCCTTGATCTCGTCGAAGTCAACGGCAGTCTCCTTGTCTTCGGCCTCCCGGTCCTCTCTTCCGGAAGCCGTGAAGGGAGGGGGCAGAACGGAGGAGGTAAGGAGTGCCCACGCCTCCTTCAAAGAAGCCACGGGGTAAATCTCCACGCCCTGCACGGGCGTTCCTTCGTGTGCGTTAGCACGTGGCAGCATGATGCGCTTCCTGCCCATGCGCCGCGCCTCCATAATCTGCGGCAGAATGCCCTGCACGGGGCGTACGGCGCCATCCAGGGCCAATTCCCCCACGATGCACCAGGAAGAAGCGTCCATGTCCCTTTCCGCCGCTCCGGCGACCATTCCCAGGGCGATGGGGAGGTCAAACCCCGGTCCCTGCTTCCTTAAATCCGCCGGAGCCAGATTGACGACGAAAACGCCCTGCTGGAAGGGCAGCCCGCTGTTCTGGATGGCCGTATCCACGCGCTGCCCGCTCTCCTTCACGGCCGCATCAGGTAGTCCCACGATAAAGGTGCGTTTTTCCGCCATGGGGCGGAAATCCACTTCCACCTCCACTTCTACGCCATCCACGCCCAGAACGGTGGAGGAATACAGCCGCGTCATCATTCCTCCATGCTAGGAGGAAATAATGAAAAAGAAAGAAGAATAACAAAAATACGGGGAATATCTAACAAATAATTCAACGGCGAGAGGCGCGCCGGAGAACTTCCCGTTCCTCTTCCGTCAGGCTGGACAGGCCGGAGCGGGATATTTTTTCCATGATTTCATCCACCTCCTCTTCGGAGGGATGGCTACCGGCGGGGCGGCGTGCGGAGTGCGAGGCGGAATGGTGGGAGGAAGAAACGACCCTCCGCCTGGGAGAGGACAGTTTTTCCTTCCACAGGATCAGCAATGTCAGGATGAACCCGGCGAACATGCCGCCCAGGTGTCCGGCTTCCCCGCCCGCGTTGTTCCACTGGAAAATAATGACGGCGCAGGCGATGCCGAGGACGGCCAGGGCGAACTGGCGCACGCTCAAATTGACCGGAGGGAACAGAAGCTGCACCCGGGCGCGCGGAAAAAGCACCGCGCACGCGGCCATGATGCCGTAAATGGAGCCGGAGGCCCCCACCATGGGAATGAAGCGCCATTCCGGATCAAAGAACCCCATGTACCCCAGCAGGGAGGAAAACAGGGCCGCCGCCACGCCGCAGAAAAGATAATACAGCAGGAAGCGCAGATGGCCGAAGCGTTCCTCCACGACCGGCCCGAAAAACCACAGGGCGATCATGTTGAACATAATGTGCCCCAGATTGGCGTGCAGGAACTGGTAGGTAAACAACCGCCACAGTTCCCCTTCATGAAAGCACGTGTATTCACTGTAGGCTCCGTAAAGCTGGATCAGGTCCAGACGGCCCGGCGGGTAAATATCCCGTGGAATATCCACCTGGAAGAAAAACCCGAGGATAAAGACGACCACATTGAGCAGGATCAGCCAGTGCACCATCACGGCGCCGCGCTGGTCAAACAAATGCTCCCGTACCGTATCTCCCCAGTTCTCGTTCTCCGCTCGCATATAAGGCCGCATGTAATCGTGTTCAGGGCGTTTTGACAAGGAAAATAGCTGTCCCGTTCAAGGAAGTACGGGAACCGCGCCGCATTATTTCCACAGTGCGGCGGGAAGCAGGTCCGGCGGCAGTTCCGCCCCGTGCACAAGATGTTCCGCCAGCTGGGCCGCGGCCCACGGGGAAGTGGTCACTCCCTTGCTGCCCAGTCCGGAGAAGACGAACTGGCCGTTCAGGCTGGGAATGGGCCCGGCGACGGGCTGGCTGCGCCGGATGATGGGGCGCACGGCGGCGCGGGCGCGGAGGAAGCCCGTCTCCCCGGAATAGCGTTTGACGAGGTCCAGCATCAATTCCTGGACGGCGGGGGCTTCCGGAATGCCGGGAGCGTCCCACGCCCACGCGTAAGTGGCGCCGAAGCGCCAGAAAGAACCGTTGTGAACCAGCCAGTGGCCGAAATGCAGGATGCCGGCGTGCCAGTCCAGCTCCTTCAGGTCCAGGTCCAGAATAGTGCCCTTGGAAGGGCGTCCCTTCAAGGGAGCCATGTCCGGGTGGCATCCGGCCTCCCAGCCGGTGCACCAGGCTATATGGGAAAACTTCTGCCCGTTCCAATGGAAAAGGCCGTTTTCATCCGGACGGATATCCGCGGGGGACACGTCCGCTTCCACAAAACGGCCCTGTTCCGTGAAAAACTGCCGCATGGCGTTGACCATGTCCTCCACATGGAGGACGGCGGAACCGCGCGTATAGGCGGCTTTTCCCTGTCCTTCCCAGCGTTCGGGCCACGGAAAAAGGGGGCCGGCATAGGCGCTGGATTCCGGGGCCATCTGGCGTTCCTGCCAGATTTCAAGCTGGTCCTCCGTTTCCAGTTCCCGGAAAATAGGGGTCTTCTGCCACCAGGAGCCGCCCAGTTCCCGTTCCGTTTCCGGATAAAAATCTGCTGCGGCGGACAGGCACTCCTCCTGCCGCCAGCCGGGGCGGAAGGCGCGGCCCGTCAGGGGATTCACCAGCCCGGCGGCCACACGGGAAGCTGTTTCCGCAATAGGGCGGTCTGTGATGGTGAAATCCGTGCCGCGGCGTTTCAATTCCCATGCCAGGCAGCTTCCGGCGATTCCCTGGCCGATGATAAGAACGTTCATGATCGTTGAATGAAGAACCGGAAAAGCCCGGGAATAAATGGAAGAACAGAGGAAGTGCCTCCCCCCGCTTCCGGAGGTGACAGCCCCGCAGACGGTGGAATGCGCCTGCGGAGCGGGAAAACGCCCCCTTAAAGGGCCGCAATAATGGTATCCCCCATTTCCGCGGTATTCACGCGGATTTCTCCGGAGGCGCCCGTAGCCAGGTCTCGCGTGCGGTAGCCCTGTTCAATCACGCGGCGCACGGCGGCGTCAATGGCGTCTGCCGCGTCCTTTTCCCCGAGGGAATAGCGCAGCAGCATGGAGAGGGAAAGAATCTGGGCGATCGGATTGGCAATGCCCTTGCCGGCGATGTCCGGGGCGGAGCCGCCGGAAGGCTCGTAGAGGCCGAAAAACAGGCCGTTGTCCTCATTGCCCTGGCACAGGCTGGCGCTGGGCAGCATGCCCAGGGAGCCGCAGATCATGGCCATCTCGTCGGAAAGAATGTCCC
Organism: Akkermansia sp. NBRC 115031; assembly: GCF_030268505.1. Classification (NCBI taxonomy): domain Bacteria; kingdom Pseudomonadati; phylum Verrucomicrobiota; class Verrucomicrobiia; order Verrucomicrobiales; family Akkermansiaceae; genus Akkermansia; species Akkermansia sp. NBRC 115031. The sequence goes on from NZ_BSQU01000002.1 coordinate 87,425, forward strand.
CGAACAGGTTCTCCGTCACCAGCACGTCAAACTGGCGGGGATTGCGCACCAGCTGCATGGCGGCATTGTCCACGTACATGTGGAGCAGTTCCACGTCCGGATAATCCCTGGAAACCTCAATCATCGTCTCGCGCCACAGCAGGGAATTGGTCAGCACGTTGGCCTTGTCCACGCTGGTGACGCGCTTGCGGCGCCCTCGCGCGGCCTCGAACGCCACTTTGGCGATGCGCACCATCTCGCTCTTGTGGTAGCGCATGGTATCCACGACGACTTCGTCGTCCCCCTCCTGTTCGCGGAAACGGGGCTGGCCGAAGTACAGGCCGCCGGTCAGTTCCCGGACGCATAAAATGTCAAAACCGCCTTCGATCAATTCATTCTTGATGGGAGAGGCGTGGGTCAGGGCAGGCAGGCATACGCCCGGGCGCAGATTGGCGTACAGGCCGAAATGCTTTCTCAGCGGCAGCAGGGCGCCGCGCTCCGGCTGTTCATTGGCGGGAAGGTGCTCCCACTTGGGGCCGCCTACGGAGCCGAACAGGACGGCGTCCGCCTCTTCACAGGCTCGGATGGTCTCTTCCGGAAGGGCCTTGCCGCAATGGTCGATGCCCGCGCCGCCCACAAAAGCCTCCTTGCGGCTCACGGTAAATCCAAACTTGGAACTTACGGCGTCCAGAACCTTCAGGGCCTCCGCCATGACCTCGGGCCCGATGCCGTCGCCGGCCAGAACAGCAATATGATGGTGATGTTCACTCATGTCGCTGAAAGTCTGGGCATTCTCCCCTCAAAGGTCAAGAAACACCGTTGGCATGCCCACGCCGCGGAAGCCTTTTTGCGTCAAAAAGCCTACAGAAACAAAAAAGTACTTGCCAAACGCCTGTGCCTCCAGTAAAAATCCCTCCGCGCTCCATGGAACGCAAACTCCCCTGTAGCTCAGCGGTAGAGCGGGTGACTGTTAATCACTAGGTCGTTGGTTCGAGCCCAACCGGGGGAGCCATTCTTTTTCTAAAGCCCTGTAAGTTCAATGACTTACGGGGCTTCTTTTTTGCCTGTTCCGGGGCCGAAAATGCGAAAAACCGTGGAAAAATAGCCATAAATGATGACCAAATATCATTTTTTGATTCCGTTCTGGCGTAAAATTGGCGTACTGTGAGGGCATCATGAAACGCCTGAAAATAACTCCGGTGAAGCACGCTCAAAGCGGACGCTGGCAGGTTCGCATCCCTGTCAAGCTTTCCGGAACCGGAAAGAGGGAAACAAAGTATTTCCCGACCAAGGCGGAAGCAATGGGATATATTACCAACCTGGAAGACGTGGCTGCGGGACTGCGTTTTGGGGAAACATTGATGGCGAGATCAGAATATGATGCCGTCATCGAAGAACTTGCCCGTTTAGCCCCGTTCGATGTGACGCTCAAGGATGTTATTGATTATTACATTGCGCGGCATCGGGCCAGCGATGCCCGCAAAATATCCATTCTTGAGCCTCTTTACCGTGATACGGTGCAAGATACCTCTTCTCATTACCGAACCCGTGTAAGACAGGTTTTAGGCGCCTTCACCTCTAGGTTTGGAGATTGCTTGATTGACGATGTAACGCCGGATGAATTTGAAAAATGGTTGGCCGGATGGAAAACGACTCCTCCTTCATATAATTCCGCATTGCGCCACATTAAGCCGTTTTTTGCCTGGGCCATCAGTAAGAAGTATGCTGTGCAGTCCCCCGCCGAAGGAATCAAGCAGCGTAAGCACCAGCGGGCACCCATCTCCATTCTTACGCCCGCGCAAGCTCATTCTCTGCTGGATGCCTGCCGGGACTATTCCGGAGATGGGGCTATGCCGGAAAACCTGCGTGTAAATGCGGCGGATATGAAAATAGCGGTGGCCGTCCTGCTTTTCGCCGGCGTCCGGCCTGAAGAAGTTACCGCATTGAGGTGGGAGCACATCAAGCTGGCTCATGGCTATATCAGAATTGAACCGGAGGTCAGCAAAACCAACTCCGTGCGGCTGGTGCGGATTGAGCCAAACCTCAAGGCGTGGCTGGAAACTGTACCGCCAGAAAAACGCGCTGGAAAGCTCTCTCCGAAGAACTGGCAGCGTAAATGGCAGGCAGTACGCCGGGGAGCCAGCATTAGCCATCTAAATGACGTTTGCCGCCATTCCTACGCTTCTTACTGGCTAGCCGCCCATCGGGACACGCACGGTTTACTGGAAAACATGGGGCATACCACCAGCAAGACGACGATCAAATACTACCTGACGGCCTGCAATCCGGAAGAGGTGCCCGTCTATTGGCAGATTTTCCCTGAAAACAGGAGTGCCCGCTGACCGCTGTCGGGTATTGTGGGCTATAACAGCGAAGAAATCGGAAGTGTTATTTAAGTCAGACTCTCAGGCTATTGAGAAGGTCATGAAGAATCTTGCTCTATTTTTCTCACAGATTGCCCATGGTGCCATCACAATATAAAAATGTTAGATAACGGAAATTAAATTCATCTTGACTTTTTGTTATTTTAGAGCATTCATAAGGATGTGTATTAAATAAGTTTTTTAATCACATTAATTCGTAATTAGGAGAAAAACCATGAGTGCAAAAAGTGAATTAGGCGACTTAGTGTACAATGCAGGATTGCAAATTGCACAAAACTCTGATGTTCAGAAATTTGTCAAAGATACGACAAAAGGGGTATTAAAATCTGTCATCGATCAATTACCTGTAGAAAGCGTGATTCCTGCTGTCATTGGTGGGACGAAAGCAGTCGCAGCGACCGTTGCAACTGTTGCTGCAAGTCCGATAGTTATTCCTGCAGTTATAGTAGGTGCCGTTGGGACTGTTCTTGGTGCCTGTATTGTTTCTGCCCATAATCATGATCGCGAGCATGGCTATGATTATGATGATTATTATGATACTCCTCTTCATGCCATTGATTCTTTGATATATTGACATTTTAAACAGAACACACGGAGCTATTTGCATTACGCGCGAACAGCTCCGTTTTTCGTTTAATTTGTTTTGTCTGTAGCTCTCTCAGTTCAGGGTAGTAATTGTAGATATGAGAATGGCTTGATGTCATTTTTCGAGCGCATCCCTCAGAAATATCATACCGAAAAAGGAAAAACAAAAAAGGAGCTACCCAATAGAGGTAGCTCCTGAATATAGCAGAGAGAAGACGTTAACCTTCCCAGGTTCCACCTGATGCCTCAATAGCATCCCGTACTTCCCTGATAAGATAAGGAGGGGCATTGCCGTTATCATGACCAGGGATAGTCACCGTCTGTCCATGGGGATGATCGTATACTCGATGTGAACCCCGTCCTTGCCCTGGCTGCAGAATGAATCCAGCTCTTAGCAACCGTCTGATTAAGTCTCGTATTCGCATAAGTGATTTTGAAAATACGAGAGACGGAAAAAGTTTCAATGAACGCTGTTCGAAGGGAAAAATCAGTCTTTTTAATAGCTTGTATAGCGAACTTTCAGACAGTGGGGGACTACTATACTTTGTACGGCATTGCCGTGTGAAGATGCAGTGTTGCATCAAGCCACTCTTCCGTTGTGAGTCCACGTCTGACCGCCTCAGTCTGAATAAGCCAGTAACCTCATTGGAAATCCTTATATGTACGTCTCTTTCCCTGTATACTTTGGCGTAACTATAAATTATGATGCGGGACGTTGGAGAGTGCAATAAGCGTCCTGGAAGCCCATTTTTCAATCGTCATACCATGGATGTCCGCCGTCATTCGAACCCGGTCAAATTGGCTTCGAGGAAAGGGAACCTCAATAATGTCCATGTCAGGGTCATGCTGACTCTTTTGACGACGGCTATGTTCTTCCTTCATGATGCGCTCAATGACACGTTGTCGTGTTTCCGGAATGGGGAGGTAGGAAAGCCACTTATCAACTTGACTCTTGCTGACGCCACAAAGATCGGCAAAAACCTCTCTGCTCATTTCCATATCCTTCAGGAAAACCCGGATTTTGTCTTTTATGTCATCCATGTGGGCATTTTTCCCAAATGGCAAACAGCGGCAAGTTTTTTCTGATGATTCTACTTTTTAGGAATAACTTAATACTAAAATGTTCCTATTATGGTAATCGTTTGCCAAATGAGGAAGTATTATTTAACGTTCATAAGGAATAACCTCAATCGTGTTTCCTGGCTTCCATAAATGCTGTTCTAGCATTCCTTGCGAGCTAATAACCTTGCTATCTCCAGCGGGAATAACAGTTTGCGAGGAGTATGTATACTCTACCTGATAGCCATTTCTGTCTTTGATTACAAGTTTAGCTACCATATTTAAATCTTTTCCAGTAGTGTTAAGTATCTCTGCTTTCCAAGAATAATATACATAATTCATGGATTCAGAAGTCTTTTTAATGCCTTTGCTTAGAACACTCAAAGGAGCTCCTCTTCGGGCAATTTGTTGTTGTCTAACTTGTCGTTGGGCTTGTTTTTTAGTCAGATTAGCAAATGTTGCCTCTATAGACGCTTTGTCTTTAGATTTTTGAAGAAAGCTTTGTAATTTTTCGGCACACTCTTTAGCAAGTTCTGGATCATTTTTTTCTTCTAATAATTTTGTGAGCATCAACACTAATGAGGTTGATGTTTTTCTTGCGTCCTTGGAGCTAATAAAAATATCTGGATGTGTGTCTAATAAGGAACATGCCGTTAATATTGCGAAACTAGATTTATTATTTAAGGGAGTAATTAGATTTTTTAAAGCTTCTATTGGATCCGCATTGGTCCCCCATCCCCATATATGGCATCTGGCAACCATAATTTGCGCTCCTATATCTCCATCTTTTTTTCCTCGCTCGAACCACCAAAAGGCGCGTTGATCATTTTTTGGGACTTCTTTTCCAAGTAGGTACATTCTGCCTACCTCGTAGGCCGCCTCCCCATCGCCTTCCAATGCTTTTTTAGTCAAGGAATTGAGCAGTGATGTTTCTTTAACCTGGCTAATATCAAATGAGACTTCGTGAGATTCTTCAAAGGCTTGCCCCTCTTCCGAAAATAGAAGAGCACAACAAGCACATTTAATTATTTTTTTGAAATATATGATCATTTTCTATATTCAACATTGACATTGATTTTTTTCTTAGAATTAAATTTTTCTTTCGATATAGAACGAGTCCCTTCTACTATGATATTTTTCTTTTCAGGTATGGAAATATCAAATTTGATGGCCTCATCTATTGTTTTTCCATTAATATCTAAAAGCTTGAAAGTTACAGAGCCGTTCCATAAAGCGTCAGAGGTGTTGGTAAGAAGTACTTTCCATTTGTATTCAATATCTCCATCATTAAATTCTTCCAGAATTTCTGTGGAAGGACTTTCAATGGTGATCGCTTGATTCATTTTTCCATTTTTAGCTTGCTCCAACTTCCATTTATCTTTTTCTCCGTGCTTTGCCGCCTTTTCATAAAATAGAATAGCTTCGTCGTATTTCTTTTGTTCTAAATAAAAACCTGCGAGCATGTGTTCTGCCAAACCGTAGTTTTGGTTCGCTGATTTTTTCAAAAGAGATAAGGCCTTCTCCTTTGATATGTTAAACTTGAGCGATGGGGAAAAAGGATCATTTTCGCCTTCATCCAACCCAGAAGAATGTAAAGCTAACGAATATTGTGCTTTGGGATGCCCTTTTTTTGCCGCTTGCCAGTAGTATTTCTCAGATTTTGCACCATTCTTTTTGATTCCGATCCCTTTTTCATATGCATATCCAACTAGATAGGAAGATTCCGCACTTCCTATCTCAGACGCCTTTTTCCTATAAGAAAGCGCTCGTGGAATATTTTGTTCCACGCATTCACCTGTTTCGTAAGTGTCGGCGAGTTTTTCCAGGGAATAAAGATCATTTTGTTGGGCAAGTTCCCATGTAGAAACTAGGTCAGCTTTGACTATCTCCGGAGGGGCTTGAGAAAAGCTTATGGACGTGGGGGAGGGTCGAACGCACAACCAAACGATTGTTCCCCCTATAATTCCTCCAATAAGTCCAGTAAGAGTAAGGAGAGCAATGATTTTACCGTTGAACAACATGATAAAATCATGAGAAAGGAGAGAATGAAGTCAAGACAGAATGAATTTAATTCCAGAAAAATTCCTATTCTTTGCGCCAATCCTTCAACGTTTCCACATACACGGCGGAAACGCGGCCGCCGTCTACATCTACACGGACTTCAAGGCAGTGGTCCGGGAACAGGCGGAAACCTCGGCCAAGACCGCCGAAATACTCCGCACGATGGACCTCCGCCTTTCCAACCTTGAACATCAGACCCAAAAATAATATGCCTAACAATTTATACACCAATTCAGGACTCTCTTTTTCGGATGCTCTCCACGCTTTGAAAAATGGCAAGGGAGCCAGATTGCCGAAGTGGTCCCCGGATGTAGTCATCCGCGCCCAGTTCCCGGACGAGCACAGCAAGATGACAGCTCCCTATCTGTACGTGGAATCCCGTTTCGGGCGGGTGCCGTGGAAGGAGACGTTTATCGAACTGTTTTCCGAAGAATGGGAGATTGTCGACTGAACTGTAAAGTTTTTCTTACAAGTTCTAACCAGTTCTAATCAAAACAAGTTATAACTATGAATAACACTGAAAGAAACATGGCTGCGGCCATCCTCCGCTTTGAAGACAGCCGCGTAACCGGGCCGGCCTCCCTGCGCGTCTCCCGTCTTCCCGCCGCTGACAAGGGCGGTAAGTGGGAAATTTGCGGCATTTGCGACGGCATTGAACCCGCCGTATTCAACCGCCTCAAGTCCCTGCTGGACGCCGGAAAGCGGGAAGAAGCCTGGGAGGGCTGCCTTCAGTACGTCCTGGACAATACCGCCGCGGTCCGCGCCTGGATTGGCTCCGATGCCCACCCGGCTACGGAATTCATCCTGCGCGACCATTACTTCAATTCCGGCAGCAGGAACACCGGGAAAATCCTTCAGCGCGCACTGAATATCCACGGCGCCGGGCTCACGGTGGACGGCATTGTTGGACCCAAGACCAGACAAGAGCTACAGGACCAGTTGGCCGGGACGGACGAAGCGGTATTTTTGGTTGGCCTCCAGGAAAAGCGCAAGGCGTTTTATCGCTCCTGTAAGCAGTTCTCCGTATTCGGCAAGGGCTGGCTGCGCCGTTGTGACGACGCCTTCAGTGTTGCCCGTTCCATCGTTTAACCCTTATCCCTTTTTCCGTCCATGGCATTATTTCCAAGACTCCGCGGCAAGGCGAGAGAAGCGTTTCAGATACTGGTTTCTCCGTCTGCCGACAACAAATTCAAGCACTGGCCCGCCTCCGAGCTTGACCCCAAAGCCCTGAAGGCATTGAAAGACTCCATTGCTTCCGGGCAGTTGGACCGACAAGAACAGCTCTTCATGGCTATGTTGGAAAAATGGCCGCGCCTCCGCAAGAACCTTGGAGAAATAGCAAGCGCCGTTGCCCGCATGGAGTGGACAGTCATGCCCTGGACGGAAAAAGGACAGAAGCCGACGCCGGAAGCGCAGGAAATGGCAGAACTCGTCGAATCTGCCTTCTGGCGGTCTGAACCGGAACCGGACACGGTAGAGCAGGGGGCGGACGATCTGATCAAATCCCTGACCTACATGCTCACCTGCGGCAATACCGTTCATCAAATCAAATGGGCGGCGGATGATATTATCTATCCCCGGTGCTATGAGCCTCTTTCCGCTCAATTCTACGCGTGGGAATACAACTACGGAAAGAAGGACCGCCTGCTCCTTTTCCGCAATGGCCTTGAAAACGACCTGGAAGGGGAAGAGTTCCCTCCGGACAAGTTCCTGATTGGCCTGAACAAGACCGACGTATTTCACCCCATCTTTGGCGCCAAGCTCCGGTGTCTGGTGGGTTGGTTCGGGGCTGCCTGCTACGGGCTGCCCTGGCTGATGACGTTCTGCGAGCTCTTCGGCATCCCCTTCCGCACGGCCAAGGTCAGGGGAGACGAAAAGGCCAAGGCGGAGGCCGCAGAAATGCTGCAAAACCTCGGCTCCGGAGGCTGGGCCGTTTCCACGCAAAATTTAGAGTTTCAGCTTCACGACGCCGTGAAGGGAGCCAACGGGCTGCCCCAGGCGGATTTGATCAAACTGGCGGATGAACAATGCGACAATCTCATTTTGGGTCAAAGCCTGACCAGCTCCAAGGGGGACGGCGGGGCGTATGCCCTTGGCAAAGTTCATGCCGGCATCCGCAAAGAGGTTATTGAAGACGTGGGGCAGGCCGTGGCGAACATCCTCAATTCCCAGCTTATCCCGGCTATCATCCGCCTTAACTACGGGCGCATTCCCTCCCGGCTCCCTCAATTTGTCCCCTCCATCCGCGGCATTGACGCGGAAGCCCTGGAAACCGTTTCCAAGGCGGCGGACGTAATGGATGTCGGAGAAGAATTTGCCCGTGCCATCGTCAAAATCCCCAAGCCCCGGGAAGGTGAAGCCGTTTTGAGAAAAGCCCCGTCCATCGGCTCCGCTCCGGGCCAGTACGGGGACGCCATTGAAGCGGCGGCTGCCGAGGGAAAAAACTAGCTCCGCTCGCCCTGGCCGTCGAGTTGGAGCAGGACGCGGAAAAGGCCGCTGAAGACATCTTGCAGGCGTGGGCCGCTCCATGCGTGGCCTTTGTCCGGGAACTGATCGGCAAGGCTCAATCAGGGCTTTCTGATGACGAATTCCGGGCAGAACTGGCCGCCGTGCTTGACCGCCTCCCGGACATGGACCTCACCGATGATGATTTATTACAGGAAACCCTGTGGGACGCCGGCGCGGAGGCCTACCGGAAGGGGTGGGAAATCAATCGGATTGAAGACGAGATATGAACCTGACGATCGACTTGAACGGTGTTGACCCGGTAATTGCAGAAGTGAAAAAAATAGCAGCTCCGGAAAGTTTGGCGAAAGCCAATGAACGCATGGGGGAGGGAGTGAAAAGCTGGCTTTCGTCCTGGTACAGGAACAAGGCGGAATCCGGACACTTTGAAAACACGTCCCTGCCGACCCACGGGCCTGGAAGGAAGAAAACCGGGTGGGCCAACGACATTGCCCGAAACTGGTTTGCCGAGACGACGGCGGACGGTGCCCGCATCTACCTCACCGGGCAGGCAGGGGAGGGGAACGGGGGGGAACCTCTAGACCTTGCACAATCCCTGTTATTGAAAATCTACGGCGGCACGGTGACGGCCAAGCGGGCCCAGGCGCTGACCATTCCTGTCATTCCGGAGGCGCACGGCGTTCGCGCTGGCGCTTACGCCTCTATGACGGGCCGCAAACTTTTCACTCTTCGTAAAAGCATCCTCAACCTTCGCAACAGCATGACCGGCTCCGGATTGGAGCCGGGCTGCCTTTTTGAATCGGACGGGCATGGCGGAGTCAGGGCCGTCTATAAGCTCAAGAAGTCGCAGATCTTTGCGCCATGGCCGGAGGCTTTTCCGGATATGGAAGAACTTACGGGCATAGCATTCAAACACTTCATGGATGCCATGCTTGATGACGGGGGAGGTTCCGAAGACTGGATAAATTGACTAGGAGAGCTAAGCTGAAAGACGGTGTAAAATAAACCGCCGCAGAGGGGAAACTGCGGCGGAGTAGAAAAAAGATTTGTTATAGAAATAGTTTTATTTCTTTTTTAAAATATAATGTTCGGATAAGATTCCTTGATTAATTGATCCTTCTTTGTCTGACAACATTAATTTACTACCATCAAGTATTTTATAATAAGATTTTTCATTAGAAGAGGTTAGAGATAATTCAATCAAGTTTCCATTTATCAAATTATAATGACCTTTTGATTCGAAAGTTGCGCTTTTTTCTCCTTCTCCTATATATTCGCTCCTCAGTATATAAGTTTTATCCTTATTTAATGTCAGTGTCGTCTTTATACCTTCACAATCGGCAGCGGGAAGAGTTCCTTCATAAGTGCCGTAAAAATTAGAATTTTCCGACTTGTTTTCTATTTTTGTTCCACCGTTTTCAATTTGATCATGATTCTCTTGAGGAGCATTGCAACCGGTTATGACAACTAAACATGTGGCCCATAAAAAAATCATTTTCATGGTAAGTACCTTTCTTTTTTAATTAGTGTTTTTTCTTAATTCAATAGAGCAGGGACTGAGAAATCAATTCTCTCCCAATACCATTATAATATTACGTAAAACTTTGGGAGGTGGCAAGATATTATTCTCGGCCAGCCGGGATTTTATTCCTGATCGTTACGGCTTGAATATTTTGTAGCCCATTTTGCGTCTATTGCCCCATACCTCCACTGTGCCTCATCATGGGGGCATGAGTACGCTGATAACGACGGTAGCCGGCAACCACGGCAAGGCTCCCATGGCTATCCTGTGGGCCCCCAAAGGAGAACATACTATTAAATGCTCGCTCAACGGCCAGCCGGGAACGTGTGTGGTGCGGGTAACGTCCGACTGCGTTCCCCGGCTCAATGCCGACCTGGAAGCCAAGCTATCCAGCAACGTCAAACCGGTCGGGCTCTATGATCATGAGATGGGGCCCGCCTCTTACAAGCCGGGACGGTTTGTGTGGAACGAGGAAAAAGGCGTTGTGTTGGAACTGGAAGGATGGACGGAGAAGGGAAGAACGGACGTGGAAGGCGGCAATTACGGCTATCACAGCCCCCGCTTCCGGCGCGACAAGGGAACCGGGGAAATCCTCGGCCTGTTGCCGGAATCCATAGAAGTAGGTTCCTTGGTCAATGACCCCGCATTTGACGACATCGAACGCATTGCCGCCAGCCGAATGGAGGGCGACGTAGCCCATTTTGACGACGTTGAAGACCCCGGGAAACCGGGCGACAATAGAGACCTTGAGAAGCCCAGGGAGGGCCTCGACCAGCAAGACAACCATACAACCAACCGAGACATGGACATCACTAAACTCGTTGCCCTCGGCATTTTGACCGAGGAAGAAGCCAAGGCTGAAAATGCCGAGGCTATCGTGTTGGAGCGCATCAAGGCCCTGCAGGACAAAGGCAAGGCCAGCTCCGATGAATTGGAAGCAAGCAAGAAGGAGCTGGCGAAATGCCAGGAAGAAATTGCCGCATCCAGGAAGCAGGTGAAGGAACGCGCCGTCCAGGACGTTGCCGATGCCATTGCTGCGGGCAAAATCGCCCCGAAGGATGAAGCATCCAAGACCTTTTGGGAACGAGCCCTGACGGAAGACTATATTGCCGCCAGCAAGCAGTTGAACGCCCTGCCGAAAAATCCCGCATTCGATGACGTGAATGCCGGCAAGCCGGAAGGCTCCCCAAAAGAACCCGTCACGGGAACCGCGGCTCTTCGCAGCTCCTTTGAAACCGAACTCAATAACCTGAACAAGTAATATGCCCGCGAAAGAATTTATGACCCTGCTGGACGTGCTTCAGCAGGAAGGAACAGGATCTATCAAGGCCCTTGACGCAGTCCGTTCTGTTGGACTTGCATCCCCGGAAGTAACCGCGTTTCCCGTTACCGTTATTGACGGAACGCAGTACGAAATCAATATGCCCACCGGCATTCCCCGTTTCGGGTTTCGTCCGGCCAATGCCGGAGCCAAGAACCTGACGACCGAATACACCAATAAAACCGTTAAGTGCTACTACATTGACGGACCTATTGCGGTGGACAAGGCCGTTGTCACCAGCTCCGCCAGGGGGGCGCAGCTGCTCACCAAGGAAACCCGAAGCGTTACGTTGGGTGCCATGGCCTCCATTGCCCTGCAGATGTGGTACAGGCTTCCGGAACAGGAAAATGTGTTCCCGGCTATTTCTGAACAGATGGGGGATTATATGACAATTTCCGCGGATCCTTCCAAGCAGGAAGACTCGGAAGCCAACCGCGCCGACAACTCCGGAGCTTCCGCTTACCTGGTCATTTTGGGTGACGACTTCCTGCACTCCATATGGGGGAACAAGAAGACGCTTTCCATGTCTCCGGTGCAGGAAGAGACCGTAGCCAGGAATACGGAAGACGGGGAATCAGGAACAATGAGGGCCTATACTTCCCGTTTGGAAGGCTGGACGGGCATTGCCGTGGAATCTCCGTTTTCCGTGGCCCGCATCAAGAACATCAGCGCCCAGCATCCCTTGACGGACAAACTTGTCGCCAAGGCGAAGAGCCTGTTTCCTGCGGCCTTGCGCGGCATGATTTCCTATGTGGTTATGAACGGCAATGTGAAATTGCTGTTGCAGGAATCCAGAACCCTTACGCCTGCCACCGGAAACGGCGGAACGGGCATGATCGCCCCTGAACCCGATTCCGTGATGGGAATCAAGATTCTGGAAGTGGATTCCCTGCTTGATGACGAATCACTGTCCAGCGTCCGCGTCGCATTTGCGGAAGACTTTTTCCGCGCCCGTCGCAACTCCCTTGCCCTCAAAAATTAACCTTTTATCCGCAGAAAGGAGAAACACACCACATGATGAAGAATATGTACCGCAATGACGAAGCACTTACGATCCGTCTGAAGATGCCGGGAACCGGAAAGACGGTAACGTCTGCCCCGATTCATATCGGACAGAAAGGAGGCATCGACAGCGCTGTCATTTCATTGAAGCACGAAGAGCTTCCCGCGCTGGCCGCCGGCAAGACGATGACCCTCACCGTCGAATCGTCCGAGGACGGTGATGCCTGGACGGAACTGGATTCCCCGAAGCTGGTTGCGACGGGGGGTGAGAGCAATGGTTCCGGCTCCGGAGAAGTGTTCATGCGCGTTCCGTTGGAGGCCGGCCCCTGGCTGCGCCTGAAAATCACAGCTGAAACGTCCGCAGGCGACAGCACGGCACAGGAAGCCGTCCTTGCCGTCAAGGTATAACCTTATTGAAACAATGGCCCTCGTAAGGATTACCCCGGAAGCGGTTGCCCGCTATTGCCAGGACAAGGAAATTACTTCCATTGCCCGGGACAAAATCAGCGACATCATCCGCGAGGTCTGCAACGAGGTGGCGGCTGCAGTCAACTCCTGCCCCAGAAATGCCAGGATTGCGATGGATTCCAGTTCCGTTCCCGCGGAGTTGGTATTCACCACCTGCATTCTGGTGCGGGATGCCGTCACCAGCTCCGTGCCAGGTTCAAGCGAATCCCTGCAGGGGACGGCGCGGGCGGCTCAATATCAGGATGCCCGCGCGAAACTCCGCGCCGTGGCTGCCTGTGAAGTCGAGTTTGCCCCCTACGATGGGCACCAGCCCAGCGACGTCATTTACGGAGGGCCGAAACACCAGGATTGGAGCAATCCGATATGAAGAAAACCCTGAAGAAGTCGCCTGTCATTGCATTTGCGGAAGTCCTCTGTCAGCGGGCCGTGGAAATTTGCTCCGCGGCCAACAACGGGGAAGACCCGGAAATCATTATTAAGGCATGGGACGGTTCCTTTGAGGAAGAAATCAAGAGGGTGACCGGTTCCCTGGAAACCGTCATCGTCATGGAGCGTCCGGAAATTGTTCCGGACAAGTTGAGCAGGAGCGGCAAAAGCACGGCCAGATGGCACGTCACCGTGGAGAGCAACCCGCTTCTGGACGGTGACGGCTGGGACGCCGACGACCTTGCCGACATCATCCAGGAGGGCTTTCACAAGTGGCGCCGCAACCATGCCCGGCTGATGATGACGGAGGTAATCGTTACCAGCTCCAAGCCGGCTCTCGCCAAAATCCTGAAAAAGTCCATCGTCCTGACGATGGAAACAACCCTGATTATCAAACATGGCAACTAAACCCACCACCGCCGCGGCCCAGGAGGCCGCTACTGCTCCGGCGCCCCGCATCGTCAAATGCCGGGTGGCCGTCAACAAGCTGGAACTCCCTCACGGCATCGCCGCGCGGGGAAAAATCGTCCACATCCCGGAAGACGTGTACAAAGTCCACGCCGACGCCGGGAAAGTGACCTTTATTGAAAACGTAAATTAAAACCATTATGCCCGAAGAAGAAACAATCTCGCCGACCCCCGAGCTGGTCAACAAGGAAATGCTTGTCGGTACCTTCCTGGATTTGTGCCCTTTCGGCACGGAAATCACGAAGACCGGCGGTACGGACACCGTTGACGAAAGCTTCAAGCCGGCCAAGGAATCAAAAGCCTGGCTGCCGGGCGGTGAAGTCATCGACTACAAGATCACTCCCGCCACGGAAGACGACTCCCGCACGGCGTTCAGCCGCGCCACGAAATCCTATGTCACCCGGAAGAACACCAAAGTAACCGGCAACACGATTGAGGTGAACGTCACGGAAATGAATCCGCTGCTTTGGCAGATCATTTACCAGACGGACCGCTTGGAAGCCGGAAAGGAGGTGCAGCCTTTCTCCCGCACCAGATTCGGAGAAAACATGTGGGCGCGCCTTACCAAGTACCAGGAAGACAAGAAGGAAATTATGGTCCTGGAAGTCGCGGCGCTGCTCAAGGTAGAACTCCCCACGGAAAACAACAAGCTGCTCACGCCGAAACTGACGCTTGAGGTTATTCCTTCCTCCCTGAATTCCCTGACGCCCACCGAGGAAATCGCTTTCCCGGCTTCTGCCGAGGCATAACACGCGGGCCGCCCCTCTGGTTCTTTGCATGGGGAGGGGCGGCCCGTATTCCCTTTACCATTTTTGAGACATGGAAACGACTGTTTCTCCTTTTTCCGTTACTTTTGACGGGCGCCCCGTCGTCCGCGCCGGGGAATGCCTGCTCGATGCCCTGCCGGAACACGCTTTCCCGGTCCAGTTCGGCACCTCGGCAACTCCCATCATCAACAGTCCGTTTCCCCGCCTGGATGCCTTCGGGAACCTTTCCATGTCCTTCTCCATCTCCACCGTCCGGGAATGTGATTCCCACATGGACGCGTGGAGGAGCTTTTACGAATGGCTCCGCGACTGGAAGACGGCGGGGAAGGGAACCCTGGCATGGGCCGACTGCCTCGGTTCCCATGAGCAGCGGTTCGAGGCCGTCGTCACCGACGCGGAACCCAAAGTGACAGGGCTGTATTTCATCGTCTCCTACAACTTCACTCTTGGCAAACCCCTATGAAAACCCTTGACGTTTCCAGCAGCGAATTCCTGGACATCGCCGAAAGCCCCGCCTACAGCCGGCTTTCCTTCGGGGGCGCCTCCGTCTCCTTCCGCGTGCCCGTAGACCGCTTTTCCGAATGCCCCTACGAAGAGGGGGAAATAGTGAAAGTCGTCTGGCGCGGGAAAACCCTGCTCATTGGCCCGGTCATCAACCCGGAACACTCCCTGGACGGCACCTCCGAAAGCTGGGACATCAAAATTCATGACTACTGGTGGAATCTCGCCAACATCCAATATTTCAGCGATGGGCGCTCCCGCGGAATCTTTGCCTCATATCGATACGGCACCGATGGGAGCGAGGTCAAACAGGCCACGGCCAAAATCAAGGACGCCCTGTCCGGCATCCTGGACCACGCCATCAAAACGGCTCTGGTTCCCATCAGGTATGACCTTCGGATTGACGAGGACGCCGAACTGATACCCTTTGCCTACTCTTCCGAGACTTACGCCTCCCTGCTTATCCAGGTGCAGAAGTGGCGCCCCAATATGGCCGCGTGGTTTGAATACGGCTCTGACGACGCTGTCACGCTGGTCATCGCCGATCATGCCAACCTGCCGGACGTGGTGCTTGACCTGTCCGCCGTGGACGTGAGCACCCTTTCCCTCAAGGCGCGGCCCGACCTGGTGCCCCCTGCCGTAGGGCTGACCTGCAACGCCTCCATTGGCACCAATGTGCAGCGAGCCGTGGCCGTCTACCCTCCGGGGGCGTCCCTGTCCCAGCCTTATGTGGTCACTGCGGAGGTGGATGTGCCGGGCGGGCTCAATGTGTCGGATGCCTCCGGCCAGCACGAGCCCGTGGAAACTGGGACGCTGGGCTATGACGCTCCCCGGATGACCGTCAGGGGTGACAAATTCCCCGCGGCAAAAGCTCAATGGCTGGCCCGCGTCAAGCGCTGGGTGCCGGCCCTGGCGGACTGCGCCAACCTGGAAGTTGCCAACCTCCCGACAGTGGTACCTATCACTCCCGCTGACGCAGAGCACCGGGGCTATGACCGCAACGCCATTTCTCACGAGCTCATAGGCGGCCAAATCAACGGAAAGAACTCAAAAATCAAGTGGGGCAAGGTCAAGGTAGACGTTCGGCTGCGCGCCACGGATCCGCCCGCCACGGCCAAGCAGTATTTTCCGGAATTTGCCGGGCGCACGGACGGCGGCGACCGCTGGATAGGGCTGATCCCGTTTGAGGTGACGACGACCAACGTCGCCCATGCCCGGTACCTGATGGACGACAAGGGAACGGTGGAATACCTGGATAACGGGGACGGTCCGGTTGACCCCGGTAACCCGGGAGACGACGGAGACTACAATTCCGCAGCCCTGTACGTCAAATTTACGGAGAGTATCTACAAGGCGACCCGCATCATGCCCTATGACGGCTCCGCGACTGTGCACGACGACTTTGACCAGGTCTGCGGGGGGCGCCTCTCCATCACGGGAGGGCTGCGCGAGTGGGAAACCATGCGTTCCGTCATCCAGGAAATTACCCTCGACCTCAAGACGGGAGCGTCTGATGTGACGGTGGGTGCCGCGGAACAGCTTTCCTTGCAAGACTCCATCGACAAGAGCAAGCAGCTCGCCGATGCCCTCCGCAACACCTCCCAGGCGTCCGCTTCCTCGTCTTCCGGCGACGGTTCCGCGGGCGGCGTGGGACCGGGCGGCGGCGGGACCATCCCCAGCCCGGACATGGACGACAAAAAGCCGGAGCTCCCCAGCGTGGGACCGTCCGTCAAGATCGGACAAGCCCAGGAGCCCCCGGCCATGGGGACAAGCGCCGTTGAAGTCGGCTTCCAGTGCCGGCTTGCCTACGATGATGCCGGGAAGGTGAATGAAGCCTACATCCGCCAAGGGAAGGCCATGTATGCCGGCAACTACATCGGGGGCATGCTGCCGGAGGGCGCCGGCTCCGGGGGCTGGGTGAAAAGCCCCACCACCTCCGGGGAAGTCTGGCTGAAGGTGCAGTTGGATAAAGACGCCAAATACATGGGTTCCTATCTTTCTGCGGTCGGCGGGGTTACCGATCCTGTGAAGCTGGGGGAAGAGGACCGCCAGACTCCTTATGAATATTTTTTCCACCTTGCCACCATCGACGGCAACAAGGTTGTGCAGCATCAGGCGGGGACGGTCTACTTGCAGATACACCCGGGAACCTTCGGCCCCTCCGGAAAGTCATGATCAGGATTTATATTTTTACGTATGCCGGAGATGCGAACGAGGCTATTGCCTGCGTCCGGTGCGCCAGAACGGCCCTTCCCGCGGCGTTGGTCACGGTAGTGGATGACAGCGCCGCCCCGGTGCCGGAAAACGTCAGGCGGGCCTTCCTGGCTTACGGGGCGCGGTACCGTCAGAGCAGCTTCCCCCGCAACGGCAACCTGCGCGGCCCGGAATGCGTCCGGGGGATTATTTCCACGCTGGCCGGGGGCGCCGCGGATGATGACATCGTCGTCAAGATTGACTCGGATACGGCGCTTCTGTCCGGTTCCTGGATTGAAAGCATGCCCGGTGCCGGCCTGGACTGGTATTCGTGCGGCTACGGTGTCCGGGAGGCCCACGGGCTTGCCTACGCCATGAGCGGACGGGCGGCCAGACTGGCGGCCGCCGCCCTGCAGGAACGCGATTTGCCCCCGCTGGCCCCGGAGGATTTGACGATTGCCCGGACCGTCTTTGACCTGTGCGGAGATGACCGCGTCCGGCTGGTGAGTCCGTGGACGCCCAGCAACCGGGCCGGGCGCTGGTCCTGGTGGAACTGGGACAGCAGTACAACGGACCCGGAGGACTACGCCCGCTCCTATGACGTGGTCAGCGTCGGCAACCCCCGGCCTCCCCACATTCCCCAATCCTCCCGCTGGGAGGTCATGCACGCCCTTTGCGACGCCCGCTTGAATCTCGACAACCAATAAATAAACGATATGTCAAACAAAGAACTAAACATCAACATCAGGACGACCGCCGACACTTCCGGAGCCGACCAGACTGCGGAAGCCATTAACAAGACACTGGAAGCGGCCCAGGGGGCCGGAGAAAGCGCGGACGCCATCAACCAAGTAACCGATGCCCTGAACAATGCCAAAACGGCAGCCGAGGAAACCGGCGCCGCCATGAATGAGGGCATAGGGCCGGAACAGGAAAGAGCTTTGGAAAACGCCAGGAGCAAACTTGACGAATACGCCGACGCCCTGACCGCCGCCGGCTCCCGGATGAAAGCCGCCTTCAATGACAACCCGGGATTGACCGGATTTATTGACGAAGTCACCAACGCCGTGCTGACCTCTGAAGAGTTCCGAAAGAAGCTGGAACAGGTGGATGACGTCTTTGAGGTTCTCAACGATAGAGCCTCCAACCTGGACCTTGGGGCGAAGTGGGGGGATGGCCTTGACGAAAACCTTCAGAAGATCATCGACGATTACAACAAGGAAATGGACGCCGCCGACAAGGCAGCGGACAAGGCCGAAGATGCGGAAGCCCGGAAGCAGAAAGCCGCCGCGGCTACGGTGGAACGTCTGGAAGCCAACAACCGCCGCGCCTCTGCCACCTATGAGGAATTGCAGGCCGAGCTTGAAGCCTACATTGCCAAGCTGGAAGAGGCCCGGAAGGCGGGGGACAACGTAGCCCAGGCGGACGCCCTGAAGAATATTCAGGATTTGGGAAGGCGCATCAAGACGGCAGGGGAAGCCGGAGAACTCACCACGACGCAGGTCAAGGGGATGGCGGGGCAAATCACCATTGCGGCAACGCGCATCCTCGGCATGTCAAGTTCCCTGCGGGGGGCCATTCCATTCATTCATTTGTTCGGTACTACCATCAAGACGGCCATGGGGCCGCTGGGCTGGGCTATGTTGCTGATCCAGGGGCTTACCGCGGGCATTAGTGCCCTGATTGACCATTTTAAGGCCAAAAGCGATGAGCTGGTCCAGGAAGCGGAAAAGAAAGCTGAAAGGATGAAAAAAATAGCTGCGGACACCGCCGAAGCCGTCAAAAAGAGCTATTCCCTGATGATGGATGACAACCGGAACGATCGCACGAATGCCATAAACAAAGGGTTTGAAGACTTTGTGAAGGGCATTACGACGCAATACCGCTTGCAAACGCAGGAGATTGAACGGCAAATCCAGCTACGGAGGGAGGAAGCCGCCCGCCAGAAGGGCATTGACACGCAGGACGCCGAGCTTGCCCGCGTGAAGTTGGACAATGACTTTGAGGACGGCAAAATCACCAAGCGTCAGCGGGACTACGGAATGATGATGATCAACCAGAATCTTGACGACAAGATACGCCGTTTGGAATTGGAAGTATCTCAAAGGGAATTCATGGACCACGGAAGGCAGTTGGACGATGCCGTTCAAAACCGTGATAGTTTGCAAGATAAGGATTTTGATATGAAGTTCATTCAAGGTCAGATGCCTTCCCTTCAAGAAGTCCGTGGTCTGTTCAATCAACAGCAAAAAGCCCAGGAACGAATTGATGCGAGTAATAGAGAGTTGCAAAAAACAGAAGAACAAATAAAGCAACTCGAAGAAACCCTTGGTATGTACAAAAGATCAGGGCAACTGACTAGAGGATCATTCGAACGAACAGAGCTTGAGGAGGCAATACAAAGAAAACAACGTCTTTTGTCTGCTCGTGACGTCGCCCAAAGTGAAGGCAACGCCGCCACTGTCAGAATAGATGAACTCCGAGAATTGTTCCGCCAATCCGATGTGAATTTTGAACCCTCCTACCAGCAAGGAACAGATGTGAACAGCCGAGCCGGGGAATACCAGAAAGCCCTGGAAGACCAAAACACCAAAGCAAAAGAGCTTGCGGACAACCTTGCCGCCGCCAGAGAAGAAGCCGGGAGGATTGGGGACATCATGGCAAATTACGTGAACAGTATTGTTGACCAGGAACGGGGATTGAGAACGCAGGAGCGTATCAATGCCGGGAATGTCAGTTTGTTCAATAAAAAGGAGGACAAACGGGAAAAGAAGGAAGCCGAGAAAGAGCAGAAGAAGCTTGAGAAAGAACGTGAACGTGAACTGAAGAAGCTTCAACAGGAGCAGAAGCGGGAAGCCGACAAGGCTATCAAAACCCTTGTACAGGGCATGATCATGAAGACGGGCAAAAGCTCTACCCCCCGCCAGTCAGCCCTAGCCAACAAGGCCCTTGACGCCATACGTAAAAACATCGAAGCCGCCGCGGCTGATGGATTCATTGATGAAAATGAAATGCGGGAATTGGGTAAACTCTTCAGGGCCAAACTTGAAGAATTCGGGGTTACGACAAAACGTGCCTTCAATGGCTTAAAAGAGGAACTAAATCAAGGGCTTAGAGATTTCAATGTGCAAATCAGAGCATTGGGAGAATGGGCTAACAAAACAGAGAGGCAGAAACGCCCAGGGGGTGTTGTGAATCTTCCTTACCGCAGAAGATAATGAACCAAGACCTGGCACCCACGCCCCTGACCCCAGGGGCGCATTTTTCAATCCTCGCCCCCAACGTTACATATCCTTTTGGCTATTACGGAAAGCAAGTCAACGACACGAGAGAGCAATTTGATAACCTTGGCGCACCAGAAACACCCAAGACAGGAGAAAGCTCCGGTAAGCAGGTAAATGAGCCCAATTCCAGGTTGTTTTTGGGCATAAAACAGGAACACCAAAACCCCAGTAATCAGAGCTATGACGCCGACGATGCAGAGCAATCCTTCAATATTTATTGCCAATGATTCGTGGTCTTCCTGTATCCTTTCAGCAGATTGTTTTTTGGGAATAGGGTCATACTCATTCATCAATCTTTCCAAAGACATTTTTTTAGATTTCTTATGAGCTTTTTCCGCTTCCTGTCTTAAGACTGTTTCGAGCTGTACCCACTCTTGACCGCCAGCAATGCAAACAAGAGTGTCTTTGGTTATCTTGCCGTGTTTGTAAAAGGTTTCCAGTGATTCAAAGAGATATGGACCTTCCGTCTTTCCGTCTTCCGTTGTAATGTAATACTGTTCCATGCTTCCCATCATTCCCGGTTGGATTTTTCCTGCAAGTCCAAAATGGGAACGGCAGTTTTTTAGTTTCTCTGGAACGGATTGCCGAGAACACGAGGAAGAAATGACACTAAGTGTTATTTTTTTGTTTGCTAAACAACACATAGTGTTATATTCTCCCGACATGGCAACAAGAATTCGCGATATTGTTGCCTCCCTGATCCAAAACGGATTTCAGCGCACATCGGGCGGTAAGGGTTCCCATAGACGGTTCAAGCATCCGTCCGGCGTTTCCGCTACCATCCCCGGGAAGGACGGAGACGATGCCAAGCCTTACCTGATCAAGCAAGTCCGCAAAAAGATCGAGGAAGCAAAAGGCAAGGGGGCGTGAGTCCCCTTGCCGATTGCCTGAACCATGGAATAAAGAATAATGAACGAGAAAGAAAAAATAAAACGGCTTGCCCGTCCTTACGTAAGGTTTATCAGGTGGAGTGACGAGGATGAATGCTTTGTCGGCTCCCTACCTGAACTGGATGGAGATTGCACCCATGGAAGCACCGTGGAGGAAGTAGCGCGGAATCTGGATGAATGTGCGGAATTGTACGTTGAGGACTGTCTAACGGACGGAACGCCCCTGCCCGAACCCCGGGCAGCGGTCATCGTTCCCGGCAAGTCCCGTGCATGGGCCAATGAAAACGCGATTGCCCAGCTTCGCCAATCCCGGGGCGTCACTCAAAAGGATTTTGCCCGGCTGCTGGGCGTGAGTCTTTCGACGCTGATCAAGTGGGAAAGCGGTCAGCGGCGCCCCAGCGGTTCCTCCGCCCGCCTTCTGGAGCTTGTCAGCAAGCATCCTGAACTTCTCCAGGCCTGATGAAAGCGGTACGCCGTTTCAATCATAGCCCCTCCTTCCGGTTGACGTATTTTCGCAAGCCCAACATGAGAAACGATAACAAACGGCTGTAAATCTTCACGTTTAAACTTCTCTTTGGCGTAATATTGGCGTAATGATAAAAATGTAATATTATAATAATAAGTGTATTGTGTTAATTTATTAGTTCTCTGTTAATCACTAGGTCGTTGGTTCGAGCCCAACCGGGGGAGCCATTAATTTTCTAACCCTCACAAGTGCAACTGCTTGTGAGGGTTGTTTTTTGCCCGGTTCAGGGTGAAAAAGGCGGAATTCATGCGAAATCGGCCGTGAATCATAGTGAAGCATGATTTTGATTCCGTCTTGGCATGAAATTGGTGTGCCGGAGGGCATCATGAAACGCTGAAGGCGAACCTGGCAACTTGCTCAAAGCGTGACTGGCAGAGCCGTATTCCGCCAGGCTTCCTGGCTTTTGAAAAAGAAAGGCCAGATATCTTTCCTTCAATAGGGAACAGCAGGCTGCCTCGCCAATCTGAAAAATGCGGACGCAGGATGGCGCTTGGGAAAAACGTTCGTGACGAGAGACCGGGCATAACGCCGTCATCGCAGAATTTGTCCATTCAACGTGACGCCCAAGGATGTAATTGCTCCTGCATCCCCAGGCTCAGGGCCGTGATTCCCATAGCGGAACATTGATGCTGAAAATGATGCGGACGCTCCGGAAAAGAGAAGGCGGCCATGCCGTCATGGGCGCGGAACGTCGGGAATGGCGTTACTCGCTAAAAAGCATAGGTATTTTGAGAAGAAGGCGAATGGAAATAAAATTACTGAAATAATTGCAGTAAAAGCATTGACCTGCTATAATAATTGAGTAGGTTGGCGTTGTTGCAGGAAAACAGCGAACAATCACCTACTGCGTATTTTAAAACATGGAAAAACATGATGTTATTTACTTATGCGGGCATAAAGGCGTTGCAGCCCTGTTTGGAAAAGCATGGGATATCCCTATCGACTGCAAGCCACTAAAAGAACTTCAGGAAAAATACATGGCCTCCGTCAATAGTATCCGTGCCGGCGTATTTCCGCCCGGCAGGGAATTGACGATGGGTGACGGAAGAAAGGCTTTGGAAGAATTGTGAAAACCTACCTGGACAAAAACGTCTATGAAGCGGCCCTGGAGCGCATAGCCTATTGCTTCCAGGAGTTTGACAATGTTCTGGTGGCCTTCTCGGGCGGCAAGGACAGCGGCGTCCTGCTCAATCTGTGCTACAATTACGCCGACGAACACGGTCTGCTGGACAAGCTGACCATGTACCACCTTGATTATGAGGCCCAGTACCAGATGACGACCGAGTATGTGACCCGGACGTTCCTGGAACAGTTCCCGGGCATCCGTAAAATGTGGTACTGCGTGCCGATCAAGGCCCAGTCGGCATGCGCCCTGGGGGAACCTTACTGGACGCCGTGGGACGCCGCCAAAAAAAAACTGTGGGTGCGGGCCATGCCGGAAAATCCCTATGTGGTTCACGAAGGGAATCTGGACGTTCCGTTCCGGCACGGCATGGTGGACTACGAATTCCAGGACAAGCTCTCGCGCCATTTTGCCAAAAAGCGCGGCACCACCGCCGTCATGGTGGGGCTGCGGGCGGATGAAAGCCTCAACAGGTACGCGGCCGTGGCACGCGGCAAAAAAAGGAGATCCTACGAGGGCAGGAAGTGGATTACGCAGACCAGTGCCGTGACGGCCAACGTTTACCCTCTCTATGACTGGCGCGTCAGCGATATTTGGACGGCCACCGCCCGCTTTGGTTTTGACTACAACCGTCTCTATGACCTCTTGTACCAGGCGGGCCTTACTGCCGGGCAGATGCGGGTGGCAAGCCCGTTCAACGACTGTGCCCAGGAAAGCCTGAAGCTCTACAAAGTGATCGATCCCTCCAACTGGGCGCGCATGATCGGCCGGGTCAACGGCGTCAATTTTACGGGCCTGTACGGAGGCACGACGGCCATGGGCTGGAAAACCATCAAGCTGCCGCCCGGCCATACCTGGAAATCGTATTATGAATTCCTGCTTTCCACGATGGATGCGAGGACGGCGGCCCACTACAACAACATCCTGGAAAAATCCAAAAGGTACTGGATGCAGGGGGGAACCGTCGATCCCGGAACCGCCGATGAAGTGCTGGCGGCCTACCCGCTGGCTGCCGTGACGGGAAAATCGGGCCGCTACGATGGACGCGATATCGTTCAATTCATGGGTTATCCCGACGACATGCCCGTCAGCAATTTCCGGCAGGTGCCCTCTTACAAGCGCATGTGCATCTGCATCATGAAAAATGACTATTTCTGCAGATATGCCGGATTCAGTCCAACCAAGGGAGCGATTGCCCGGCGCCGTGCCGCCGTCAACAAATACCGCAACATTTCATGAATCCCCCCTATCAATCCCCCGTTTATCAAATCCGGCGCGTTCCGCTGGATCAAATCCGCTCCAATGCCTATAACCCGAACAGTGTGGCGCCGCCTGAAATGAAGCTGCTCTACCAGAGCATCAAGGAGGACGGCTACACGATGCCGATTGTCTGCTATCAACTGGAGGACGGCACCTATGAAATCGTTGACGGCTTCCACCGCTGTCAGATCATGAAAACTTACCGCGACATCTACGAACGGGAGGATGGCATGATGCCGGTGGCCGTTATCGACAAGCCTCTTGGAAACCGCATGGCCTCCACTATCAGGCACAACCGTGCCCGCGGGTCTCACAATATCGGACTGATGACCAGCATTATCCAGGAACTGACGGAAGCGGGCATGTCGGATGCGTGGATACTCAAAAACCTCGGCATGGACGCGGAGGAGTTGTTGCGCCTCAAGCAGCTCAGCGGCATTGCGGCCCTGTTCCGGGACGGCGAATTCAGCCGGGCGTGGGAATCGAAATAACGTCAACCCGGGAAACCATGAACAAATATGTCACTCAACTGCTGGAAGTCATCCAGAAGAAAACGGGCTGTGACACGAGCGGCGCCGTGCGCTGGCTGGCGGAACAGGCCGGAGTATCCGAAAGAACAGCCTGGAACTGGAAACAGCAGGAAAAGTTGAGGAAGGCAACGGAAAAGAACCTCGGCAGAATTGCCGAGGAATTGAAGAAGTGAACAGGGTTCCGTGTTTCATCCTGCTGAATGCCGCAGGGCATTCGGTTCCCTGCTGGACGCGCGGTTTTCGCAAGCGGTTTCATGGGTAACTGCATGAAACTTCCTGTTATCCTTAAGCCGGCAGCGGAATGCAGGCTTTTCCGCGCGGAGCAGTGATGCAGTCTGGCCTATCAATGCTCCGGCCAGGTTCGGAATAGGTTCAGGGGTTGCGGTGTGGTGTGCCGGGAAGCGCAATGAACGTTCTGGAACCTCATGTTCCAACGGTGCTGCCATGGATGTTTGTTTTCATTTGCGACCGGACGGACGGTGCGGGAAAGACTTTCTCCAAAGAATGATTGCTTGTTGCAATTTTTTGAATTATATCATTTTTTTATGAGATGGCTGCTGGTTTTCCTGATGAGCTCTTGCATGGCTTTTGGTGAAAGTATCAGGGGAGTTGTGATTAACGTGATTGACGGCGATACCATTACTCTCCTGGAAAAAACGCCCGAACAGAAGCGGACCTACCGGATACGGCTTGAAGGAATTGATACGCCGGAAAGGGGGCAAAACGGGTATGAAGGAGCCAAGGAGTATCTGGAAAAGCTGATTTGGGGAGAGACGGTTACAGTCAAGTACAGCCAGCATGACAGGTACGGCCGTATTTTGGGGGAAGTCTGGTATGGAAAGGTGTTCGTCAATGAGGAGTTGGTGAAGGATGGATGGGCGTGGATCTATAAAAAATTTTCCGCCAGCCGGAAACTCGCTTCCCTTGAAGCGGAGGCCAGGAAGTCCAAAAAAGGCCTTTGGGCGGAGCCGAATCCCATCCCGCCGTGGGAATGGAAAGCCGCGAAGAGAAGGGAAGATGCCGCCGGAAAGTTCCTTACTGAACAGGTTTCCCGGGAAAACGTCTCTTTCCGGGTGCCGTGATGATGCCGAACAAGGGGTTTTCCAATGAATCAAAGGCAATTTTAATAGCTGCCGTTGTTCAAGGGCGGTCCTGTTTTTCCTTATCCGGCCGGGACGGTTCAAAGATGGCGGGAAGCGGGGTTCCTGCCCTGGAGCCTTTCCAGGGCCACGCTTCCGGATGGGTACGGAACGGCAGGAGATAGTCCGCAGCTTTCTGGATGGAAGCCCCGGCGGCCGTTTTCCGGTAACGGTAGTTTTTATCTCCCATGCGTTCCGCAATTTGCACGAGGTAGCCCCAGGCCTGAAGGGTGTAAACACTGTATTGCCATGGTTCCGCCCGCTTGAGTTCTTCCGGCTGGGAACCGTCGGGGGCAATGTGGCGGTCCATGTTGGCGAAGGCTTCCGCCAGCCATTGGCGCGCTTCGTTGTCGCGGCCCAGAAAGTGAGCCAGATGGGCGCATTGCGCCACATAGAACAGGTAATGGTTGTTGCTGCGCGTATGCGCATGCCTGCCCTGCCTGCTGGTGGCCAGCCATGCGTAGTACTGGTTCAGCCACGCGTCCACCCGCTTCCATTCCTCTTTTGTCAAGGCCCCGGAGCGTTTCAACGCCGCCAGGGCATCCAGAAAATCAGGCATGCGGTAAAGGTCTATGATGCCGCCTCCGTCGCCTTCCGTCCGGTGTCCGGGGCGGATCTGGGCGTATTTCAGGTGGGGCTGCATGCGGGTTGCCGGAGCAATGAACCAGGCTCTCAGCCATTCCCCGGCACGGGAAGCGGCTCGCGGGTCCCTGTTGAGTTCGTACTGGCGTCCCAGGCTGCAAACCGTACCGATAAAAGCGGCCATCTTGCCGCTGTCGTCCATGCTGCGGAGCCGTTGGTTCTTTTTGCCGTCAATGGGCTTGTAGGGGCCTTCCGGATTGGCGGGGTCAGGCCAGTAGTAGAGGGCATAGCTGACGTATTCATTAGCCTGCGCCTTTTCTCCGAACAGGCTTTTTTTCTCTCCAAGGGTGATGACGGGAGCATCCAGCGGGCCGCCATGCGCCGTGGGAAGGAGCAGGGCCGTTAAAAGAAGAAAAGACAGAGCAGTGCCGCCGAAGGACATGCCTTATTCAAGCAGGAACTTTCTGCGGGGACAACCGGGAAATGAAGGAATGCGCCTAATTCCTTTTCAAAGCCGTTCCCTGCCGTTTGCGTAATGGAAAAAAATGGCTCTGCTGACACGGGAGAGGCTTTTTTGTTTGAGCGAAATATCATTTTGTTAGGTATACCTTATAACGAAGGAGATCATCAGAGCCATGACCAGCAGCCGTGAAGATTATTTGAAAGCGATCGCCGAGCTCCAGCGGAGCAGGGAGAGGGTCGGCAACAGGCATATTGCTGATTATCTGGGCGTTTCTGCCGCTTCCGTCAGCGAGATTATCCGGAAGATGGAGAAGGAAGGCCTGGTGGAGAGCATGGAAAGACGCTCCATCCGCCTGACGCGGAAGGGAGAGGAAGCCGCCATGCAGCTGGTGCGCATTCACCGGCTGTGGGAGGTTTTCCTGGTGGAACATCTCGGGTATTCGTGGGGGGACGTTCATGAAGAGGCGGAGAAGCTGGAACATGCGGCTTCCCCCCGCTTGATGGAAAAACTGGACCGTTTTCTCGGTTATCCGGAGATGTGCCCCCACGGAAGGAGGATTCCGGGGAGGGAGGACGGGCCGCTGCCGGAAGGGCCGCTTTCCCGCCTGTCCGACATCCCGGCAGGGATTCCGGCCGTAATCAGGCGCGTTCCCGAATCGAAAGAGCTGCTGGAGCTTCTCACCTCCCTGGGCATTCATCTTCATGAAACGGTAGCCCTGATGGAGGCGGAAGCGCACAGCGGAGCGTTTCTGGTGAAGGCGGAAGAAGGACAGCGACTGGAATTGCCTGCCGCCGCCGCTGACGCCATCCTCGTGGAAGTTTCTGCATGAACAATTAATGGAAAGGAGAAAACTAACAATGACATTGAACCAGTTGCCTGAAGGGGAGACCGCCAGGATTGAGTCTCTCGGGATGGAAGGCCGTTTGAGACGGCGGTTGATGGATATAGGCATGATTCCCGGCACCCGGGTGGAATGCCTGGAACGGGGGCCGTTCGGAGACCCCGTCGCTTTTCTTGTGCGCGGAACGGTCATGGCGTTCAGGTCTTCCGATCTGGAAATGATTACCGTTAAGTCCGCGTGAAATCAGCCATGGAAGGAGAACGGGTGAGGCTGGACAGCGGAACGGAGAAGGGCGGATCTTCCGGCGCGGCGGAAGAACGCATGCCCGTCGTGGCCCTGGCGGGCGCTCCCAATGTGGGAAAGAGCACGGTGTTCAATGCGCTGACGGGGCTGAGGCAGCATACCGGGAACTGGCCCGGCAAGACGGTCGTCCGCGCGGAAGGCATTGTGGGGCGCGGTCCCCGGGAGTACCTTTTGGTGGATACGCCGGGCACGTATTCCCTGCTGGCCTGTTCTTCGGATGAAGAGGCGGCACGGGATTTCATTTGTTTCGGTGACGCGGATGCCGTCATTGTCGTCTGTTCCGCCACCAATCTGGAACGGGATTTGAACCTGGCCCTCCAGGTGATGGAAACGACGGGAAATGTAGTGGTCTGCGTCAATTTAATGGATGAGGCCCGGCGGAAGGGCATCCGCATCGACTGCCCGCTTTTGGAAAAACGCCTGGGGGTTCCCGTGGTTCCGGCATCGGCGGCGAAAGGTGAAGGCCTGGACGTTCTGGCTGATACGGTGCAGCGGATGGCGTGGTCTGGAGAGAGGCGGCCCCCCCTCCGGCTGCCCTATGGGGAGCACGTGGAACCGTGGCTGGCGCGTTTGGAAATGTTGGCCGGGCGTCTTCCGTGGCGCGGTTTGTCGCCCCGCTGGGCAGCCGTCAAGCTGCTGGAAGGGGACGAGGGAACGTTGCGGCTTCTGGAGCAGTACGCGGGAACCGGTTTGAGAGAGGAGAAGGAGGTGCAGGAGATTCTCCGTGAGGCCGCCGCCGCGGAGGCCGGTTCTTCAGGCAGTTCTTTTGGCGACCGCGTGGCGGCGGTATTCGTGGAACAGGCGGAACGCCTGTGCAGGGGAGTGGTCGCTTTGCCGGACGGAGGGGGGCTGGGGCGCGACAGGCGCATCGACAAGGTGCTGATGGGGCGGTGGACGGCTTATCCCCTGATGTTCGCCCTGATGGTGCTGATTTTCTGGATCACCATCGTGGGGGCGAATTATCCTTCCCAATGGCTGGCCGACCTGCTTGGAAAAGGCCAGGAGGCGCTGACGGACCTGTTCCGCCTGGCGCATGCTCCGGAATGGCTGCACGGCGTGCTGGTGCTGGGCGTTTACCGCGTGGTGGCGTGGGTCGTGTCCGTCATGCTGCCGCCCATGGCCATCTTTTTCCCCCTCTTCACGCTGCTGGAGGATTCCGGTTATCTGCCCCGCGTGGCGTTCAACATGGACAAGGTGTTCCAGAAGTGCTGCGGCTGCGGCAAGCAGGCGCTGACCATGTGCATGGGGTTCGGCTGCAATGCCGCGGGCATCACCGGATGCCGGATTATCGATTCCCCCCGGGAACGGCTCGTAGCCATTTTGACGAATAATTTCGTCCCCTGCAACGGCAGGTTCCCGACGCTGATTGCCCTCATGACCATGTTTTTTGCGGGGACGGTGGCGTCCGGGTTGCAGCCGCTGGCTTCCGTGGCGGGCCTGGTGCTGCTGATCGGGCTGGGCGTGGGAATGACGTTTGCGATAACGGCCCTCCTGTCCCATACGATTCTCAAGGGAACTCCGTCTTCCTTTACCCTGGAACTGCCCCCCTACCGCAAGCCCCAGATCGGCCGCGTGATCGTCCGCTCCTTTCTGGACAGAACCCTGGCGGTCCTGTGGCGCGCGGTAATGGTGGCGGCTCCGGCGGGAATCGTCATCTGGCTGATGGCGAATATCCGCGTTGGAGACTCCAGCCTGCTTGTCCACGGCACGCAGTGGCTGGACCCCGCCGGGCGGCTGATGGGTCTGGACGGCGTGATCCTGATGGCGTTCATCCTCGGCATTCCGGCCAATGAAATCGTTTTCCCCCTCATCATCATGGGTTACCTGGCTTCCGACAACATGATGGACATGGACGATATGAACGAGCTGAAGTCCCTCCTGACCAATAACGGTTGGACCTGGGTGACGGCGTTATGCACCATGCTGTTTTCCCTGATGCACTGGCCGTGTTCAACGGCTCTTCTCACCGTCCGCAAAGAGACGGGCAAATGGAAGTGGGCTGTTCTTGCCTTCGCCATTCCGACGGCCTGCGGCGTTGTGATGTGCCTTCTGGTGGCGGGAACGGCGCGCCTGCTGGGGTTTGCCTGACGGATGAATGGAGTTCATGCTTCCGCGGAGGGATGAAGGCGGCAAAAGTTTCCCTTTCCGGGAGTCCGGAAAGGGAACGGGCCATGGTTCCGGGGTTGCCGGGCAGGCAGCATGAAGCCTTTTCCCGGGCCGCGGATTTCCGTATCAGGCCAGATGCATGCCGCCGGTGACGCCGAAGACTTCCGCAGTGATGAAGCTGGATTCCTGGGAGGCGAGGAAGACGTACAGGCCGGAGAGCTCCACGGGCTGTCCGGCCCGCTTGAGGGGCGTTTTCTGCCCGAATTCCGGCAGGTCCTTCTGCAACTGGCCTCCGGTCACTTGCAGAGCCGTCCAGATGGGGCCGGGAGCTACCACGTTCACCCGGATGCCCTTGGAGGCTACCTGCTTGGCCAGGGCGCGGCTGAAGGCGATGATGGCCGCTTTCGTGGAGGCATAGTCCACCAGGTTCTTGCCGGGCTGGTAGGCCTGGATAGAAGAACACGTGATGATGCTCGCTCCCGGCTTGAGGTGCGGAAGGGCTTCCTTGGCAATCCAGAACAGGGAGAAAACATTCACTTCAAATGTTTTGGTCAATTGCTCCGTGGTAATGTCCTGAATGTCCTCCACCGCTACCTGCTTGCCGGCCACCAGGGCCAGAATGTCCAGGCCGCCAAGTTTTTCCAGAGCGTCCCTGACGAGTTTTTGACAGAAGGCTTCATCGCTGAGGTCGCCCGGCAGCAGGACGGCGTTCCGCCCTTCCTTCCTGATGAGCTCCGCCACTTCCTCGGCATCGCTCTGTTCTTCGGGAAGGTAGTTCAGGGCTACGTCGGCTCCTTCGCGTGCATACGCAATGGCGGCCGCACGCCCTATGCCTGAATCTCCCCCCGTGACCAGGGCCTTCCGTCCACGGAGCTTGCCGCAGCCATGATAGCTCTGTTCCCCGGCGTCCGGCACGGGTTCCATTTCGGACTGGAGCCCGGGAGCTTTCTGCTGCTGTTTTTCATACCCTTCCTGGCGGAATTCGTCGCGCGGGTCCTGCATTTCGTGAATGTCTTTAGTGCTCATTTTTTCATCAGTCATGTTTTGGCGTGAAACTGCCGGGAGAAGGAAGGCGCCGCCCGCCATGCGTAAGATAGCTGGCCGCGTCTCTTTCTCCGGTGTTCCGCATTTCCTATCCGTGATGACCGGGATTTGGATGGCCTGTTCAAGGGAAGACATGCTTTTATTTCAGCATGTCATTGATATTCACTTATATAGGATTATTCTGAATGTTATTTCCATTGATCCTGATAGAGCCGTTCATTCACTGGTCTTCCTTGAATCCTGTTGAATTTCTCCAATCCGTTTTCGGGAAAAGCCGCTATGTTGTGCTGATTAACCCGCTTGATGATCAAATGGTTTGATCCTTTCATCCTATTTGCGCCGAGGCAGGGCGGGAACCTGCCTCCGTTTTTCAGCGCGTCCGCGCCGGATTTCAGGACAGTCCGTAAATGAAGTATCCGGCCACTCCCGTCAGGGTCATCAGCAGGATGGGGTTCATTTTCCATTTCCGCAAGACGAACAGGGCCGCGCCGAACAGGAGAATGCTCGGGAGGTCCACTTCCGCGATGGCGTGCCAGTCAAAGGTGCCGCAGAAGGTCAGCAGCAGGATGGTGCCGCCCGCGGACATGATCAGGCCCACGGAAGCCGCTTTCAGCCCTTCCAGCACCCCGGAAACATAAGCGGATTTTTTATGCCTTTGGAAGAAAAGGTGCAGCAGCAGCGCCGCCGCCACGCCGGGAATGATGCATCCCAGGGTGGCCGCCACGGCGCCGGGAATGCCGGCGATTTGCAGTCCGACGAAGGTAGAGGTGTTGATGGCCAGAGGGCCTGGCGTCATCTGGGAAATCGTGATGATATCGGTAAAAACCTTCTGGGTAATCCAGCCCTGGTGAATGACCACCTGGTCCCGGATCATCGGGATGACGGCGTAGCCGCCTCCGATGCTGAACGCTCCGATCTGGAGAAAGACGCTGAAAAGCTGCCATAATGCCTGAGTCATCCGGCCCTCCTTCCCAGCGTTTTCCGGACGTGCCACAGGCTCAGGAGGCAGCACACGGCCAGAATGGCGGCGATGTTGGCGTGAAAGGCGAAGCTGGCGAGGAACGCGCCCGGAACCAGCGCGTTCAGCAGGGCGGATTTTCTGCGCAGGATCATCTGCCACATGTCCACGACTATGTCTACAATGAGGGCCGCCACGCCTGCCTGCATTCCCCGGAGGACCGCTTCCACGGCGGTATTGGAACTGAAGGCGTCATACCAGACGGTGATGATGGAAAGAATGACCAGCGGCGGGATGATGGCGCCCAGGCAGCTGCAAATGACTCCGGCCATGCCTGCGGTGCGGTGCCCCGCCAGCGCGGAGAGGTTGACGGCAATGGCTCCGGGCGTGGATTGCGCGATGGCGGCCATGGAGAGAAGCTCCTCTTTGGAAAACAGCCGTTTTTTCCAGACAAAGTATTTATTGATCATCGGCACGACAATGTAGCCGCCCCCGAACGTGAATGCCCCGATAAAGAGGTTGATCCAGAAGAGCCAAAGGCATTTTTTCACTTTTTCTCCGGTCATGGCGTTTAAAGAGGAAGGAATGGCGTTCCGGATATTCCGCCTTTGCGGGAAATTCGGCAGCCGTTGTCCGGGAAAAGGCGGCTGAACGCCGCGCCGTTCCCGTTTTCCCGGAATAAGGGGTGGAGGGATTCTATCACAGGCGGCGGTGGAAGGCCATGCCATTACATGGATAAAGGGGAGAAAAGAGGTGAAGGTCTGCCTCTTTTATAAGTGGGGGGGGACAATTGCGGAGCTTCCCGCGGCGCGCAGCAGGCGGCGGAACAAAAAAAGTCCGGCAGGTTTTACCCTGCCGGATGGCAAAGAATCAAGGGAGCCGGGGGAGAAAGCCATCCTTCCCGGCTTGTTTCCAGGCGGAAGAAAAAAGGAATGCAAGAAGCCGGAGTCAGCTTTCTTCCTGTTCCAGCTCCGCTTTCCGGGCCAGGATTTTTTTCATGACGGCGTGGCGGTCTCCTTCCGGGATTTCCACGGGATTGCCGCGGTAGTCACTGGTCATGGCGGCCAGGGCGCCCCCTACATGATGCATGTTGAAAATCGGCAGTTTCCAGGTGGAGGGCTTTTCCGGGTCGGGAACATAGGCGAAGTCGGAAGCGGGATGTTCCTCCCCGTCCACTTTTTTCATTTTGGGTTCATGGTCGCGGTCCATAAGGAATGGACAACCGTCCTTGCGGGCCATTGTAAAAAAGGCCGGGATAAGACGCACAAATTCAACCGTCCGGTGTAAAAGCGGCTTGTCCCGGCGCATTTTTATTTTTTATGGAGCCTTTTGTTCCAGCGGTTTCAGGGGAGCCAGCTTCAGGTTCACCATCCCTCCCGTAAAATAATAGACGGGGGTTTTTCTTCCCGGCACGTCCAAGGGAGCCCTTGCCATTTTGGATTCTCCAAAAAGGGTGTCGTCCACCTCCAATCCGAAGCGCTTGAAGGTTTCCCTGTAGGGGGCGAGCAGTTTTTCCTCCCGTACCAGCCTCACGCAGACGCTCATGTAATGGCCGTCCTTTTTGGAGACACGGCTTTTCCCCTCCCTCGCCAGCTGCTTGAATTTTTCCTGGACGTCCTTTGCCCGTCCCAGGGAAGGCGTGGAAAAGCAAGTGATTTTTTCCAGCGGCATTCCCCTGGCCTGCTGTTCTTCCAGGAATTGCTCCAGGGCCGCCAGGTAATCCTGCAGCATGTAATCTTTGGGATAAGGGAAGGAACTGTCCCGTAACACGCAGGTAGCTTCTCCACCGGGATGGGTATATTCCCTCAGCGTGAATTTGAATTGAGGCGCCTTTTTTTCTTTTCCCTCATTTTGAATGGAAGGGGAGGTTCCGGAGTCTGTTGTATCAGCCATGGAAACCGGCACGGCCAGCAGGGAAAGGGAGACGAGGGCAATGGGCGGGGAAGGAGGAATCCGCATGGTTCCTTTTAAACTGATAACACATCTATCGTCAATACTTTATTGTCCTGCGAAAACGTATTCCCCTTTCTTGGAGGAATCCTCCGGGGCTGTCCGCCTTCCGTTTCCGCGTTTTGCTCTTTACAAGAGGGCTGGGATAGATGAGCATGAGCCCGTTAATTTATAATTGTTCTTATTTATGGAAAATACATACCACCATACCCAGCTTCCGGAGGGACGCATTCCCGCCCTGCGCGTGGAACCGATGCCTGCGGACACCAATCAGAGCGGGGAAGTGTTCGGCGGCTGGGTGATGAGCCAGGTGGACCTGGCGGGAGCCAATACGGCCATGCGTTATGCGTTGAGCCGCTACATCGTGACGCGTGCAGTCAGCAGCCTGACGTTTGAAGCTCCCGTGCTGGTGGGCGATGTGGTTTCCTTTTATACGGAGATTATCAAGGTGGGGTGCACCTCCGTCACCGTAAAGGTGGAGGTGTACGCGGAACGCCTGACGAAGCTCTGCAATAATATTGCCAAGATTACGGAGGCGGAGCTGGTTTACGTGGCCCTGGGGGCGGACAAGAAGCCGATTACCCTGGAAGAGTCCCGCGCCCAGTTCGCGCAGTGCTGCTCCCTTGAAACGGGGGACAGCGTTTCCTGTTCCTGAACAGAGGCGGGGGCCGCGTTCCCGCGCGTCAGGCCGCTTTTTTCCGTCTGCGGGTGATGCCCTTGTTTTTATCCACCAGGGCAAAGATGAAGGAGCTGGCCGCGGCAATGGCGCCGATGGTGACGAAGGTGGCGTGGAAGGCGGCTTCCACGGCCTTTCCGGAGGTGGCTGAATGGCCGCCGAAGCTGTCCAGCAGCAGGGAGGCCGCGGCAATGCTGACGGCGATGGAGAGCTGCATGATGGTGGAGAGCAGGGAGTTGCCGCTGCTGGCGTCCGCGTTGGGGAGGTCAATCAGCGTCAGGGTGTTCATGCAGGTGAATTGAATGGAGTTGGCCGCGCCCAGCAGGGCGAGCATGCCCAGCAGGGTGAGTTCGTGGGTGCCGGGGCTGATGAAGTAGAAGGCGGCCAGCAGTGTCCCGATGGTAAAGGTATTGACGACCATGATGTTCCGGTAGCCGAATTTGCCGAGCAGGCGCGGCGCGACCGTTTTTGCCAGCAGGTTGCTCAGCGCCAGGGGAATCAGGGACATGCCGGACTGGAGGGCGGAGTAACCCAGCACCACCTGGAAGAAGAGCGGAATCAAGTACGGCAGGCAGCTTCCCCCCAGGCGGCAGACGATGTTGCCGGCGATGCCGATGGCGAAGTTCCTGATGCGGAACAGGGAGGGGCTGAAGATGGGCGCCTTTGAACGGAACGCCAGCACCCAGTACAGGAGCTGGAACACGCCTCCGGCGGACAGGAGCAGGGCCATGCGCGTCTTGTCGGCTGCGCCTCCTGCGGTGGAGAGGCCCATGGTGACCAGCACGGCGGAGGAGGAGAAGAGGAAGAAGCCCGCCCAGTCGAATTTCTGTTCCCGGACCGCTTTAAGGTCCGGCATCAGCTTCCAGGTGGCCCACAGGCCTGCTATGCCCACCGGAATGTTGATCAGGAAGATCCAGTGCCAGGAGGCGTACTGGACGATGATGCCGCCCAGCACCGGCCCCAGGAGAGGCCCCAGCAGCGCCGGAATCGTCACGATGTTCAGAACGTTGACGAACATGGAGCGCGGATAGGAGCGCAGGACGACCAGACGCCCTACGGGCATCAGGAAGGCCCCCCCGATTCCCTGGATGACGCGGCACGCCGTCATCATGGCGACGGAGGTGGAGAGGGCGCACAGCAGGGACCCCGCGGAGAAAACGGAGATGGCGAAGAGAAAAGTGCGGCGCGAGCCCAGCTTGTCGGATATCCATCCGGAGGCCGGTATCAGGACGCAGACGGTAAGCATGTAGGCCGTCACCAGGGAGTGAAGCTGCAGCGGGTGGCTGTTGAAGCTGCGGGCGATGGTGGGGATGGCCGTGTTCAGGATGGTGGCATCCAGCATCTGCATGAAGAATGCCGATGCCACAAGAAAGGGCAGGTAGCGCAGCGCTTTGGAGGATGTCGGCAGTTTTTCCATGGAAGACCGCCGCCAGTATCCGGCTGGGCCGCGCCGGGGGCAAGGCAGATGTTTGTCCCGGCGCTCCCGTTGTTTTCCGGGCGCCCCGGAACCGCCGTTATGCCCTGGGCTCCGTTTTACGGCCTGGGCTGTTCCGGTGCGCGCCGCGCCAGCACGCGTTTGGAAAGCCATGCGCGCACAGGTTCGTCATAAAGCTTCAGGCACCCGTAGGCCACGGCAATGCAGATGAACAGGACGCCCACCGCCACGGGGAGAGCGCGGGAAAAGGGCACTTCCGCATCGTGCACCCAGGCCAGGTACAGGTAAACGATGGGGTAGTGGGTGATGTAAAGGGGGTAGGAGATGTTTCCCAGGAACCGGCTGGCCCGGGAGGAGATGTCGCCTGGGATGTCGCTGGCTCCCAGAAAGACCACCGCGGGGAAGATGACGATGATGCAGAAGGCGTCATACAGGCCGTTCAGGCGGAAGTTTTCCGCCCCGCCCACGTGCGGCATGGCCAGCGCTCCCACCAGAAGCAGGCTGCACCACCAGAAGCCGTGCCTGACCCGGCCGGGCTTGCACAGGCGGAACAGGAGCAGGCCGCCGAAGAAGGGGAACATGAGCCGCGTCAATCCCACGCGGCACTGTTCCACGTCCAGCGTCCAGCCGCCGATGTTGTTGCCCTGCGTGTAGCACTGGTGGATGAGGGCGCAGGCCGCCAGGAAGACCAGGACCGCCAGCCACCGGCTGGTGAATTTCCTGATGAGCACGGCGTAAAGGATGTTGGCGATGTATTCGAAGAAGAGGGACCAGGCCGGACCGTTCAGCGGGTGCATTTCCGTCCATCCGCGAATATCCAGGGAAACGGGGACGGGCAGCAGCGTGAACCCCACGGTCATGACCAGCAGCATTTTCCATACGGGGGTCTGTGCGATGTTCGGGAAGATTTCAGACCCCTGGAAGTAAAAGAGGGCTCCACCCAGCAGCATCCCCATGACCACCATGGGTTGAAGGCGCACCAGCCGCCGCTTGCAGAAATTCCACAGGCTCATCTTTCCCCAGCGGTCGTCATAGGCATACCCGATGACGAAGCCGGACAGCATGAAGAAGAAGTCCACGGACAGATAGCCGTGGTTGATGATCTGGTCCGTGTGGAATTGGAAGTCCCTGGCGCTTCCTTCAAACATGTGGAACAGGACCACCATGACGGCGGCTACGCCGCGCAGGCCGTCCAGGGCGGCATAATGAGGTTTGGGAGCCAGAACGGAGGGAGAGAGAGGGGCCGGAGTGCTCATGGTATAAGTACGGCGAAAAGTGATTGTGCTTACAGAAAAAGAGGCGATGCGTATTTTACGTGCGCGGCCGCGGAACCCCGGAACGGGTTTTTCCGCAGGGAAAGTCCCGGTACAGGCTGGTACTGAGACGGCTTGCCCGGCGGACAGGCAAGCCGTTTCCTATCTTCCACAGACGGCGTGAGACGTAAAGAAAAATGATGAAGGCTGTTCCTTCTCCCTTTTTCCTTTAAAGAGCCGGATTCCGGAGGAAAAGAGGTCCGGCGCCTACGGCGCGGGGGCAAGTACAATGGACTTTGTTTCCGCGCCGCTGGTGATTCCCTTGACGGTCAGGGTGCATTTTCCCGGCGGCAGGGTAAGGACGCCGGGGGAGTGCTTTACGAACCGGGACCATCCGCCGGTTCCCGGAAAAGTGAATTCCGTCAGCTTGTCATTGATGGAATAACCCAGCTTGAACAGGGTGGAGGCGGGATCGGCAATGGCATAATCCGTCGTTACCGTATAGGTTCCTCCGTTTTTGGTGAAGATGTCCCAGCTGACGGAGCTGAAGTGGGACAGGATGTTGAATTTTCCCGCATCTTTTGCCAGGGCATGCGTGATGAGGCAGTTTTCAGGCGAGAGCGTGATTTTGCCGCTGGCCGCCGGCTGGACTACCGGGAAGATGGAGGCGGGAATGAGCCGGATATAGCGGATGTAAATGCCGTCCCTCCCTTTTTTCTTGAGCGTAAAGGTTTGTTTTCCCTTAACCAGGTTCATGCGGCCCAGATGGTAGATTCCCCCATCGGCCTCACCGCCGCCGGAAGTGGGCACATTCCACAGGAAGGGGGCGTTGTCGCCGCATTTCAGTTCATAGCGGGCGGAAGCGGTAGCCGTCCAGGGGAACGTGTACCAGGCTTCAAGGATGTATTCCCCGTCTTGGGCGACGTTGATTTCCCAGCTTGCGCCGGAGTCTTTTTCCGCCATGCCGGCGATGAATTTGACGGACCGTATTTTTGCCAGCTTGCTTTTGGAAAGTTCCGCATTTTCAGCCTTCATCAGGACGGTCTTCCCCTGAATGGCGCCGGAGGCTGCCGTTTTAATCAGTCCGTCCGCCGGGAATTTGGCCTGGACGGCTGCGCAGAGCAGGAGGGAGGCATTCAGCATTAAGAGCAGTTTCATGTTGGATATGGATGGTTGGAGTTGAAAGACAGATGTTAATCTATTCCATCTTGTCCTTCAAGACGCTGTTGCCGTCAATAAAAAAGTGGGCAGGATTTTTCGTGCCTTCCCTCCGGATATGGTTCCGGAATGGCGAGAGGGCCGGCGATTCTCCGGCCTCCGGAGGGACTTAACAAGGGAGTTTTTACAGCTGGGAAGCTTGACGCTGGGCCGGATAATTTTCCGGAAATTTCCAGTAGTATATTGAGAAGGAAGAAAGAGGAAAAGCTGCTTGTTCTCCATGCGTCAAGAGCATTTAATCAACGATGGCCGGAATACCCCCTGGCTGCCCTGATGATTGATGATGAAACGTTATTTGCTGATTTTCCTCCTGTCCGGAATGGACACGGGAGCGCTGAAGGCTGAAAAGGTCCTGGACGGCTTTGACGAGGAACCTTTTGAACAGCCCGTAATCCTGCCTGAAAAAACGCGCCTGTCGCCTGTGGCGGCCTATATGGGAGAGCCTTCCGCCGGCGGAACGGGAAAAGCCGTCCGTGCCGTGCTTGCTGCAAGTGGTGGAGGTGGCCGCAAACAGATGGCCGGGCCTGAATGGAAAGGCGGGAACGGACTGGATTGCCGCCGAATTGTTTTTCCAGTTGAACGGCTGTTCCATTACCCTGGGGAGGCAGTTGTTCCAGGATGCCCGGCAACCCGTTCTCCCAGTTGGTTCAAGGCTGTTGTTTTCCGGCTCCCTTCCCGCCGCGCTGCTCCGGGACGCCCTGCTTCCGGGGAATACTTATGAGAATCCGGAAAAGGCGGATGAAATTTGCCGTGCCGTTTTCAAGAACCTGAAGAGAGTGGAAGGCACGCTTCCCGCCGTACCGGATACCGGAGCTTTCCGTGGAATGCGTGTACCGGATTCCGGCCATTTACAACGTGCGGTGGTCGCTGGAGAGCCGGGATTATGAAGGGAATGTGATGCGCGTGGTCAGGCGGCAGGTAGTGGAGAAAGAGGGGGGGTGAAACTGTTTCCTATGACGTGCCTGTCCTCTGGCGCGGAAAAGCGGCGGCGTCTTTTCCGCTCACTCCGCCGGAGCGCATTCCCCTCACGGAAGCAGGTGCCGGGTGCGTTCAGTGTGACTGGAGCGATACGCGGTTGGCCAGCGGCTTGCCTTCCAGGAAGTCCCGGATGTTGTGCAGGGTGACTTCCGCAATGTTGTGCAGGGCTTCCTTCGTGAAAAAGCCCTGGTGGGAGGTCAGGATGACGTTGTTGAAGGAGAGCAGGCGCGCCAGGGTGTCGTCGTC
Source organism: Akkermansia sp. NBRC 115031 (assembly GCF_030268505.1). NCBI lineage: Bacteria > Pseudomonadati > Verrucomicrobiota > Verrucomicrobiia > Verrucomicrobiales > Akkermansiaceae > Akkermansia > Akkermansia sp. NBRC 115031. The sequence goes on from NZ_BSQU01000002.1 coordinate 127,432, forward strand.
AATGATTCGGTCGGACTTGTCTTCGTAAAAATATTCCCCTTCCTCTTCATACACGTCCAGGCCGGCGGACCCCACTTTTTTTGATTTCAGGCCGTCAATCAGCATTTCCGTGTTAATCAGCTTGCCGCGTCCCGTGTTGATGATCATCACGCCGTCCTTCATTTTGCCGATGGAATCCGCATTAATCAGGTATTCCGTTTCCGGGGTGAGGGGGCAGTGCAGGGAAATGATGTCGGACCGGGCGTACAAGTCGTCCAGCGTGGTGTACGTAATGCCGGCTTCTTCCGCAAAGCGCTGGTCGGGGTACGGATCGTAGGCCAGGATGTTCATGCCGAACCCCTTGAGGATGCGGATGAGGATTCTGGCGATTTTCCCCGTTCCGATGATGCCGGCCGTTTTCCCGTTCATGTCAAAGCCCATCAGCCCGTGCAGGGAAAAGTTGCCGTCCCTGGTGCGCCAGTACGCGCGGTGTATCTTGCGGTTCAGGGAGAGCATCAGGGCTACGGCGTGTTCCGCCACCGCATAGGGGGAGTATTGGGGGACCCTGACGACGGGCAGGTCCGCTTCTTCCGCCGCTTTCAGGTCCACGTTGTTGAATCCGGCGCAGCGCAGGGCCAGCAGTTTGACGCCGTTTTCCTTCAGGCTCCGGATCACTTCCCGGTTTGCCGTGTCGTTGACGAAGATGCACGCCACGTCCGTGCCGCGGGTCAGCGGCACGCTGTCCGGGGTGAGGTGCCCCTTGAAGTAGCGGATGTCGTAATGGAATTCGCGCTCGTTGATCGGGTTGAAGGAGTCCCGGTCGTAGGGCTTGGCGTCAAAAAACGCAATGCGGCAGGAATGGTCGGTCATGCGGAAGGGAGGGGGGTTAGGCGATCGGCGGTTTTTTCTTCGCGCTTCCCTGGCTGGCGACGGCTTCCATGCGTTTGCGGATTTCTTCCGGATCTCCCAGAAAGTAGTCTTTCTCCAGGTTCAGGGAATCGTCAAATTCAAACACATAGGGAATGGCGGTGGGAAGGTTCAGGGAAAGAAGCTGGTCGTTGGGGATGTTTTTCAGGTACTTGATCATGCCGCGCAGCGTGTTGCCGTGGGCCACGATCAGGATATTGTCCAGCGTCCGGAGGGAGGGGAGGATGGTTCCCTCCCAGTAGGGCATCATGCGGTCAATGGCCTCCTTCAGGGATTCCGTCCGCGGAAGTTCGTTATCCGGCACCCCCTTGTAGCGGGGGTCCCACTTGGGGTTGGCGGGATCATCCTCCGCCAGGGGAGGGGGCGCCACGTCATAGCTGCGCCGCCAGATCAGCACCTGCTCGTCTCCGTATTTTTGGGCCGTTTCACTTTTGTTCAACCCCTGGAGCATGCCGTAGTGCTTTTCATTCAGCCGCCAGCTTTTGGCGACGGGCAGCCAGTCCTGGTCCAGACGGTCCAGCACGCAGTTAAGCGTCTTCACGGCGCGCTTGAGGTAGGAGGTGTAAGCCTGGTCAAAAGCCATGCCCTTGTCTTTCAGCAGGTCGCCCGCATGATTCGCTTCCTCTATACCCAGTTCCGTCAGGTCCACATCCGTCCATCCGGTGAACCTGTTTTCACGGTTCCACGTGCTTTCTCCATGGCGCAGAAGAACAATTGTTTTCATATCGCTGAATTTAGACAGGCGGCCTCCGGCTTTCGCGCAAAGGAATGGAGGCGTATGACGTGATAATATTCCCCGCCGCAGGAGAAATTCCTGCCGTCCGGCCCCGGCAGTCCGCCGGAGGAGGGGAAGGACGCCTCACAGGTGCGGCGGCGGCGGGTAAAATTGTGATTGGCAACCGTCTTCAAATGGATTAACAGTTCAGCATGATGAAGCAATATGGTTTCAGTTGGGCTGCCGCCCTGATGGCCGCCGGAGTGGGAGCATTGGCATGGGCCGGTCCCGGGGCTGTCCGGAATGTGCAGAAGCCCGCTCCTTCCGGTGGAGCTCCCGCCGTGTTCAAGTTCGGCGGGGAAGGGAACCAGGAGTTCATGCTGAATGGAAAACCGTTCCAGATACGCGGAGCGGAGATGCATCCCCAGCGCATCCCCAGGGAGTACTGGAGGCACCGCATCAGGACTGCCCGGGCCATGGGCTTGAACACCATTGCGTTTTACGTGTTCTGGAACGACCATGAACAGCCGGACGGCAGCTTTGACTTCAAGACGGGCAACCGCGATCTGGGAGAGTTTCTCAAGATATGCCAGGAGGAAGGCATGTGGGTTCTGTTCCGCCCCGGTCCCTATGTGTGCGGGGAATGGGACCTGGGAGGGTTGCCCCATTATCTGCTGAAGGATCCCAAGGCCAAATTGAGGACTACGGAAGACGCCAAATTCATGAAGGCGCAGACGCGGTATCTGGAAGCCGTGGCCCGTGTGGCGGAGCCCTTTTTGGTCAAAAACGGAGGCCCTATCCTGATGACCCAGCTTGAGAACGAATACGGGAGCTACCAGAGGAAGGACCGCAAGTACATGGAGTGGCTGAAAGCGTTCTGGACCAGGAAGGGCTTCGGCCCCTTTTACACGTCCGACGGCGCGGGGGAACATTTCCTGAAAGGGGTGGTGCTTCCCGGCGTGGCCGTGGGACTGGACCCGGGGCTGAACGACGGCCACTGGGAGGTGGCTAATAAGTGCAATCCGGGCGTTCCCGTTTTTTCCTCGGAAACGTATCCGGGCTGGCTGCGGCACTGGGGGGAGGGGAACTGGGCCCCCACCCCAGGCATTGTCAACCACGTCCGCTGGTTTATGGACAAGGGGCGGTCCTTCAGCCTGTTCGTTTTCCACGGTGGCACCAACTTCGGGTTTACGGCGGGCGCCAACAACGGGGGGCCGGGAAAATACCAGCCGGACCTGACGAGTTACGATTACGGCTCTCCCGTGGACGAACAGGGCCGGATGAATGAATATTACGCCCAGATGAGGGAAATCATCCTGGAAAAACTGCCTCCGGAAGCCGCCGTGCCGGAACCTCCCGCGGACATCCCGGCCATGGAGATTCCGGAGTTCACGCCCGTGGTCCATGCCGGCCTTTGGGAGAACCTGCCCAAGCCCTTCCGGTCCAAGTTCCCGCAGCCGCCCTATTTCGAACAGTGGAACCAGAACCAGGGCATCGCCGTTTACAGCGCCACCGTTCCGGCCGGACCGCCTGAAACGCTGGAATTCACCAACGTCAATGACTATGCCCAGGTGTACCTGAACGGAGAGCCGGTCGGCACGCTGGACCGACGCCTGGGACAGAAGAGCGTGGAGCTGCCGGAGCGCAAGAAGCCGGGAACGCTGGAAATCCTGGTGGAGGCCATGGGACATATCAATTTCCACATCAGCATGGAGAGCGACCGCAAGGGACTGCACGGCCCTGTGAAGCTGGGAACGCGCGAGTTGAAGAACTGGACGGTGAGGGCCCTTCCCCTGAAGGCTGACTCCATTGTCCAGGCACCCAAGGGAAAGGGCCCTTCCCGGAAACGGGAAGGAGCGCATTTCCGGGCCGTCGTGAACATTGAAGAGCCGCAGGACACGTTCCTGGACATGTCCCGCTATGCCAAGGGATACGTGTGGGTGAACGGCGTGAATGTGGGGCGGTATTGGAATGTGGGGCCTCAATTAAGGCTGTACGTTCCGGCCCCCTTCCTGAAAAAAGGGGAGAATGTGATTGATGTCCTGGACCTTCACGAGAAGGAGCCCAAGCCCATCCGCGGCATGAAGGAGCGCAACAAGGAGCCTGGAAAGATAGATACCAAAAACTTGGACAACCAGTGGTAAAACCGCCGGGTCTTCTGCCCGCGTCACTGGAAAAAGCTTTTTTCCATGAACCCGCGCCATGGGGGGAGCCGCAGCCTGGGTGTCAGACGCCCTGAGCCTGTCTTTTTCTCCGGAATTCCTCTTTGAACGCCTTCCAGTCCGTGTCTCTGACCAGTTCCGCGAGGTTGGAGTAGTAGGACCGGTGGTGCCCGAAGCGTTCGTCCATCAGCTCTTCAAGTGCCTTTTCCGGCGTCCAGCCCTGCATGACGATGCGGTAGGCGGCGCAGACAATGCCGGTGCGGTCGGACCCGTGCCAGCAGTGCACCAGAACGGGCTTGGGCGCGCTGCTGATGACCAGCAGGCAGTCCATGAGTTCTTCCCGGGTCACTTTCCCTGCCGCCAGTTTAATGCGGTACAGGCGCAGTCCGGTATGTTCCGCCTCATCGGCGTCGCTGTGGTATTCCCGCAGGTTCAGGACGGATTTGAGCCCCAGCTTTTCCAGGGCCTTGAACCCGTCGCCGCCGGGTTGTCCGGAACGGTACAGCTCCGGGCTGAGGCGGTAGCAGTTTCTGGCGTCTTTTACCTTGATGGGAGCGGGGGTTTCCATCAAGGTTTCTGCGCAGGCAAGGGGAAGAGGCGCCGCCAGAACGGCGAGTATCACAGCGTTCCGGTTCATGGTTTCTTTCAGGAATCGGACGGGTAACCGACGCTCTGGGCGTACAGGACTTTTTTAAAGACGGGGAGTTTCAAGCGCCGCTGGATATAGTCGGCGTCAATCATGGCGCGGAAGACGGTGCCGAGGCCCGCGGAAGTACAGAAAAGATAGACGTTTTCTCCGATGAATCCCACGCCCGTGCAGGCCGTGACCAGTTTTCTTTTGGCGTCAAAGTCTCCGGGCTGTTTGGACTGGTCCACCACATAGACCAGGTTCAGCGGCGCGGTAGCCGCGAATTCCTGCGTTCCCGTGGCGGCACGCATATCGCCCTGAACCACTCGCTCCAACTGGTGGGTTTCCGGCTTGTAAAGATAGGCGCCCTGCGGCAGGACGGCATAGATTTCTATTTCGTTGGAATTCCGGGAGGACGGCGCCGTACGGTAATCAGGATCGTCCCGGTTGACGCCTTGAGCCGCCCAGAGCAGGGAAGACAGGATTTCCATCGGAATGGGCTTGTCTGCGAAGGATCTGGTGGAATGCCGTTCATTCAGGACCTGCATGAGCGGCCTGCCGCCCTTTTTGTCCGGCGGAGGCAGCACGATGTTGTCACTGAGGGCCGTTCCGGAGAGGAGGCTTCCCGAAATGACGGCCAGAAGCGGGCTGAGAGCATGAGAAATATTCATAGGCGGCGAAAGACGGATAAAGATGATGGAATAATTAGCAGGATACTTGTATTTTTCTCATGTTTTTGGGAACACGTGAGAACCTAATCCTATAAAATGGCTATGAAAACACAAGGAAAAATCCCTTGGTTTGATTCTTAACGGGTTCCGGAAGATGGACTCACCGGAAAAGACCGTTGTTTCAAGTTGACCTTGGGAGGGTATTGCGCTTTTATGTCAAACGGAACAGGGATGGAAATCTTTTTTCCTTCCCTGCCCAATTTGCTCCAACCCGTTCAAGCCTTATCCCATGAATCCTGTCAATCCCTTGCGTCCCGGTTCTCCCAAGCGTAAAAAATCCTCCTCCGGGGGAATTGTCATGACCATTATCCTGGTGCTGGCTCTTGCCGGCGGCGGAGTGGTTTACCACCGCATTTCCGTTCAACGGGAGGCGGAGGCCGCAGAGCTGGCGGCCAGAAGGGACGCGGAAGCGAAAGCGGCGCGCGCACGGAAGGCTGCGGAGCTGGAGGCGGCGCGCAAGGCGGCGGAGGAACGGGCGCGTGCGGAGGCGGCGGAAAAAGCACGGCTGGAAGCGGAACGCCTGGCTGCGGAAGAGGCCGCCAGAAAACGGCAGCAGAAGGAACCGGAGGCGGTGGAGCCGGCTCCCGCAGAGCCGAAGGAAGAGCCCGTGGTCCGGGAGGAAGACCCGCGCCTGGAGATTTTCAAAAAGCCCGTTTTGCTGGTCAGCCTGAAGGCCAATAACGCCGCCAACAGGAAATTGTTTACGGACGCCTTCAATCTGGCCCTGGAGACGGGCCGCTATGACTTGTACGCCGGTTTCCTGCGGTCCAATCTGGAACGTGACGCCGTGAAGGTCATTAAATTCGGCAAATTCGACGTGTCCATGTATGACCAAAGCCCGTATCTCATGCGCGCCAATGAACTGTACCAGCTCATCAGCAAGGTGGGGGCGGAAACCATTCAGGAGCAGCTCAAGGAGAGTTCCCCCAGATATTTTTATCCGTGGCTTTTTTCAGACCCCTCCGACCCTCTGCGGCTCTTCCTGCGCACGATGGTGCGGGAACAGACTCCCAGGGAGGAATGGGGAGGCATCCTGCGGAAGTGGGCGGAGTTCTGGATGAAAACCTCCGCCATGCCCCGGAGCAAGTATTCCTCCCTGGCGCTGGCCTGCGCCATGCTGGACCCCCGCATCGCCTCCAGTCCGTCCAGGCTGCGGGCCTCTTCTTCCACCAACATTTCCACTACTCCCCTGACGCTGGAACAGGTGTTCGAGTACTTCGTGGAGATGGATGAAGCCCATGAACTTCTTACGGATATTACCAAATTAAGCCCTTCCGAGCTGCTGTTCGTGGTGGACGTGCGCCTGCCGAGGTCGGAGATGGACTGGGCGCGCAAGAAGGTGCGCCTTACCCGGAAGGGCTGGGGCGGTGCCTATTCCATGATCCGCTACCGGATGGACCGCGCCGCCCTGGGCAAGGATCCTTACACGAATTACACCTTCCAGGAGATTCTGGATGAAGGCGGCATCTGCATGGACCAGGCCTATTTTGCCGTGAATACCGCCAAATGCAACGGCATTCCCTCCGCCTACGTCACCGGGGACGGCAACCGCGGCCCGCACGCCTGGATCAATCTGCTGACGACGGACGAAACCTGGCAGTCCTATGGCGGGTATGGGTACAATACGGGGCATTTTTCCCATCCGCACAACCGCAAGTCAAAGCATGAATCCACTCTTCTACAGGGCATGGACAAGAAGGTGAACGGCTCCCGGCTGGACACCTCCCTGGATTACCTTTCCCTGGCGGACCTGTTTGAAGAGATGCAGAAGCCGGATTGCGTCCGGGTGATGCTGGAAGCCGCCACGCAGGCCACCCCCGGAAGCCCTCTGGGCTGGGAACGCCTGATCGCGCTGATGAGCCGTCCGGAAAGCGGCACGAAGCTGGAGGAATGGGATGTGCTGGTGACCATGATCAAGCGCAAGTTCCGCTCCCGGCCGGATTACCTGGCCATGGCCGCCCGCGTGGAGGATGAATACATTTTCCCCATGAGGGACGCCTCCACCAACAAGCGCAATGTGGCCCGGGACCTGAAAAAGCTGGAAAAGGAGACGGACGAGGGCCGCAGCGATCTGACTTCCGCCGCCATCAAGCGGCAGGCGGACATCCTGATGGAGAACGGGGACAAGGCCGGCGTGGCTTCCCTGTACCGCAAGTCCATGAAGGATTACGCGCGCCGCGCGGAAGTGTTCGAGGCGCTGATGGGGCAGTATTACCGGTATGTCTCCCAGGAGCCGGAGGCCGTTCTTCAGCTCGCCAAGGAGGCGGAATCCTCCTACAACCGCTATATCCGAACCAAGTCGGACGACTACTTCAAGGTGAAGAAGGAGGTTGCCATCCAGAGGAAGATAGCCGGATATTATGAAAAGGGTGGCAATGAAAAGAAGGCCGCTTCCCTGCGCAAGGACGCGGAGAAGCGGGAGAAGAACAGCAAGAAGGGCATCCGGGAGGAGGGATAGCCCGGCAGGCCGCCTGCGGCCCCACCCATCATTTCCCCAGGCGCGCGGCCCTGGCCGCCTCCGGCTGCGGCATACCCGTGGAATGAACGTTTTTAGGCTGGAATGCTGTCTTATCTTCAACTAATACATGACCTATATGGCAAGAGAACCTTACGCGAACTTCTGGCCCAAAGTGGCGGATACCGCTTTTGTGGCGGAAAGCGCCGACCTGATCGGAGATGTCACCATTGGAGAGCACGCCAGCATCTGGTACCACACCACGCTGCGCGCGGACATCAACAAGATCGTCATTGGAGATTACTCCAATATCCAGGATAATAGCTGCATCCATCTGGCGGACGACTTCGGCTGCTATGTAGGCAAGTACGTGACCGTGGGCCACGGCGTGATTCTGCACGCCTGCACGGTGGAGGACAACTGCCTGATCGGCATGGGGTCCATCATTCTGGACGGCGCGGTCATCGGCCAGGGATCCGTAGTGGGCGCGGGCGCGCTGATCACCAAGGGCACCGTCATTCCGCCCAATTCCCTGGTGCTGGGGTCCCCCGCCAAAGTGGTGAAGGACCTGGGCCCGGAATCCGCGGATAATAACCGCAAGTGGGCGGAGAAATACGTCAAGGTCGCTGCCCGGTATACGGAGCGAGTCATCAATCCCGGTTTTTAACATTTGATTTCCGCACGCCATGCCGGATGAAAAGCTGATCACCCTGGAACCGTACGCCCTGCTCTATACCCGGGCCGGGGCAGGTGTGTGCCTGCGTGATCCGCTGACCGGCAAGGCGGGCGTTATCTTCATGGAGCTGGCGGACGGCATGGCGCTGGAGCGCAGCCTGAACGGGGAACGCCCGGTGCGGCCGGACACGTCCTCCCTGCTGTCCCATTTTTTATCCGCCATGGAGTGCCGGGTGAGGCTGGTGCTCATCAATGGCCGCAAGGATGAAGTTTTTTACGCCCGCGTGGCGGTGGAGGCCGCCAACGAGGTCATGGACAAGCTGGTGGAGCTGGACGCCCGCCCGTCGGACGCCCTGATGATTGCGGCCCAGTTCGGGACCGGAATCAAGATTGTTCCCGCCGTCTGGGAAAGCATGGAGAACATCCTGCCCCAGCTGGAACAGCTGGACGCGGATTCCCCGGACAGCCGCGCGCCGGTGTATGTGGGAGAGCCGTAGGAACGGCGCTTCCGGCTGCCGGACCTTTTCCCGCCTCCCGGGCACGCCATCCGGCGCGGCGGCGGCTTGAGGAACCGTCTTCCGGTTTGCCGCCCGGAGGCATGATTGCGGCATAAGATTTTCCGGTCCTTGGGCATACCTACTTTTTACAAAAAAAACTTGCTAAGGCGCCGGAATCCCTATACATTCGCCGCACATCACTTCAAGTGGGTAGATTCCCGAGCGGTCAAAGGGGGCAGACTGTAAATCTGTTAGCATTCGCTTTCGAAGGTTCGAATCCTTCTCTACCCACCACTTTTACTTTCATAACGCGTTCTCCGGAAGAACGCGTTTTTTATTGTTTCCGCGGTTGCGGGTTCGTGATGTTCAACGGGAAAAGGGAATCGCCGCCCTGTAGGAGAAGCAGGAAACGAGCATGCGCTCGGAGGATGGGGAGGCGGATGACTTGTTCAGCCTATCGACAAGGCGCGCAGGACATGTTAGATATTCTCTCTTGCCGATTTTTCATCTCTGCCGTTTATTGACATGTTGACCACGCTGCTCATTCTGGGAGTATCCGCCGTTTTGTTCGTCCAGGGGAGAATCCGTTCAGATATTGTCGCGCTGTGTTCCCTGCTGTGCCTGATCGTGTTCGGGATTTTAAGCCCGGAGCAGGCGCTTTCCGGCTTTTCCAACTCCATCGTAGTCATGATGGTGGGGCTTTTCGTGGTGGGGGGAGCCATTTTCCGGACGGGACTGGCCAAGATGCTGGGCGGCAGGATCATGAAGCTGGCCGGCAAGAGCGAGCTGCGCCTGCTGGTGCTGACCATGCTTGTCACGGCGGGTATCGGAGCGTTTGTCAGCAATACGGGAACGGTGGCGCTGATGCTGCCCATTCTGGTGAGCCTGGCCGCGGACGGCGGCATCCAGACGAGCCGCCTGCTTATGCCCATGGCGTTTGCCAGCAGCATGGGCGGCATGCTGACGCTGATCGGCACGCCCCCCAACCTGGTCATCAACAACCAGCTTCAGGAGGCGGGAATGGAGGGGCTGGGCTTTTTCTCGTTCACCCCCATCGGCCTCGTCTGCATCGTGACGGGCGTCCTGCTGCTGATTCCCCTGAGCAGGAAGTTCCTGGGCCGTCATGACGACAAGACGGAACACGAGGCCAAGGGCAAGTCCCTCAGCCAGTTGATAGACGAGTACCAGATCATCAGCAATCTTTACCGTCTCCGGGTGCTGGAGGATTCCGCCCTGACGGAGAACCCCCTGCACGACCTCCAGATACCGGACCGCTACCACGTGAACATCGTGGAAGTGCGCCGCAGGCATTCCAGTCGGCATTCCTTCCTGCAAACGGTCAGCCAGACCATGGCGGGCTCGGACACGCGGGTGGCGCGGGGAGACGTCATTTACGTGATGGGGGAGTTTGAGGACGTGGACCGTTTCGCCCGGGAATACGGGGCGGTGATGATTAACCGGAAGACGTCGGAAGATACGGATTCCCTGCTGAAAAGCAAATTGAAGTTTGACGAGATAGGCATTGCGGAGATGCTGCTCATGCGCAACTCGGACCTCATCAACATGCCCGTGAAGTCTTCCGGGCTCCGCGCCAAGTACGGGGTCAACATTCTGGCCATCCAGCGGGACAACCATTACATTTTCCACAATTTGAAGGATGTGAAGCTCCAGTACGGGGATACGCTGCTGATTCAGGGAACCTGGGCGGATATTGCGCGCCTGAGTGAGAAAACCTTTGAATGGGTCGTGGTGGGCCAGCCGCTGGCGGAGGCGTCCAAGGTGACCCTGACGCACAAGGCCCCGCTGGCCGCTGGCATCATGCTGCTGATGATTGCGGCCATGGTGTTCAACTGGGTGCCCGCGGTGGCCGCGGTGCTGATCGCCGCCGTCCTGATGGTGCTGTGCGGATGCCTGCGCAACGTGGAGGAGGCGTACCGGACGATCAACTGGGAGAGCATCGTGCTGATTGCCGCCATGCTGCCGATGTCCGTGGCGCTGGAGAAGACCGGCACCTCGGAGGTCATCTCCCACGGCCTGGTGGCCGGCCTGGGGGGATTCGGGCCGTTCGCCCTGATGGCGGGCGTTTATTTCACGGCCTCCCTGCTGACCATGTTCATCAGCAATACGGCCACGGCGGTGCTGCTGGCTCCCATCGCCCTGCAATCCGCGGTGAGCATGGGCATCAGCCCCTATCCGCTGCTGCTGGCGGTTTCCGTGGGCACCAGCATGTGTTTTGCCTCTCCCTTTTCCACGCCGCCCAATGCCCTGGTCATGCCGGCGGGCAAGTACACGTTCATGGATTACGTGAAGGTAGGGGTTCCCCTCCAGGTGATCATGGGGCTGGTCATGGTGGTGGTGATCCCTCTGTTTTTCCCGTTCGTGAAAGCCTAGGCCGGAGAGCCGTTCACGAGGCGGAAAGGGCGCATGGCAGTGTAATTTACATGCATTACTAAAAAAAGAGAGACAAGGGAAGCGCGTGGGAGTAGAAGAGGATTGTTTAAGAACCCCCATTTAATGATGAAGTACTTGCTTATTATTATGGCCGCTGCGTTCGCCATGCCCTCCATGGCGGAGGAAGACGCTCCCAAGAGAATGACTTCCGCGGAAAAGAAGGCCGCCCTCCTTGAAAAGTATGATACCAATAAGGACGGCAAGCTGGATTCCGAGGAGAAGACCAAGATGAAGGAGGACCTGAAGAAGCAGAAGGAGGAGGAACGGGCCAGGAAGCACGCCTCCCGCAAATCCGATTAAGGTTTTACGGCTTCGTTGACAATCTGTTTTTCAGACGGCTTGAACCGGGTTCAGGCTGGAGGGAGAACGTATGCCTGTTAAAGCGATGAGATACGGAATTTGGACCAGATGGGCCGCTGCGGCCGTGTTTGCCTCCCTGGCTGCATGTACGGCGGAAGAATGGGCCCAGTTTAACAAGGAGATGGAGCAGAATCAGCGGGCCGCCGCCGAACGCCGGGTCAAATACCGCAAGATCAGGGTCCAGTGCTCCGACTGGGAGATGGCGGATACGGCTGCCGCCTCCCTCTCGTCCAAGGGATTCCGGGTCATGTACCCCGGAGAAGACGGCTACGGAGCCGTGGCGACCGTCAGCAAGACGGCGCAGGAGCATGTGCTGATTCGCAACGGGAATTATTTCACCACGCTGCCCGGTCCCAATACGCGGCCCGGCTACAGGACGAAGGTTACCGTGACCGTGCATAATCTGGCGGGCAGGAAGCTGGCTGAATACCAGGGGGAAAGCGTTCCTTCCGAATCCTTCCACCGCATGGAGGCGGCCCGGTCCGCCTGCCGCAAGGCCATCGGCAAAATGCCGTCCAGCACTTCCATTTACTGGTAGGGGGGGAGTTTTGGCCCTTATCCTGGGGACGGCAGCCGGGCTACACTCCGGCTCCGGTCCCGCGCCTGCCGCGTGACCTGATTTTATAGGCCAGCGTATCCGCCAGCTCCCGGAGGGCGTTGAGCGGGTTTTTCCGCAGGACGTGGCGCCCTTTCAGCGTGGCGCCGGGCCGGACGGTTCCCGTTCCCCGGTGGTTGTGGATGACGGCGGCTGTCTGGGCGAACATGTTGTACTTTTCCAGCACCAGGCGTCTAGCCTCGCGAATGGCGGGAAGCCGCTTTTCGTATTCCCCGCCGTCCATGGCCTTGCGGATAATTTCAAAGGCTTTTTGCGGATCGTCCAGGGGGATGGGGATGAAGCTTTCCTGCGGGAAGCATTCCGTCGCCAGCGGGTCCCCGGCGTAAAAGGGAAGGGTCATGGCGACGAAGGCGTCGGACAGTTTTTCCGTCCAGTGATGGGGTTCCAGATGGTTTTCCACGCACAGATGGTACTTGTAGCCGTCCATGGCGACGGTTTTGTTTTCTATTTCCTGAATGCCATGCCCGAACCAGTCCAGCTCCGGCAGGCGGTCCGCCAGGTAGCGCGTGAGGTCATAACGCATTTTATGCATGGTATGCGTGTGCTGCTTGGCGGAACAGATGGTGGAAAGCATCTTGGTTTTCGGAAATTCCGTCTGGTCCAGAATCTCCTGCATGGGCTTGATGTACAGCCATTCCAGGCATCCACGGCCCAGGGTATGGTTGGGGTGCGGGAGGTCCCGGACGGAGTGGGTAGTCAGCACGGTGCCGAACTGGCCGGTGTATGCCCGGCTGTAGATTTTAATGGAAGGGGGTTCCACCGTGATCAGGATGGTCTGGTCCGGGGGACAGAGCAGGGGTTCCGTTTCATCCTTGATGGTGCCTATGGAGTTCCTGGGGAATTCATCGTATACTAGTACCCAGTCATAGTCCGTCATGGCGGCGTCCGTGCAGAACAGGCAGTCGCCCCACAGCAGGGATTCCGTTTTATCCGGGGAGGCCTTGGTGGATTTTCTGATGACCTTGATGCGTATGGGGCGGGAGGAATCCGTCATGGGAATGGAGGCGTTGAAGCGGCGCGCGGGCTTTCCGCCGTACGTCGGGCAACCCGTCCGGAAGCATCGCGGCGGCGGCGCTGCATGACGTCAGTGTAGAGGGCCTTCCTTCCTTGTCAATGTCAAAGGATTGGGCGTTTTTCCGTGCGGAGCTTCCGTCAGTTGGACACCGTGCTTTCCATCCCCGGAAAAAGCTGGTCGAGGATGCCGGAAACCATTTTCCTGGAACCGTAGGGGGAAAGGTGGTTGTCGTCACAGTACATCAGGTGCCCCTCGTCTTCTTCCAGCCACCGCCCGTTTTTATGGAAGGCGCCGTGCAGCGGGATAAAGCGGCACAGGCCCGTGGATTCCATGTGCTCCAGCAGGGCGAATACGGGGCGCTGCCGCGTGATGAAGTCTCCGCCCAGCAGGCGGTCCGCGCGGTTGGCGTTCAGCAGCGCATTGCGCCGCATGAGTTTGCGCGGGCCGAAGGTCCATTCAGGCACGGGACCCAGCAGCACGATTTGCTTGCCGGCCTTGCGAAGGCGTGCGCAGGTGTGGAGCAGGCCGTCCGCAACCAGTTGTTTCAGGCGCATGTCCCGGTGGCTGTTGACCAGTTCAATCCAGCGGTTGTGGATGAATACGGTGTGTATCTGGGGAGTGTTTTCCAGCCAGTCCAGAATCAGGTCCATGTTGTGCTCCCAGTGCGGGTACATCATGCGCAGCAGCGTGAGGGAATCCGCGTCTCCGGACTCGGAAATGCCGCTCAGGGGGCATAGCCGCGCCCGGTAGAACAGGCCTGACCGGTTGAGGAGCCGGGCGGCGTCGTCAAAGCCCGGAGAGCTGGCCATGGCATGGCTGTCTCCCATAAGCAGGAAGGAAGGGGGCTGCCCGGTTTTACCCAGCAGTACAAAGGGGTAGTCCGTCACGTCTCCCAGCTCCGGATGATGGGGCTGGATGGCGTTTCCCTTTTCCACCACCGCACGGTCAGGGGGCGTGATGCCGAAGGAGGGCGGGAAGGCCGGCCCCTTCCAGTATTCCGGGAATGATATGTTGTTGGCGGCCACGTGCCAGTAGTCCCGTGCGCCGTCCGTCCATTTGAGCCATTCTCCGGCAAAATCCAGCGTGAGGCACCCTGCCGCCGTGAGCAGGAACGCTTTTGCGGGCTTCCGCCATGCGGCGGCTGTCCTGAAGGGGGTTTCCACGAATTTCCAGGAAAGGAAACCGAGAAGAAGGGAGAGAAGGAACATGCCCGCATAGTCCCGCGGACCGCATTCATTGAAGCAGAAGTAGGTCCAGTACACGATGACGGGCCAGTGCCACAGGTACAGGGAGTAGGAGATTTTGCCGATGCCCGTGCTGAGCGGATGCCTGAGGATGCGCCCGGACCAGCCGTGGCTTCCGTAGCGGATCAGAAGGGCCGCCCCCGCGACGGAAGGAATGGCCGTATAACCCGGAAAGGGCGTGGAGGAGGAATAACAGGCAAAGGGGAGCAGAATGCCGGCCCACCCCGCCAGCCGCAGCCAGCGTATTCCCCGGCCCTGTTCCGTAGCGGCGGGAGCCAGGGCCAGGAGACAGCCTGCCAGGAGTTCCCAGGCGCGGCAGTGAAGCAGGTAAAAGGCCTTGTTATGCTCCAGATTCCCCATGTGGTAGACGGCGGCGAACAGGGAGAGCGCCAGGGCTCCGCAGAGAACGGGCTTGACGGCGTTTTTCCTGAATTTCCAGAGCAGCCACAGGGCGAGCGGAATCGTCAGGTAGAATTGCTCCTCCACGCTCAGGGACCACAGGTTCAGCAGCGGGTTTTCTTCTGCGGCCGGGCTGAAATAGTTTCCTGCGGTCCTGCTGAAATAAATGTTGGTGATGAAGAGGGCGCTTGACCTCACGGTGCGCCCCAGGGTCCGCAGGTCGTCGCAGGCCAGCACCACGCACCCGAAGGCCAGCACGACCGCAATCAGGCAGAAATAGGCGGGCATGATGCGCCTGATTCTCCGGTAGTAAAAGGAGGACAGGGAGAAGTTCCCTTCCTTCAGGCTGCGGACAAGGCCGCTGCCGATCAGGTAGCCGGAGATGACGAAGAAGATGTCCACGCCCGTGTACCCTCCCGGGCAGATCCATTCCTGCAAATGGTACAGGACGACGGCCAGCACGGCAAAGGTGCGCAGGCCGTCGATGTGCGGAAAGTAGGTTCCGTGGGCGGCATTTCCGGCCTGATGGAGGGAAGGTGAACAAAAGTTTTCAGAAAGGCATTTGTTCATGAGGCGGAAAGAAGGCAAATACAGGGATGGGGGAGAAAGTGAAGAGGAAGCGAGAGAAGCCGGGATGGAGTTGAACTGTCCGGGAGCCTGGGTCAGTGGCGCAGGCGGTTCTTCAGCCGCCGCCATGCCAGGCGCAGCCTGTGGCCGCGTTTTAAAAAGCGCTGGTAGTAGGCAATCCATGTGCCGTCCCCCTTGCGGCGCGCTTCTTCCGGAGACTGGTCGAATATCCGGTAGAGTTTGGCTGTTTCACGTTCCGTTTCTTCCAGGAAGAGGGCTTCCTGTTCCAGGGTTTTCCAGGGGCGGGACATGATTTCACACCACAGGCCGTCGTCTTTGTCCACTTTCTTCACGTAGGCCGCGGCGTCGTCCAGGGTGGGGAAGTCGTGGCAGTTGATGAACGCGGCGGAGTTGAATTCCCTTCCGATGTCCGGATTGCCCCAGTAAATGGGGATGGTGCCCGCAAGCATGCTGGTGACGATTTTCTCGCTGGTGTAGCCGGGGTACCAAGCGTTTTCAAAGGCAATGGAGAATTTGTACGGCTTTTTCATCCGGATGGAGGAGGCGTACCAGTCTTCCGACCGGTGGCCGTCGCCCGGCGTGTTGTTGAGGTGGGGCCCCAGGGAGTTGACGAACCGGACGGAGGAGAGCTTGTGAAAAATGGCGTCCCGGTTGGGATGGGATTTGCGGTTGGCGTAAATGAAGTTGCAGAAGCCCGTTTTGGAGGCCAGGAGGGCGCGGACGTCCAGGCCTGCCTTGCCGCCGTGCACTTCCTGCAAATGGTGGCGCAGGAAGGGGAGTTTGACGGTGCGGTCGCTTCCGGGCACCGCATCCAGCCCGATGTAGTAGTCAAACAGCATGAAGTCCGGCGCGATGGCTTCATGGCAGCCGTACATGACGGTGATATGGCCGGGGGCCCGTTCCAGAAAATCGTAAAACGCTTCCCGGTTGACGTAAAACCAGGGGGTGGCGATCAGGTAGTCGAAGTCGGAATCGTCTTCCACCACGCGGTAACGGTCTTTCAGGAGCTGGTAAATGCCTTCCCTGCCGAAATCCGGAGTGGACTGTAAAAAGGAGATTTTAAGCGTTTTCATGGGAGAAGGCGGGTCGGAGTGGTTGAGAGTGTATGGGGCGGCTCTTTCTTGTCAATGACAAAGGCAGGGGCCGGCCGGGCGTGTTGGGGGAAGGTTGCCCGGCGGTTAAACATCAGCCTTTTTCACCCTTCGCGACGGTATTCCCGGAGCGTTTCTTCATACAGGGCGGCGTGCCGCGCGGCAATGACGGGGTAGGAAAACGTTTGTTCGGCGTGTTGGCGGCCTTCCTCCGCCAGGGCCAGCAGGAGCTTTCCGTCCCGGATGAGCCGTTCGCAGTGGCCTGCCATTTGATTCAGGTCTCCCTGGGGAGCCACCAGCCCCGTCCTGCCGTCCAGGACCACTTCCGGAACTCCGCCCGTCCGGAAGGTGACGGAGGGGGTCTTGCAGGCCATGGATTCCAGAGCTACGTTGGAAAGGACGTCCTGAAGCGTGGGATTCAGGAAGATGTCCGCCGCGCTGTAAAGCCCGGCCAGCTTGTTCATGTCCGTAATGAAGCCGGCATTTGTGCTGGGGAAGGGGAATTCCACGTTCTTTTCCTGGTTGCCGAAGAGCAGCAGATGAAGGTTCCTGTGCCCGCGCCGGTACAGTTCCTCCAGCACCAGGGGGATGAAATGGCCTCCCTTGACCGGATTGAACAGGCCGGTTGCGCCGCAGGCAATGACAAAGGCTCCGGACGGGATGCCCAGGGCCGCACGGATGGCCTCCCGGTCTTCCGCCGGGCGGAAGAGGTCCGTATCCACGGGGTTGTAAATCTGGACAATCCTTCTTCCGGGGAACATGCAGCCTTTTTCCACTTCCCTTTTCAGCCAGAGGGAGGGCGTCACCAGCGTCAGGGACGGTATGCGGGCGAAGGAGCGGCGCTTGCGGGAGAACAGCCACGCCGGAAGGCCGCGGAAGAGGCGGGGAGTGCCGAGCTGGGGGCAACTGCCGCGGCATTCGTCCCGGAATCGGTCGCAGTCCATGGTGCAGTGGCACCCCGCGGTGCAGGCAAACATGTCGTGCAGCGTATAGACCAGCGGGCGGCGGATGTGGCTCAGCCGCGTGAAATCCACCGTTCGGCCGCCTATCCAGTGCAGGTGCACCAGGTCGGCTTTCTCCATCTGGGCGGTGTCGAACCCCATGCCCAGCACGTTCAGGGAGAAGGGCAGGTCCCTCCTTCTTTCCGGCAGCAGGGCGTCAAATCCATGCGCCAGATGGCGGCGCAGCGCGTCCGTAGCTCTTCTGGCGGCGGATCTGCTGATTTCCAGGCCGTCTATTCCCTTGCGCCTCCTGAGCAGAAGGACGGATTCCATATCGGAAATATTCCGGTTCAGGGCATCATTCAACCGGTAGGGAGCGGAGCTGGCCGATACGCTGTGGGAGACTTGGAATACTGTCCTGCGTTGAGGAGAAGTCACATAGGGGAGTATGAGGATTAGGAATCCGGCGTCAAGCCTGCAAATCTGAAAGAAAAACGTTTTGGGAAGATTTCGCTTGCCGTTATTCCGTGAACCGGCAGACGCTGGCCCTGATGTCAGGGAGGCTTCTTCTTTCAACAAGAAGCAGGGGAAGCTGGCTCACGGAGGGGCCGCGGCTGTGAAAGGATATTTTGATTGACGGTGTTTTGCGGCTTCGGCGCCTGGGAGCGGAAGATTTCTGGCTATAATAGATATAACTCATTGTATATAATAGTATAAATAATATTAAATAGCCGTTGCTGCGTTCCGGAGGCGATAGGTATCAGGGCCGGGAGGCCGTGGCTCCCGGGAGGTACGCGACCATGAAAGGGAGATGGGGAGAATGTTGATGGAGCGGCAATTGGACCATCCCGGAGGGGGGAAAAGGAGAGCTTTTCCGAGCTGTGGCATCCTTACCGGATTCCTAATCCGCCCTTTTTGGCGGGAAGAAGAAGTTGCCTGCATTTTTGCAGCCAGCCTTTTTTTGCGGTCCGCGGGATTCCCATGTCGCGCCTGTCCTGGAATGGAAAGGAGGAAAGCTGTTCCCAGTCCTCCGCATAGGTTTCCGTACCGTCCAGGGCGGTGATGCCCTGCAGCTTGCACAGGATGGAGAAGATGCTCTGGTCATACCGGTTTTCTACAAAGCCCGGCAGGTTGGGAGAGGCGGAGGGAGAATTGTCCGCCAGGTGCAGATGGTCGTAAAAGACATGGAGCCAGTCCCGGATCAGGTTTTCCGTGACCGGGTTCTTTTTCAGAAAGACGTGCCCTCCCGCAATTTGCTGGGTGTGCGTGACATGGACGTCTTCCCCGGAAACGCCGAAGTGGCGCAGGATGTCCCCCTTGGTCCATTTGTATTCCGGCTGCCCGTTGGTGAAAACCAGCATGCCGCGGCTGTCCCGGTCCAGCATGTCCACATATTCCCGGAAACGCTTCGCTCCGTTAATGTTGATATGGCAGCCTGCATCCAGGTACAGGAGGCGGTCGCCTTCCTGCATGTCCTGCAGGACGTGGTGGATGGACCAGGGTTTCCAGGACCAGTACCCGAATCCCCGGCAGGACGGCGTCAGGTATTTGCCCATGCGGCCGGTGAATTCCGCGGAAAGGTCATGTTCCGTGAACAGCGTGATCTCATCGAAAAAATCCAGCGCTTCCGCCTGCCTGCCCAGCCGTTCCAGGGCGGCCGCCATGCGGGAGTCTGCGAATGAGAGAAAGCGGTTCATTGTCCGGAAGGTAGGGATAAGGCAATTTACAGGGAAGGCGGCGATGTGTCAAACGGCTCTTCCGGCGAGGCGTTTTTCCCTTGGGAACCGTTGGAATGCGCTTGGGAAAAATGTTCCGCGAGCATTCTTTTGCAGGAATAATAGCGTCCCTTCTGTCCGGGAAGCAGGGAACAGGCCGCCAGCAGGATGCGGCCCCAGCCGTTGGATGGCGGCTGCGCCGAGTTCAGCAGGTCCACCAGTTGCCTGTCCCGGCCCGGCAGGACGGAGAGGAACCGAGCCCCTTCCGCGTTCCGGTAGAACAGGTGCCACCAGTCCAGCAGGGACTGTTGCTGAACGGCGGTCATCTGGTGGAAAAGAGGATGCTTGGAAACGAAGAAAGGCCTGATTTTCCGCACGCCGTAGGCGAACAGGCCTTCATTCTGCCATCCGTGTTCCTTCCAGTAGTCCACGATGTACAGCAGACGCTGGAATTCCTGCACGCATTTGAAGTAGGTGGGGTCATTGCAGCGGCGGGAAAGGGAACCGCTCCGCATGAGGCGGTAGTAATACAGGCAGTCCGGAATGAACAGGAGGCGGGAGGCGTGGGGGACGGCCATCAGCCGGAAGGTTTCATCCTCCGCGCCGGATTTCAGGTTCACATTGAAGCGGAGGCGGTGGGCGTCCAGCATGCTTTTCCGGAACAGCTTGCTCCATACGCAGATGTCCATTTTCCCCCAGATGGAGTCCCGGAAGAAGCTGGCCGGGGAGGCGTCCTTTTCAAAATGCCAGGAGGGCGACCTCCTTCTGGCCTCAATGAGCCGGTCCGACGAGTCCTCGAAGACATGGTTGCCGCACTCCACGATGTCCGCATCATGTTCCAGGGCCGCGGAAAAAAGGCGGGAGTACATTTCCGGGTCCACGTAGTCGTCCGGGTCCGCAAAGCCGACGTAAAGGCCCCGCGCCGCATCCAGCCCCGCGTTCCTTGCGGCGGAAACGCCCGCGTTCTGCTGGTTCAGAAGGATGATTCTGCCGTCCTTTTCCTTCCAGCGGAGCAGGTGCGCCCAGGTATCGTCCATGGAGCCGTCATTGATGCAGATGATTTCAATGTTCCGGAGGGTCTGCCGAACCAGGCTGTCCAGACAGTCGTCCACATAAGCGGCTACATTGTAGCAGGGAACGATGATGGAAACGTCGGGACGCATAAGCTTATAATGTATGTAACGGATTTACAATCCGTGGTCAATGATAATTTTTGCAAGATAAATATTACCGAAGGTTTTTAACGTTGTCAGCATGAAAAGAGGGGATGAAGGCCGGGGATTCCGCGGGATGCGCGGGGATTGCGTTCCAACGGTTTTCCGCATGGTCCGGCCAGGGGTTGGAGTATCCGGATTGTAAATTCGTTGAGAATTTGGAGTCCGGGAACGCCTCAAATGGCAGTTGCCTAGGGCCGGGTGGATGTGGTACAAAAGGCCGTACAACTTCTTCATTTATTCTTCTCTTATGATTATTGTCACGGGTGGGGCCGGCTTCATCGGCTCAAACATTGTCGCCGCTCTGGAAAAGGCCGGTAAAAAGGATCTTGTGGTGGTGGATGAGCTGGGCTCTTCCGACAAGTGGAAAAACATCGCCAAGAGAGAGCTGTGCGCCGTGATTCCTCCGGAGGACATGCTTGACTACATGGAGGCGCATGCGGAGGAAATTGAGGCCGTCATTCACATGGGGGCCATTTCCGCCACCACGGAGACGGACGCCGATCTGATCATCCGGACGAATTTCACGCTGAGCTGGCGCCTGTGGGAGTTCTGCGCCCTGTACGGCAAGCAGTTTATTTACGCCTCTTCTGCGGCCACGTACGGGGACGGCTCCATGGGGTTTGACGATGACTCCTCCCTGGAGCACGTCAATGCCCTGCGCCCCCTGAACGCGTACGGCTGGAGCAAGGCCCTGTTTGACCGCAAGGTGGCCCGGGAGGTGAAGGAAGGGCGGCCGGTTCCCCCCCAGTACGCCGGGCTCAAGTTTTTCAACGTGTACGGCCCCAATGAATACCACAAGGGGGGGCAGAAGAGCGTGGTGGCCCACATTTTCCCCCAGGTGAAGGTGAATGAAACGGTGAAGCTGTTCAAGTCCTACCATCCCGACTACCGGGACGGCTGGCAGCTCCGGGACTTCGTGTGGGTGGGTGACTGCGTGAACGTGGTGCTCTGGCTGCTGGACCATCCGGAGGTGAGCGGATTGTTCAATGTGGGGTCCGGGGAGGCGCGCTCCTTCTACGATCTGGCGAAGGCGGCGTTCAATGCGCTGGGGCTCCAGGAAAAGATCGCCTACCGGGAGATGCCTGAAGAGCTCAAGGGCAAGTACCAGTATTATACGCAGGCGGACCTTTCCAGGCTGCGCGCCGCCGGCTATGCAGCCCCCATGACTTCCTTGGAGGACGGCGTGCGCCAGTACGTGCAGAAATATCTGGACAGGGAGGACAGCTACGTTTAACCCGCATTCCTTTTTCCGCCCATGCCCGCACAGCGCATTCTGATGATCAAGCACGGCGCCCTTGGCGACGTGGTGCTTGCCATGGGGACGATGAAGCGGCTCCGGGAGCTCCATCCGGAGGCGCATATCACCCTGATGACCATGGGGATGTTTGTTCCCATGGCGGAACAGCTCGGGGTGTTTGACGATTTCATTGTGGACAACCGCCTGCCCTACCGGAAGCTTGGCGCCACGTGGGGGGCCATCCGTTCCATCGTGAAAGGGAATTTTGACGTGGTGTACGACCTCCAGGAGTCTTCCCGCACCAGGAAGCGTTATTATCCCGCCGTCCGCTTCCTGCTGGACCATGACATGGACTGGGTGGCCTGCAATTCCGGGGAACGGCGCAGGCTGCTGAAAAAAGGCGGCTTCCGGTTTGGCAGGGTGGTGAAGGAACCGTTCCACCTGGAACGCGTCCTGACGGACCTCTCCTTCATGCACGGGGAAGGGCTGCATTTTGACGAGCTTCCGGAACGCTACGTGATGATGATTCCGGGCTGTTCCCCCAGCCATCCCTACAAGCGCTGGCCCGTGGAGAATTTCTGCGCCCTGGCCCGGCGCCTGGCGGAAAGGGGCATTTCCTCCGTCGTGATCGGCACCTGGGCGGAGGCTGCGGAGGTGGAGGCCATTGCCGCCAGCTCCCCCCTGGCCGTCAGTTTCCTGGGCAAGTCCACCCTGATGGATATTCCCCAGATGGCGCTCCGTTCCCTGGCCTGTGTGGGCAATGATACGGGGCCTACGCACATGTGCGCCTATGCCGGGGTCCCGGTGACCGCTATTTTCTGCCACCGGACGCGCAAGTCCGCCATTACGGCCCGGTGCATTTCCAACCTGATTTCCCCCGGCTCTATTGAGGAAATTACGGTGGACCAGGCGTGGTCCACGCTGGAGCCCTTCCTGCCCCCGCAGGAAGAGCTTGAACCTGCAAAAATGGCGGCCACTCCGCAGGCGTCATGACGGCTCCCGTGAAAATTTCCGTGCTGGTTCCGGTTTACAATGTGGAACCGTATCTGGCCCAGTGCCTGGAAAGCATCTGCGCACAGACGCTCCGGGAGCTGGAAGTGGTTTGCGTGGACGACGCTTCCACGGACGGGTCCCTGTCCATCCTGCGGGAGTTTGCGGAGCGGGACCAGCGGGTGAAAGTGGTGCAGGCCCCGGAAAACGGCGGCCTTTCCCGCACCCGGAACCTGGCGATGAGCTATGCGCAGGGAGAATACCTGGTGCTGGTGGATTCAGACGACTGGCTGGAAACGGATTTGCTGGAGGAGATGTACAGCCGTGCGAAGGCGCTGGACGCCGACAAGCTGGTGTGCGGGTTCCGGTATTATTATGAGTCCGACCCCGGAAGGGAGGACCGGTTCCTGCCGGAGGACATCGCGCCCCCCGGAAAGGGATGGATTCCCTGTACGCCGGAAACCATCGGTAAAATACACCATGGAGCGGGCGGCATGATGATACGGCGTTCCGTTGTGGAGGAGCATGGCATCCGGTTCCCCGAGGGCGTTGCCTGCGAGGACCTGTATTTCCACTATGTCGCCTTTCCGCGGTGCAGAAGGGTGTGTGTGGTCAGCAGGGCGGCATACGTTTACCGCAAGCGCGCCGGGTCCATCACCAGCGGCTTTGCGTCCGGCAGTTCCCTTCAGTCGCTGGATTACCTGACGGTGGCGCAACTGGTGCTGGAAGAGTGGAAACGAGCCGGAATCCTGGAGGAATACAGGACGCCTTTTCTGAAAATGCTGGTGATGGGCGTGCGGAATATCCGCAAGTACGCCCCCCATGCCGTCCAGAAAGAGGTCACCCGGAAAGTGTCCCGAATGCTCCGTGAAGAAAACCTGTACCGTCCCGGAGAGGAGGATTCCCGCCTGTCCCGCCGGGAAGAAAAACTGCTGAAAACCTGGCTGGCCGGAAAATCCGGCTTGGACTTTTCCTATTACTGGAAGAGAATGCGCAAAGCGGGCGCCCGGCTGCTGCGCCGCTGACACCACCCGAACGATCGACCGATGAAGAAGAATGAATTTGCCGTCGTCCTGGCCAGTGACAACCGGGGCATCCTGCCTTTGAGCGTTACCGTGTTTTCCCTGCTGAGCACCGCTGCTCCGGAAACCTTTTACAAGATTTACATCCTTTCCGACGGCATTGACGGGGAGAACCGGAACAGCATTGAGCGCCTGGCGGCCCCGTTTGAGTGCCGGTTGGAGTTCATAGACGTTTCCGGCATTCTGGAGGAGCACGACTTTCCCCATACGGAACAGTGGCCCGTGCCCGCCTGGGGCCGCGTGTTCATCCCGGAGTTATTGAAGGAGGAGCGGGGCAACATCCTGTATCTGGATATTGACGTTCTGGTTTGCCGGGATTTGACGGAGCTGTTCCGGACGGATATGTCCGGGAAGGCGGTGGGAGTGGTGTTTGAGAATTTTTCCAGGCCCGGTTCCCATTTCAACGAACGCCTGGAGATGCCGCTGACCTGCACGGGGTATTTCAATTCCGGCGTGCTGCTGATGAATGTGGACGTATTCCGGGAAAAGAACCTGGTCAGGGCCGTGCTGGATTATGCCGTCAGCCACCGGGACAGGCTGACCTGCCCGGACCAGGACGCGCTGAACGGCGCCCTGTGCGAGCTGACCGTGCCGCTGCATCCGCGCTGGAACTGGCATGACGGCCTGACGCGCCGCATCCTGAAGAACGACCCCAGGGAACGGTTCTGGCGAGGAGTGACGCCGCGCCAGGCGGTGGAAGCGGCGCTGGAACCGGGCATTCTGCATTACCAGGGGGTGCACAAGCCCTGGCGGTATAATTGGCGCTATGAAGGGGAACGTTACGAACGCGCCATGCGTGAAGCCGGGCTGCTGCATGGCCCGCTGCCCGGAAGAACCCTCCCGGCCATCCTGAAAAAGCACCTTTACAGGCCTGTTTACCGGATGACCAGGAATAAAATTCTCAGGCTTCAAAAGCAGTTTGAGAAGGAGGATGGCACATGCTCCTGAAGCCGGATGCGGGTTAATGTTCCTGTTCTATTCTGGACTGGATATCACGTAAAACCGCCCGGTAATACTTCTCGTAATCCGTACCTTTCGCGTTTTTTCCGGGAGGCGTGGGCGAAGAAGAGCAAACCTCCACATCAAATTCTTCCAGAAGGGCTTTCATGGCTTTGGCGGGCTGGCCGTAGAAAACGATGCGGTTTTGAATGCAGCGCGCCTTTTTTGAATCGCGCAGCCATCGTGACCGGAGGTTCAGGATGTACAGCAGGTCTATTTCTTCCGAAGAAAGATTCAGCCCCATGATGTAAACGTTGGAAAAGAAAAACAGGTCAATCCATGATTCCTCCAGTTGAAGCTGCGGCTTGCGCAGCTTTTCCGGGATGCCCGCTATTTCTTTTTTCTGTTTTTGGACCCAGTAAGTGTAGGTTCCCTTTAAATAGCTGTCAATTTTACCGATGCAGCCGCAATAGTGCTCATACCCGTATTGAATCGTGAAGGAGGAGGGTTTTTCATTATAGGTGCCGTGAATGTTCCAGATGCGGAGGGAGCGGCGTTCCTTCTCCATGCAGACATGGCGGCGGATGCTGTATTTGGTTTCCGAATTCCGGCGCTGGCTTGTCTTGTAATGCTGTGATTCCAGGATCTGCACCAGGAACGTGTCGTAATTGGTGGTCAGATAGTCGTCTATTGGAAGGGCGGCAAGCTGGTGTAAAACGGAGCCGGGATATTTCTGCGGGGTGAACTCTTCCAGTTTCTTCTTGAGCCGGTCACGCACATCGGAGGATACTTTGCCCATGTCGGCTTCCGGATGCCGTTTTTGTTTTTTCAGGATCAAATACTCGTAAATCAGGGGAAAAGGCAGATAGTCCCCCTGGTCTCTGAACGGGCAATAGATGTCTTGCTTGCAGCCTTCACCGCCGTTGCAGGGAGGGCAGACGGTTTCCTTGAGCAGGTCAATGCTGCTTGGGCTTCCCAGTGTGCGGATCAAACCGTTGCCAAACAGGACGGCGTTCTTTCTGAGGGTGGATTTGGTATTGGTGGAAGTAGTCATCATGGAAAACAGCAGAACCATTCTCCATGCTGGTCCATGGCCGCGAAAAATCAAGAAACAAAGAAAAATCCTTTTCCCGCCGCCGTCTAGTCCGGCATGAAAAGGGCTGCCGGCGTCAGTGCAGTTCCAGCAGATAGATCTCCGGAGGGCAGTTGAAGCGGAGGGGGAGCGTGCTGGTTCCCACCCCCTTGGTAATCAGATAGGTGTTGCCGCCGGAAATATGCCAGGGGTAGGTGTAGGGCTGGGCGTGTTCCGGGCTGGCTTCAAACCACAGGAGATTGAAGGGAAGGCGTATCTGGCCGCCGTGGGTATGGCCGCTGATGACGATGTCCGCGTCCCCATGGGAAAGCATGTGATCCGCTTCCGGACGGTGGGAAAGCAGGAAATGGGGTATATCCGGGGACTGGCGCTTGGGGAGCCGTTTTTTGGAATTGCGCGAGGTGTCCAGCATTCCGGATAGCTGGAGCTGCCTGCCGTCCTTGAACGTGACAAGCGCGCTTTGGTCTTCCAGCACCGTGATGCCGGCCCGGGTCAGTTCCTTGCGCCAGTTGTCCCAGCCGAAGGTGAAGTCATGGTTCCCCTGGATGGCGAAGACGCCGCAGGGCGCTGCCAGCCCCCGCAGCAGCCGGGCGGCCGCGGCGGGGCTCATGCTGGCGTTTCTGCTGGCGCCGCGGGCATAATCCCCTACCAGCAGGATCAAGTCCGGCTGAAGCTGCATGATTCTCCGGACGTAGCGCAGCGCCCTCACTTCATCAAAGGCCGTGGGCATCAGGTGAAGGTCTCCGGCAATGACGACTTTAACGGGTTTTCCGCGGCCGTTCCACTGGGGGACGCGGTAGTCCACCTTCCGGACGAACAGAAGATTGGGTTCTATCAGGTACGCCCAGGTAATGCCGGCTACGCCGAGCGCGCAGACGCCCAGCAGCAGGGTGCCGAAAAGCCGGAGTATTCTGACGGAGAAGGGCATGGAAGGGAAGCGGCTTGGCAGAGACTATAATTCCTGAGGACCGCAGGCGAGCGATTTATGCGTCTTGCCATTTGAGAAAGGCCCGATTGCGGGGAGAAGCAGGCGGAAAGGCGCCCCCTTGGGAGATTTTAGCAAATTTGATTGACGGGCGCCCGCATGGTATGCTTTTATGCTCCAAGATATTTCCATATCCTTTATCACCCATCATTTAACCACGCATATGAAGAAGATTACCGTTATGGCTCTTGCCGCTTTTGCGGCGAGCATCATGGCTTCCTGCTGCTGTCAGGATCAGGGTGCTCCCCCCCTGACCCCCCTTCCCAAGTTCAATGACCTGAACCAGCCCGCCGTGGATGTGGCTCCGGTGGTCATGAAGTCCAAGAAGTAATCCTCTTCCGGGATTAGGTACGACTTTTCAAGCCGCACTTGGTGATTGTCCAAGTGCGGCTTTTTCTATAAAAATGCGGCAGAACATATGGAAGATTGGAAACATTGTCCCAAATTTGCGCCTTTGGCGGACCTGTTCCGCAGACATGACAGCTTTGCGGTAATTGCGCACGTGCATCCGGACGGTGACGCCATCGGTTCCACGCTGGCGCTGGGGGAAGCCCTGAAGCAGATGGGCAAGAAGGTGGTGATGATGAACGAGGACGGCGTGCCTTCCAATCTGGCCTTTATGCCGGGCGTGGAAAATATCATCCCCACGCCCGATGAGCCGGTGGACGTGGAAGTGGCCGTTTCCGTGGACAACGGCGCGTTCAAGAGGCTGGGCGAACGCAGTCTGAAGGCCCTGGCGGGAGTGAAGGTGTGGGCGAACATCGACCACCACCAGACTAATGAATTGTTCGGGGACGTGCAATGCGTTCTGCCGGACGAGTGCGCCACGGGTGCGGTGCTGTATTATTTTTTCAAGTATCTGGGCGTTCCCGTTACCCCGATAATGCGTGACGCCCTATACGTGGCCGTCAGCACGGATACGGGTTCCTTCCAGTACCAGATGACGACGGCGGCCGTGATGGAGCTGGCCGCGGATTTGATCCGGATGGGCGTTGACGTCCAGGACATCAACCGCCAGCTTTACCAGGAAAAGCCCTGGGTGAAGATGCAGCTGATGCGCGAGGCTCTGAACGGCATGAGGCTGACGCCGGACGGCAGGATTTGCACGTTCTGCCTGACGAATGAGGCGAAGGCACGGATCGGCAGCCGTCCGGAGGACACGGAAGGCCTGATCGACCTTTTGCGTTCCGTGCAGGGAGTCTGGCTGGCCGCTTATCTGGAGGAGGCGGAGGACGATCCCCGTATCCGCATTTCCCTGAGGTCCAAGACCCCTGAAATATCCGTGGCGGAGCTTGCCTCCCGTTTTGGAGGCGGCGGACATGCCATGGCCGCCGGAGTGCGCATCAGGGGACCCATTGAAGAAGTGCGCCTCACCATCCTGAAGGCCATGCAGGAGGAAGTGGAACGCGTGCTCCAACAGCAGATTTCATGAACGCTTCAGATTCCATGCAAGCTCCCTCGGGCGTCCTGTTGATTGACAAGGCGCAGGACATGACCTCCCACGACGTGGTGGCGATTGCGCGCCGCTCCCTGGGGATTAAGAAGATCGGCCACTGCGGCACGCTGGACCCCATGGCTACGGGGCTGCTGATGCTGGTGGTGGGAAAGGCGACCAAGCTTCAGGACAAGCTGATGTGCGAACACAAGGAATACGCCGGAACCCTGACGCTGGGAGTGGAGACCTCTTCCCAGGACGCCATGGGGGAAGTGGTGGCGGAGTATTCCGTGGACGGCGTGACGGAACAGGCCGTGCGCGAGGCGTTTGACCGGTTTGACGGCGCTTTTGAGCAGATTCCCCCGATGGTTTCCGCCATTAAAAAGGACGGCGTCCCGCTGTACAAGCTGGCCCGCAAGGGGCAGGAAGTTGTGAGGGAGCCGCGGCCCGTGGAGGTGTTCGGCCATCAAATTTCCCGCGTGGCCGTTCCGGAAGTGGACTTTACCGTTCAATGCTCCAAGGGTTTTTACGTGCGTTCCTATGCGTATGACATCGGGAAGGCGCTGGGCTGCGGAGCGCATTTGAGCGCCCTCCGGCGCATCAGGTCCGGCTCTTTTACGCTGGAGCGCGCCGTTACGGTGGACACCCTGAAAACCGCCCCCAGGGAGGAGCTGTTCCGGGCCATGCTTTCCCTGGAGGAGCTGGCGGACATTCTGATTGCCAGGTAGCAGCATGGTCATTTACCGGGAGTTCAAGGAACTGAAGGGTGTTTCTTCCCCCGTGCACTGGGCCATGGGGATGTTTGACGGGCTGCACCTGGGGCATGCCGGAGTGATTGCCGCAGCGGTGGAAGGCGCGGCCCGTGACGGAGGCATTGCCGCCGTGCTGACGTTTCGCACTCATCCGCTGGCCCGTGTCCGCCCGGAAAGCGTGCCGCCTGCCATTATGGCGGTGGATGCGGAAAAGTTCGCCCTGATGGAAGAGCTGGGGGTGAAGATGGTGCTGACGCTGGAATTTTCCTCCCGGCTGGCTTCCATGAGCCCGGAGGAATTCATCAGGGAGCTCTGCGCCTCCTGCCGCGTGGCGGAGATTGCCGTGGGGGAAGACTGGCACTTTGGCCGAGGCCGCGCGGGCGATGTGGAAACCCTGCGCCTTTTGTCCGGCCGCTACGGGTTCCGAGTGACGGCCGTTCCGCCCATCCTGCGGGACGGGGAGCGCGTGAGCAGCACCCGGATTCGCGAAGCCGTGCGTGCGGCGGATTTTTTACAGGCGGCCGGCATGCTGGGCCGTCCCTACCGCTGGAGGGGCCCGGTGATTCATGGACGCCAATTGGGACGCCTGCTGGACTACCCCACGGCCAATATGAAGCCCGGCTGCGGGTTGCAGCCTCCTCATGGCGTTTACGCCGTACGCGCCCGGGTGAACGGGGCGGAATATGGGGGCGTCGCCAACCTGGGGGTGCGTCCCACGGTGGAGGGGGATGCGGGGGAACTGTTGCTGGAAACGCATTTATTCGGCCGGCCGGGGGACATTTACGGGCAGGAAATGGAAGTGGAGCCGGTCCGGTTCCTGAGGCCGGAGGCCAAATTCCCCTCTTTGGAAGAACTGAAAAACCAGCTTGCCCGGGACGCCGCCCATGCCGCTGAAGTGTTGAAACGGGGTGAGTAAGACACAGAAAACCGTAAAATGGAGGATGACGGCTTGACCGAAAGAGCGATCGGGGGTTTGTTGTTCGGACGTCATGTTGGTTGAGCAGTTAAAATCAAAAATCCATCGCGCCATGATTACCCGTGGCGATGTTCAATATGAAGGCAGTATTGAAATTCCTGCCGATTTGATGGCCGCTGTGGACCTGTGGCCCGGAGAAAAGGTCCTCGTGGCGTCCGTCACGTCCGGAAACCGTCTGGAAACGTATGCCCTGCAGGGGCCTGCCGGTACGGGGAACATCATCATGAACGGCGGCGCGGCCCATTTGATCAAGACGGGCGAACGGGTGGTTATCATGAGCTTTGCCCTGTCGGACAAGCCCATCGTTCCCAAGAAAATCGTTTGCAACGAGCATAACGAAATCATTTCCTAGACTTTACAAACCATCTGAATTCACACATACTCCCCGCGTTCATGAACCTTTTTTTAGCAAATTCACTTAATATCAGCATTCAGTTACTCTTTGCCGTTCTGGTGATTGTGTCACTTCTCCTCCTGGGCGTGGTGCTTATGCAGAGACCCAAGCAGGAAGGGCTGGGAGCCGCTTTCGGCGCCGCCATCACGGACCAGGCCTTCGGCGCGCGGACTACGGATGTGCTGAAAAAAGCTACGGTGTACTTCGGCTCCGCCTTCATGATTCTTTGCCTGGTGCTGGGCATGCTGATCAACCGCCAGCACGTCAAGAGCTCGGAAAGTCTGCTGAGCCCGGAAATGATGAAGGCCGCCGCCAAGCAGGAAGCCTCCGTTCCCGCCAAGACGCCGGAAGAACTCCAGCAGGAGGAGCTGCGCAGGCGCGCCGCTGAGGCGGAAGCCGCTTCTTCACAGGCTCCGGCTCCCGCTGTGCCGGAAGCTCCCGCTCCTGTCTCTCCGGAAGCTCCCGCTCCCGCTAATTAAAAGAATGTTCTTTTTAAACGCCCCGGCCGTCCTCCGACAGCCGGGGCGTTTGCATGCCGGGGTCATGCGCCGCATGTTTGCCGCTCCGGAAACGCGCTTTGAAATTGGCGGTTCCGGTTGTTTTCCGCTTGCCCTGAACCGTAATTGCGCTACTCTTGGCAAAGTATGAAGGCACCTTTTTTGAACCGTAAATCCAAGGGATTCACGTTGATTGAATTGCTTGTGGTGATCGCCATTATCCTGACGCTGGCCGGCATTGCCATGACGGTGGTGAACGGCGTGATGGAAAAATCACGGGTTACCACGGCGCGGAGCGATTGCAACGGTTTGCAGACAGCCGTTGAGAACTACATGCTGGACAACGGCCGCGTTCCCGTAGCCTGGAGCGGACGGGAAATGGCCAAGCAGGCCCGCAAGGACGGACAGTATTACATGACGACCGCCGTGGATGACGACAGCCGCATCATGAGCATCCTGACCAACTACATGGACCGCGGGGATGAAGATAGGAAGCTGAATCCCAAGAAAACGGCCTATTTCAACACCACGACCACGGATGTGGAAGGTTCTCCCGGCCTGTTCTTTGAAAGCCGCGGCCGCGTGGGCCTGATGGACCCGTGGGAATCCCCCTACCACATCATTTTGAATGCCAATCCCGACGACCGCACCCCCCGCGTCCAGGTCGGTTCCCGCATGGTGACCAAGAACGTGGCCGTTTACAGCGTCGGCAAGGACAAGCAGGGCAGCACGGAGGATGGCCACATCAACAATCCGGAAATGACGGAAGACAACGTGACTTCCTGGTAACGCATTCCGGGACCGCCTGTTGAGAGACGGGACCGATTTATTTTGCGGGGCTTCCGGCTTATGGCCGCGAGGCCCCGCGATATATTCAGGCATATTGCCTCCAAACCGTATTTTTTTCTTTTCAACCACTCTCAAAAACCCCTCAATAAGTCCCAGACATGAACTGGTTCAAAACAGACGACGTACGCATTCAAGACATCGAGCCCCTGATTTCCCCCGCCATCCTGATCAAGGATTATCCGGCGACCACGGAAATCGCCAAAATGGTGGCTACGACCCGCAAGAATGCGGAGAACATCATTTCCGGCCACGACGACCGCCTGCTGGTGGTGGTGGGGCCGTGCTCCATCCATGATCCCCAGGCCGCAGTGGACTATGCCTCCCGCCTGAAGGAGCAGATGGCGCGCTTTGAAAAGGATCTGGTGATCATCATGCGCGTGTATTTTGAAAAACCCCGCACCACGGTGGGCTGGAAGGGCCTCATCAATGACCCGTTCATGAACCATACCTTTGACATTAACCGCGGCCTCCACATGGCCCGCGGGCTGTTGCTGCGCCTGGGTGACATGGGGATTCCCGCCGCCACGGAGTTCCTGGACACCATCACCCCGCAATATATAGCGGACCTGATTACGTGGGGAGCCATTGGCGCGCGCACCACGGAAAGCCAGGTGCACCGTGAACTGGCCTCCGGGCTTTCCATGCCCGTGGGATTCAAGAACGGCACCAGCGGCAGTCTCCAGATTGCCGTGGACGCCATCATTTCCTCCTCCTGCCCGCACTGCTTCCTTTCCGTGACCAAGCAGGGTGTTTCCGCCATCGTTTCCACCACGGGCAACAAGTCCTGCCACCTGATTCTGCGCGGTTCCTCCCTGGGCCCGAATTTCGATGACCAACATGTGAAGGAAGCAGCGGAAGCCTTGCAGAAGGCCGGCATCAACAACCGCATTATGGTGGACTGCTCCCACGGCAACAGCTGCAAGGATTACCGCAAACAGCCGGCGGTGGCCGCCAGCATCGCGGAACAGATTTCCGACGGTTCCGACCAGGTGGTGGCCGTAATGATTGAGAGCAACATCGTGGAAGGGGCCCAGCCGCTGAGCTCCGACCTGGTGTACGGCAAGAGCATCACGGACCAGTGCATCGGCTGGGACACCACGGTGGAAGTGCTGGAAAACCTTGCCGCCGCCGTCCGCAAGCGCCGTGCCAAACGGCAGGAAGCGTAAGTCTTCCGGTGTTGGCGGAAGACATTCCTAGTGATTAAGGACCAGGGGGTACGCCTTGGGTGATTGTACCCGGAAGCCGTAGTTCCAATCCTTTATATCTGGTTACTTTTCATTGGCCCTTCGGCGTTTTTGCCGGAGGGTCAATGGTCGTCTCCCCACAGGTAGGAATGGCGTTCGGAGATTGTTTTGCCGTGGTTGTCCTTCAGGACGAGCTTCCATGCGAGAATCTCCCCTTTTGTTTTGGCTTCATCCCCGATGAATTCAAAAACGGAATTTTGCGTGCCTCCCTTTCTCCCGGCAGGGTAGGAAATGGATTTCGTCAGGACGGCTGAACCTGTTTTTCCCTGGCGGTACATCATGACCAGGGTGGCCGCCTGTTCCGGGTTCGCATCATTCCAGGTGACGAAGTAGTATTGGCCCAGACGCTGGAGGCGCTGTTGCTGGGAGACGGCGCCATGCAGCAGGTAAGTAGCCTGGGAGCGGTGCATGCCTACATCTTCTGCAGGAACCACCGTGGTTTTCAAGGGAACCTCCCGCACATGTTCAATCCGGGAAACCTGCTCCGCACAGGAAAACAGGACCGGCAGTACGGCGGCAGTGCAAAGGGGAGCAGGAAACTTCATGGAGCCCATTCAATACACATCCGCCGGGGGAGTCAACACAAAGGTGGGAAAGCTTCAGCATGGAAATGTGGTGGGGCCCAGAAAGAATAAAGGCGTTCCAGGACTGGAATGGTTCTGCTGATGGAGTATCCAACAAGGGAACCGCATCCATGAACGGGAAAGGTTCCGGAAGCACGGAGCTGGCCCGTTTGACTGCCCCGTGTCCCAGCCGGGCGATGACGCTGCCGCGCCGCCTTTAATACAACGGCACGACCAGTGAGGAACCCAGAGCCAGCCAGCAGGGCAGCGTAAGGAAGGAAGCCACGGTAGTGGTCAGCAGGATTTGGGTGCCCAGGTCGGGATGGCCGCCGAAGCGTTTGGCCAGAATGACCGGGATGACGGCGGAGGGAATCGCCGCCTGGATGATGATGACGCGCTTGATATAGTCGTCCACCGGCAGGAAATAGGCCATCAGGAGCAGCAGCGCCGGAGCCAGTCCCAAGCGCGTCAGCAGCCCGCAGATGATGGGTTTGGGCTCCCACTTCATGTTGTGCCACAGGTCTCTCATGGAACAGCCGAACAGGATCAGGCACAGGGGCGTGGCGCAGTTGCCGATCATTTCAAAGGTTTTCATGAGAGGCGGCTGGGCTACATAGGTTCCCAGGCCAGACCAGGCGAGTGCCAGGCCCACGATGACCGCCAGCAGGGGGCCGCGGAAGAAGACGCCCATGTTCAGGTTGCCCGGACCGCCTGCGATGATGATGACGCCGATGCTCCATACGACCAGTTCACACCCCACGTTGTGGACGAAAAGGACGCCCAGCGTGGGGTCATTGCTGGCCGTGAACAGCATCTGGATAATGGGAATGACGAAAAAGGCGTAGTTCTGCACCCCCGCCGTCAGGGTGAAGGTGCGCAGGCCCGTGCCGATGCGCATGCGCAGCATTTTGGCGACCAGCCATGCGGACGCGATGCCCAGCAGAAGTTCCAGCGCTCCGGCTGCAATAGCCTGGAGGGAAAAGGAAACGCTGCTGAGCGTTTCATTCCCGGAGAGCACCATGTACTTCATGATGCTGTGGAAGACGAGGCAGGGATAGGCCACATCCATCGCGATGCGCATGATGGGCGCGTCATGGTCCGCCTGGATGACCTGCTTGTGGCGCAGATAGAAACCCGTGGCGAAGAAAAGATAAACGGGAATGGTGGAGAGGAAGGAAGTGAGGATGATGGAACCGGTGTCCATGGCGGCAGGATTGCAGGGCGCGATTGATTAAGGCAAATAAAAAAACGGAACAGGTTATGTGTTTTCCCGCGTCCGGAGCAGGAAATGCGACAGGTCCCTGATGCTGAAAAATACTTTTGAAGGGTTGGCTTCTTCCAGGCCGCGGATGTCCGCGGTAGTTCCCCAGGCGGCGGACAGGCAGGTCACGCCCGCTTTCCTGCAGGCGGTTACATCCGATACCGCATCCCCGACGTAATAAAATTCATCCTTTGCCAGGTGGCAGTCATGCAGCAGTTCCCCAATGGCTTCCGCCTTGTTCGGCCTGTCTTCCGCACCGGTCTTGACAGAGCAGAACAGATCCTGCATGCCGAATTGTTCAAGCGTGATGCGGCAGCTCTTTTCTCCTTTTCCGGTAATCAGGGCAACCAATATTCCCTCCTTTTTCAAGGTGTTGATCAATTCGCGAATGCCTTCATACGGTTTCGGGCATTCTTCATGCATCTTTTCATAAACCGGGTAAAAATCATGAAGGGCTTCCTGCCATTTTTCCCCGGCGACCATTTTAATCATTCCTACTTCATTCAGGCCGAAGGTCTGCGTAATTTCCCGTTCGCTCAGCGTACGGCCCGCGTAGGGGGAAACTGCTTTTTCAAACGCCCGGATGCACATGGGGACCGTCTCCCCTATCGTCCCGTCCAGGTCAAAAGCGATCAGTTTAATCATTGTTCGCGATTCCCGTTGATTTTACGGATAACCCTGCAGGGGTTTCCCGCCGCCAGGCTGTCGGGGGGAATGTTTTTGGTGACCACGCTTCCGGCGCCGATGACGCTGCCTTTTCCGATCGTGATTCCCGGCAGGATGATGACGCCGCCGCCAATCCAGCAGCCGTCTTCTATCGTCACCGGAAGGGCGAAGGTATGGCGAATGTATTCCATGCCCTCCGCCGTTTCCACGGGAGTGAGGCGCTCATTCAGCTCAATGGGGTGCGTAGCGGTGTAAATCTGCACATTGGGAGCGATGAGCACATTGCTGCCGATGGTGATCCTGTTGCAGTCCACGAACGTGCAGCCCGTATTGACGGTGACGTTGTTCCCGATGTGGATGTTGCGCCCGTAGTCGCAGGTGAAGGAATGACCGATGGATACTTTGGCGCCGATGCTGCCCAGCATTTCCTTCAACACCTGGCGCTTTTCCTCCTTATGGTCGTAAGGCAGGGAATTGTACTTCATCAGGAGCCGGTGGGTCTTGCTCTTGAATTCCAGAAACACCGGGTCATGGCAGTCATACCATTCGCCCGCCATGCATTTTTCCAGTTCAGTCATTGTCTTTTTCCCTTTGTTGTTGATTATGGACTGTGGCAGCCATTCTGCCGAGCGATCGTGAATGAATGCTCATTTTGCAGGGTATGCAGATGCTTTCAAGCTAAATGACATGGGATACTTGTCCCTGTTGCAGCTATACGCATATAGCCCTTTCTTTGAAGAAGAAGCCTGCATATTTCCAGAATCATAAAAGTTTTCAGCATGTTCATTAAAATATTCAATGTGCAGACCGGCCCTCGTCAATGAATTAATAATATCCGAAACCGTATGCATCCAGAAATAGGATTTTACGCCATCTTTCGGTTCACAGGCGTATCCGCCGATGGAACTATCCACAGAGGGAATTTTACTGAAATAGGGGTATTTAATCTCGAAAACTTCCTTGTCCAGTTTGCTCTCATCAAAGGAAAGAAAAAATGGGTGTGAATCAAATACATACAAATAGCCGTTATCCTTTAAAAGGCTGCGAATGGTATTCGCCCATACATTCAAATCGGGAAGCCATCCCAATACTCCCTCCGAGGTAAAGACAATATCGTATTTTCCATCATGAATTTTTGATAAATTCATGATGTCGGCTTCAATGAATTTTACGTTTTTAAAATTAAAATCGCCGGCAAGTTTATTTGCAAAAAATATGTTGTCAGGAACTAAATCTACCCCTACCACGCTTTTAGCTGTTTTGGCAAGTATCAATGTATCTGCACCGGTATTACACTGTAAATGGATTATTTCCTTGCCTGATATGTCACCCAGTTCTTCCTGTATATAATGGTTCAAGTGAAGATTATCATCACTTAGTAAAGCTTTAAAGTGATGATAATGCTCTTCTGATATTTTACCCCAAGCCTGCTTGTTAGATTCAATTTCAATCATGCAATATTGCCTTCTTGTTATTATAAATACCTTTTTTACTCCTCCATCGCAGGAAGTGATATACGATGCTATTCTGCAAATTACCAGCAGGGAGCAGCGGTGCACCGCCCCTTGCCATTGGCAAGGAACGGTGCCTGCGCTTTGTGGCAAACAAAAGGTTAAAGATAAACTAAACTTTAACCTCGCTGGGTTTATCCTCTCGCCATGCAATAGAGATCGAAAGACCTGTATTCATGGGACTTTACAGCCTCCCTTTTAGGGGCGGTATAGTATTACTCCCACTCAATGGAGGCCGGGGGCTTGGTGGAAATATCGTAAAGGACGCGGTTGATGCCCTTCACTTCATTGAGGATGTGGTTGCTGGTTTCACGCAGCAGGGCCGGGGGCAGTTCTACCCAGTCCGCCGTCATGGCGTCTTCCGACACGATGGCGCGCAGGTTGGTGGCCCATTCATAGGAACGTTCGTCCCCTTTCACGCCCACCGTTTTCACCGGGATGAGGCCGGCGTAGGCCTGCCAGACCTTTTCATACCAGCCGTATTTCTTCAGGTTGCCGATGAAGATGGCGTCACACTCCCGGATGATGTCCAGGCGGTCCCTGGTGACTACGCCGGGGCAGCGCACGGCCAGGCCGGGGCCGGGGAAGGGGTGGCGCCACAGGATGTCGTGCGGGATGCCCATGGAGGCGCCCAGTTCGCGCACCTCGTCCTTGAACAATTCCGCCAGGGGTTCCAGCACCTTCCCCTGCGCCTGGAGTTCCAGCACGCGCTCCACGCGGTTGTGGTGTGTCTTGATGACGGAGGCCTTGGACTTGGCGTTGGAGGCGCTTTCAATCACGTCCGGATAAAGGGTGCCCTGGGCGAGCATTTCCGCGTCTCCCACAGCGTCCCAGAATACGTCGATGAACAGGCCGCCGATGATGCGGCGCTTCTTTTCCGGGTCGCCTTCCCCGGCCAGGGCCGTCAGGAAGCGTTCGGAAGCGTCCACCGTTTCAATTTCCACGTTCATGCGGGCGAAATTGGTGCGTACCTCATCGGCCTCATTCTTGCGAAGCAGACCGTTGTCCACGAAAATGGCGCGCATGTTCACGCCTGCCTCATGCAGCAGGACGGCCAGCACGGTGCTGTCCACGCCGCCGGAGACGCCGCAGACCACCTGCTTGTTGCCCACGCGTTCCCGGATTTCCCGGATGAGCTGCCTCTTGAAGTCGCCGATATCGAATTTCTTGAGGTTGGCGGCGCAGGAGAGGAAGTTGCGCAGGATGGTGCGCCCTTCATGGGAATGGGTCACTTCCGGATGGAACTGGATGCCGAAAGTTGCTTCCCCCCACTGGAGGGAGACGGGGACGCCTTCCGCGTTGCGGGCGATGACCCGGCAGCCTTCCGCCAGGTGGTCCACCGTATCCGAATGGCTCATCCATACCTGGGAGGAGGGGGACATGTCCCGGTACAGGCCCGTGCAGGCTTCCGGAAGCAGGGCGGCGGGGCCGTATTCCCGCTTGTTGCTGGCCTTGACGGAACCGCCGTGCTTGATGTTCAGCAATTGCATGCCGTAGCACACGCCCAGGACGGGGACGTTCAGGCTTTTGAGCCATTCAAAGTCAATATCCGGGGCGTCTGCGTCCGTGGTGCTTTTGGGACCTCCGGAAAGGATGACGGCGCCGGGTTCGTGAATCTGGTCCAGGTCTTCCAGCGCGTACAGTTTGGCCATGTAGCCCAGTTCGCGCACGCGGCGCACAATAAGCTGGGTGTATTGGGAGCCGAAGTCAATGACGGCTACGAGGTGCTTGTCGTCCATGGGAGAGAGGGTTTAACAGGAATAGTTGATGGGTTCTTCCGTGATGGTGATGTCGTGGGGATGGCTTTCCTTCAGGCCGCCGGAGGTGATTTGGACGAACCGGGCCTTGTCCCGGAGTTCCGTCAGGCTGTGTGCGCCCAGGTAGCCCATGCCGGAACGCAGGCCGCCCATGAGCTGGAAAACCACGTCCGCCAGCATGCCCTTGTACGGGACGCGCGCTTCCACGCCTTCCGCAACGAGCTTGCCGGAGCTGTTCTGCCCGTAGCGGTCGCCGGAGCCACGGCGCATGGCGCCCAGGGAGCCCATGCCGCGGTATTGCTTGAAGTGGCGGCCCTGATAGTGGACCACCTTGCCGGGGCTTTCTTCCGTGCCGGCCAGCAGGCCGCCCAGCATCACCAGGTCAGCGCCGGCGGCCAGGGCTTTCACGATGTCCCCGGAATAGCGGATGCCGCCGTCTGCAATGACGGTGACGCCCGCGGGACGCGCTACGGAGGCTACCTCCTGAATGGCGGTGAACTGGGGCATCCCCACGCCGGAAATGACGCGGGTGGTGCAGATGGAGCCGGGGCCCACGCCCACCTTGATGGCCTGCACGCCCGCCTTGATAAGGTCGGAGGCTCCTTCCGCCGTCACCACGTTGCCGGCCACGATGGGGCGGTCCGTCAGCTTGCGGAGGTTGGAAACCACGTCCATGACGCGGGTGGTGTGGCCGGTGGCAGCGTCAATAAACAGGGCGTCCGCTCCGGCGGAAACCAGCGCCTTGGCGCGGTCCAGGTAATCAGGGCCCACACCCACGGCGGCGCCGCAGCGCAGGTGGCCGTGCTCGTCCTTGGAAGCGTCTGCAAACATGGCGCGCTTCTGGATGTCCGTTTCCGTGATGAGGCCGGCCAGCACGCCGTTTTCATCCACCAGGGGAAGCTTTTCAATGCGGTGGGTATAAAGAATGTGGCGCGCTTCCTCAATGGTGGTGGTGGGAGCCGCCGTAATCAGGCGGGAAAGGGGGGTCATTACGTCCTTGACCCGGATGTTCTGGTAATCGTCCACGCCGCGCATGTCGCGTCCGGTGACGATGCCTTCCAGCCTGCGGTTGGCGTCCACCACGGGGAAGCCGGAGTAACCCTGGTCCATCATGATCTGATGGACTTCTTCCAGCGTCATGTCCTTGTTCACCGTGACGGGGTTCGGTATGACCGCGTTTTCAAAACGCTTCACGCGGGAAACCATGGCCGCCTGGATGTCGATGGGATTATTGCGGTGAATGACGGCCAGGCCGCCTTCCCGTGCCAGGGCAATCGCCAGTTCCGATTCGGAAACGGTATCCATGGCTGCGGACAGCACGGGAATTTTCATGTCAAAACCGGGAACAAGCTGGGAACTGATGTCCGCATCACCGGGAAGAATCGCGCTCAGGCGGGGCAGCAGGAGCACGTCATCAAAACTTAATCCAAGAGGGAGATCTGCCATGCGATAATCTACAGCCAGACACCCTCTGACGCAAGCCGAAACACAGGGGAATCTTATTTTGGGGCGGCACGGCGGCGTTCTGCGCTTTGCTCCCTGCGTTGTCCCGGCGTGTGTCTGTTTTCCGTACAGGAAACTCTTCCCTCTTGATCCGGGGAAACGCCTTGCCTATCCTGAAAGAAAAGAAATGCCTTTCATGAATGCTCCCGAACCCTACCGAGTCCTGTTTGTCTGCCTGGGCAACATCTGCCGTTCTCCTGCGGCGGAAATCATTTTTAAGAAGATGGTGAAGGAACAAGGTTTGGAAAACCTGATTGAAAGCGATTCCGCCGGAATGATCGGCTACCACCGGGGCAGCCCTCCGGATCGCCGGATGCTCGCGTCGCTGGAGAAATACGGCTACAGCGATCCGGGAATCAAATCACGCCCCGTGCGGAAGGATGATCTGGAACAGTTCGACCTGGTTGTGGGAATGGACCGGGAGAATCTGCGGGATTTGAAACGGCTGGACAAAAGAGGGCAATGGGAAGGAAAGATTGTTCCCATGTGCTTTTTCACCACCCGTTTTCTGGATGAGGAAGTGCCGGATCCCTACTATGGAGGCCAGGAAGGCTTTGACCATGTGGTGGAATTGCTCCAGGACGGCTGCGCCAACCTTTTAGAGAACTTGAAGGAGCAGCTCTCCTGAATGATAAAAATGTATCGAGGGAAGGATATTCTTCCCTTTCGTCTCAAGCGATTCCCGTGCCGTGTTCTGCTGGGAAAGGACCGGTTTATGCCCGGAATGAGGATTGGTCATTATTCCGGGCGATGGGAAGTCAGCCGGTATTCAATGAAGCTTCCTCAGTAGTGGGGAAAATCCCCTCTTTCTCATGAGAAAGAAGTAGTTTGGCTGCCAGAGTGAATGAAATGGCAGATATTCTTATGGCCCCTGGATAGCGTCTATTCCGTTTTGGGCGTGTTGAAGAGTAAAAATTAGTTGGCATAGATAATGAATTGATAAAGTTATTGCTGGCATTCCCGTGTTGGAATCAAGCAATGATTGATAATCAATGATTAATCTATTTCAACCATGAAAGAACAATTTAACGACGATATTAATTCCCTGACAGGGGGGCGCAGTTCCGACAGCGGAGGAAAACCGACGCCCATCGATGAAAGCACTCCGGATGCTTTTGACCGGAATTGGAATTGGGAATTTGAGGTGCGCCCGCTGGGGCCTTCTGAAACGGCCAAATGCTTTGTCACCATGGGTGCCGATGATTTGGCGACGCTGACGGTGGATCAAAAGGAGATCATGAACCTCGGTCCGCGCGGGCCGGAAGGAGGCGGTACCTATGATCCGAAGGAAACCTCATTTGACATCGAGGGAGGGAAGCATGAGGCTCATTTGGAATATCAAAACATTACCCTCAAAGACCATAAGAAGAATGTTGCCAAGCTTACCTTTGATATGAACGTGGTCATCACTGACCATCAGACTGGTTCTTCCTCTTCCTATGTCCCTCCGGATACGCAAACGGAACCGGTGGACAATGACGACGAAGGCGAAGACGATCCATGCGGTTCCAGCAGCGGAGGGAGCAGCAGTTCTCCCAACAGCAGCTCCAGCAATCCATGTCCGGACGGCAACAATGGGGGAGATGAAGACGGTGATGAGCCGGTGGGCAATCCTTCCTCTTCAGACGGATGCATGGATAACACGGGAGGAGCGGAACCCCCTCCCACAGCTCGCAGCAGGTTTTCTTCCGCCTCCCTGTACGGCAGCATTTCTTCCGCCGGTAAGCGCGTAACCACTCAGACCAGGAAAACCAGCATGGTGTGGCGCACCAATTTCGGAGCTTTCCGGGGGATGGAAGGAATGCCTTATGGCATGCTGGAAATTGTAGCTTACAACTTTTCTTCCAAATTATGGACGCCCGCCGCTCTTCAATACCTGCACCCGATGGCAAGCAGTATCCAGCCGCCTCCCGGAGGCAGCTTGAGAGCGGACACGGCTTTTCAGATCAGGAATGGGGGTACCAATGTCAATTATTACTGCTATGCTGGCGCGGCCAGCGCAGGCTCCATAGGCGGGTCCAAGAAACGGGGTGGCTCCGTTTCCATGACTTACGCCCAAGAGAGCAGCCGTACTGCCAATGCAGCTTCTCTTTTTTCTACGGAAATGCGCGTGAGCAATAACAGGGGAAATTCCGTTCTGTACGGAGGGGCTTCACTCTCTTCCCTAAAGAACGCTACCGGGTATGTTTCCAAGCTTGGTTCTTCCTATACGGCGCAGGATTTTTCCCAATATCTGGACATCGTGCGGGGGAGTGACGGAAACATCCGCCAGATATGGAACCTGTGGGATGGCCTTGCCAGCATTGAACATGTGACGGCTGACGGCTATGTGATTGCCTTTTATCTGCCGGAGCAGGTGGGGGAAAAAGCGAATGGCGTTTATCCCGTCACGGGTACTCCGTTTAAGACTTTCTCCATTTCCGGAGATACGGCAACCAGCAAACTCACGGTCACGGAACAGGCTGAAGGCCGTTCCCCCTATGTCACCCGTTATTGGCAGGGAATGGGAGGCGCCTGGTGCATGTCCCAGGGTGAAGGAGAAGACGCCATTTACACCCTGCGGGAAAAACAGGCTATCACTTCCACCACATGGAAATTGATCACTACCGTTCAGCGCGGAGAAACAGGAACACCCATTTCTCGCGTGTGTGAAACTTATGAACAGACCTCCAAGGGGAACCTTTGCACCAGCCGAATTGAAGCCTACGGCACTGATTATGCCCGGGAAACCACTTACGATTATAACAGCATAGGAAAACTGTCACGGGAAACTGCTCCCGACGGGAGTGTCAAGACGTGGGCCTACGACGCTTTTGGTCGTGAAACAGTTCGCATGGAACCCTGGTCCGGAGGGGAAAGAAAAGGCACCTACACCTATTACCGGTACTCGGACCGTCCGGATCCGGATATCATCCACCAATATGTCGTTCTTACCATCAAAGCTGTACGGTTAAGGGACACGCACTACACCTATGAGGAAGCCAATGATGTGCGCCGTGTGACCAAGCGGACGGCTGCCCTGGGTGCGGAAGGAGAGCAAGTGGAAATAACGGAAACATGGATGCCCTCAGCTTCCAATGTCCATGCAAGGGGCCGGTTGAAGATGCGGCAGGCCGTCAATGGGGTACAGACCTCTTACGAGTATGAAGCAGACAGTCAATACGGCGCCCTGTACAGGATCACGGCGGAAACCCGGGTTGGGGGAGAGGCTGTGCCGGGGCAGAGCAAGCGCAAATTGACTTACGTGTCCGCACAGGGCACCAACACCCGGATAGAAAAATACGCTTTTCTGATGGATGGAACCTGGGCATTGACAGATACGGCGGACTACGAATATGACAAGGAGAGGCGATGGATCAAGCGCACGCGCGGCAACGAACGCGTGACGGAACGTGAAATGATGTGTTGCGGCCCCTTGTGGGAAAAGGATGAAGACGGAGTAATGACCACCTACTCCTACAACACGGCCCGCCAGCTTGTGGAAACCATTCGTTCGGCTACGGAAACTACTCCGGAGACCATTGTCAGCTACACGCGGGACGCTTTTGGCAGAGCCCTGGCGATACGGCGGGACGTCGGTCCCATGGCAACCAGTGAAGGGCGGGAATACAACCTGCTGGGGCAGCTTGTTCGTGAAACGGACGTGCTTGGGAGAGACCATGCCTATGCCTATAGTGAGGATGGATTGACGAAAACCGCTACCACGCCGGCAGGAGCCACGCTTGTCACCCGCCGCCATGCGGATGGAACCATTTTGGAACAAAGCGGAACGGGACAGAGGCATTTGCTTTATCAAACGGAATGCACGGAAGAAGGGATTCTCCATTCCACCCTTATACCGCAGGAAGCCGGGGAACCGGTCCTTATGGAACAATCTGTAACGGATGGCTGGGGCAACGTAGTCCGTCTTTCCCGGGCCAATGCCAACGGCGGCCTCATCCATGAACGATACAGTTTTGATACAAAGAACAGGCTGTTGCGGAAAG
The DNA here is from genome assembly GCF_030268505.1 of Akkermansia sp. NBRC 115031. Lineage (NCBI taxonomy): Bacteria > Pseudomonadati > Verrucomicrobiota > Verrucomicrobiia > Verrucomicrobiales > Akkermansiaceae > Akkermansia > Akkermansia sp. NBRC 115031. The sequence continues at coordinate 171,558 of NZ_BSQU01000002.1, forward strand.
GGACGGACGGCATGGCTCCGATGCTCTACGACTATGACTTCTTCGGCAACGTGGTGAAAGAGACCTGGAAGTTGGCGGAAGAACCTGCTCCGGCTAACTCCCATATAACAGAATACTCCTATGCCTGTGAACGGAGGGAAGACGGCATATACCGTGTGAAGACTGTGGTGAATTACAATAGTTACGGGCTGCCTTACTCGAAAAGCACGGCGAGGCTGGTCTCTTTCCTGTCTCCAGTCGTTGCTGAAAAGATCATCTCTTCGGATACGAGAGGCAATGAAATTCCGGAATGGATGGAATATACGGCTCCCGGCAAACGTACAATCAGGAAACAGGTTCCTGATTCCATAGTCATTGCAGAAGTGCTTGTCATTGATGGGTATGAAGTCTCCAAAAAGGATTTCGCAAACATGACTACGACTGCGGCGCGTTCCTACACGGCCACGGGGAAAAAGGAAATCCTTACGGACACGCGCGGCAATGAAACCACGATCATGTTTGATCTTGCCGGGCGCGAAACCGGGAGAACAGACGCTGCCGGCAATACGGTTACGACTGTCTATGATCCGGTGACGGCATTGCCCTCCTGCATCACGGACGCACTGGGGAAAACGGCTTGCTATGCTTACGATTTGCGCGGACGCAAGACTGCTGAATATGGTACGGCAGCGCAGCCCTCTGTTTTTGCTTACGACGATGCGGACAGGTTGGTAGAACTCAAAACTTTCCGGGCTCCGGAAGAAACCATAGCAGGTGATCCGCGTGAACGGACGGATGGCGATACCACCGTGTGGAGCTATGATGAAGGCTCCGGCCTCATGACGGCAAAAACCTATGCTGACGGGCATGGGGAAACCTATTCCTATGACGGGTGGAACAGGCTGGTGACCAAATCACAAGCCCGGACGGTTGATGAACAGGGAACTCATCTTATGACGACTTACGGCTATGATGAGTTGACGGGAAATCTGCTCTCTGTCACCCACAATGATGCGACGCCGGCCATAGGCTACACATATAACCATCTCAATCTCCTTACGCAGGTAACGGATGATTCCGGTACGCGCACGATTTCCTATAACCAATATAATGAAGCGGTACAGGAAAATACGGCAGGTCTGGTTGCCAGCCGGCTTGACTACCAAAGAGACAGTCTGGGACGATTTCCTGGCTATAGTTTGCAATACAAAGATGATGTTGTTTTTCAAACCATTTGGAATTATGATATGTATAAACGCCTTGGCACTGTTTCCCTCAGGCGTGCAGGCGACCGGTTTACCTACGGCTATCATGCAGTTCATGGGCTTTTGGAAACGCTCACCTATCCCAACGCCCTCAAGAGATGGTATGCCCGGGAGGAAAAACGTGACTTGCTGACTAAAATAGCCTACCAGCGTCCCGGGAGCGCCGACTATTTAGCTAAAGTCGACTATACTTACGATGCACTGGGGCGCCCCCTGGAAAAGAAGGATTACTTTAATACTCCCAATCCCGATCTTACTCATGTTTACACGTATAATGACCGGGACGAACTGGTTGCCGACGTGATGAACCGGGGCGGAACGTACAGCTACTCCTATGACAATATCGGTAACCGGTTGACCTCACAGGAAGGAGCGGAAGCGGCTCCCACCGTTTATTTGTCAAATAATCTCAACCAGTACATTTCCGGTGATCGGGAACCCTCACAGGAAGAAACGGGAGAAGTTACAATCGTCTATGAGACAAATAGTCTCAACCAATACACTTCCATTATCGGCGGAGAAGAAAGTCCTTTGATACGGGAGTACGACGAAGACGGCAACCAGATTAAGGTAAAAACCTCTACAGGCGAGTGGGAGGTAAAGTATAACGCCTTGAATCAGGCGGTCAGATTCACGCAGGATGCCAAGCGGGTGGAATGCCGTTACGACTACCTGAACAGGAGAGTGGAAAAAACAGTCTATGAAGGAGAAATGCTGGTGTCCCGGAAACGGTTTATTTACTGTGGTTTTCTCCAACTTGCGGAACTGGATGCAGCCAATGCAACGGAAACGGTGCAACCCGTTCTTCGGAAAACCTATCTATGGGATCCTATGGAGTCCACGGCAACACGAATCCTGGCAATGACCACATTCGACGAAACGGGTACCTATGTGGAAAACCTTTTTTATACGCATGATCTGTTGAAAAATACTACAGGTCTATTCGATACCCAGGGAGAATGCCGCGCCCTGTATGAATACGGCCCATACGGCAATGTTCTCAGGATGGAAGGCAATATGGCGAAGGATAATCCCTTCCGTTTCTCCAGTGAATATGCGGATGATGAATTAGGTCTGGTATATTATAATTACAGATATTATAATATTTTAAACGGTAGATGGTTGAATAGGGAGCCCATTGGAGAGGATGGTAATTTCAATTTATATAGAATGGTTTATAATAATCTTTTCACGTTTATCGATTATACTGGGAGTATCCCAGTGAAAACACCGGATGCTGCGATGACCAACTCTCCTTCTTATCTCGCGGATATAGCAAGAGCGACTCGAGGCATTACATCATCATCTAATATATCTCGAAGAGCTGCAAGAGTTGCGGCTGCGGCTGCGGCTGTTGTCATCGCTACCCGGAAAGGCTGTAAACCCTGTAAGCCCCCGGCTGGATCGAAACGGCATGACATTGCCAAACCAGGATCCAGAGAAAGAGGAGCTCACAAGTGTGATACTGTAGGTCACGTTAAAGTATGGACGATGAATCAGGCTCCATTTCCATCATGCATATGCAATTGGAATGGTCCTGTTACTTTGGAAAACACACAAACTCCACCAGAAGGAAGTGCCCCGGATGGCCCTCCCCCTCCTAATCCCGCTGGTGGCGGAGGCCCTTTATAATATAGAACAAAAATAATTCTATGCAAAAAACTATTTATTATCCCGAAGGCTTGCCAGTTAGAACAGGCGATATAGTGTGGAATAATGAGGGTGTGAATGTACGCAAAGTGATAAGTATTGTCACGGAAGAAGAGGCTAAACAGGTGTTTGTTGCAGATGGCGTGACAGATGGGGCCGGATTTTTCTGGTCGCGTTATATCGGTGAATCGGATTTAGGTATCCTTGGCTTTGAATCGAAAGAATCTTTTGAAGAAGAAGGCGTAGGAAAACTCTCTCGACCAGAATTATTATGCGTGAAATTTTTATTTCATTTGCTGGGAAAGCAGATCGGTTTGAATATATGGAATAATAAAGATTATCTGTATTATCCTGTTCTGTGGCCAGAGGAAAGGGAAGACGGAAAATATGAATGGATATGGTATTTGTTTTTCCAACCGTATCGCCCACCAGTCACATCGTTTGATGAAGAACAGTGCTTTCGGTTTGATGAATATCGATGGCATTTTGAAAAAGTGGATCGGAAAAAGCAGGATTTGGTTCGAGGTCTGTAACAAGTATTATGTTTTAAGTACTAAACATAAATATAATTTCTATCTTCTATCCTTTAAAGTAGAATGGAAGCAGCCTTTATAGAATACAGTTCATAAGCTTGTTACATGTTTGATTAAAGTTTAATTCAATCAATGCTAGACCTGTTCTTTTATTTTCCCCTAGGCAGAGATATGATGATATTAAGTACATTTGCCTGCAAAATATGGATCCAATAGTTAGGCAGGAAGTCTGCACTGTGGGCAGGAAACTGGCCCTAGCATGAATCGGAGAGTTATTATTGCATGAGAATAAAGAAAAAGCGTAAATTAACATGGCTATGATTTATCCTTCCGAGATTCTCAATAATATGATCCACGAAGTGGAAAAAGCATTTCCGTTGGAAACTCCTGTTTTTCCAACAAGTAGTATTCGCGATCTCATTGAAAACCCCGACCATCCGGATGATGAAGGGCGAGAATGCGGCGAACCGTTTTTGAACCAACGCTGGATTGATGTTCCTGCTATACAATGGTACTATAACGCCGAGTTTGTGAGTTTTGCTGCAAGTAGTGCTCTTGCCTATTTTCTCCCGTCAATCATAAGGCTTTCTTATCTTGAGGAAATAGCAAATGAAAAAAGGTACATGAGTGACACGAGGGAATGGATGATGAATGTACTAACTGGAATTAATTTTTGGGGAGAAGAAGTGCATTGGCGGATAAAAACTACAAATGATATCTATCATTCGTATACAAAAAAACAACTTGACTTAGTCAGAAATTGGATTTTATTCGAAAATAGAAAGCACAACGATGAATCCGGTTGTACTCATGCTCTTGACTTGGTAGATAGGGCAGCAAAAAAATTAATATAAATATGGCTTATTATTCCCATGAGAGTCTGAATAATATGATTCAGGAAGTGGAAAAAGAGTTTCCTCTTGGAAATTCTTTTTTTCCGACAACCAACATTCGGGAGCTCATTGGAAATCCGGATTATCCTGATGATGAAGCAACAGAATGTGTCAAACCATTTTTAAATAAACGTTGGATTGATGTTCCTGCCATTCAATGGTATCACAATGCAGAGTTTATCAATTTTTCATCGACCTGTGCCCTTTCATATTTTTTCCCTTCTATTATCAGGAATTCCTATATGGAGGAAATATCAGGAGCAAATAATTATATGATAGACACTGAGGAATGGATGATGAATAAACTTATTATAATTTGTTTTTCAGAAAGAATACGGGACTATGTACAAATAGAAGTAGATTATATATATCATTCCTATACAAAAGATCAACTCAGCATCGTTAGGAAATGGATATTATTTCAAAATAAGGATAATTATTTTACTGATGGATGTGATAATGCCTTAAAAATATTAGACATGGCAATAAGGAATAAGTAACAATTCATATGTTAATTCTTAGGGATATGTCCTCTACAATGGAATAACTAACTATGGACTCTCTCTACATCATCGGGTTTCCGTCCCTCTATGGAGGGGCGGGAGCCGAGCTTTACCACCAGATTAAGGTTTGGAGGCACATGTGTGTGGATATTCATCTCATTCCCACCCAAAAAAACGTGCACCGTGCCGAGCTCTATCCGGAAATGGTTGGGCAGGGCGTCACGGTACATGAGGGGTGCGACTGGTCAGCTATTCCGGAAGGCGCGCCCGTCATCAGTTTTTGCAATGAAGAGTTCCTGGCTGCGCTGCCGGAGATACGGAAACGGACAAGAAAGACAGTGTTTGTCAATTGCATGACCTGGCTTTTCGGACGGGAAAAGGAAGCCATGAAGAGGGGTGATATTTCCCTGTTTCTTTATCAGAATGACCAGGTGAGGGAGAGCGTGATGCCGCGCCTGAGAGCCTTGAATGCCGATCCGTCCATCCGGTTCATGACGTTCAAGCCGTATTTTGACACGACTGATTTTCCCTTCATTGTCCAGCGATCCACGGACTGGTTTGGCGCGGGGCACATTTCCCGCCAGGATGAGGACAAATTCAGCAAGGACACGTGGCACATTTACGAGAATTTCGCTTCACCCGTCCGGAAGAGAGGAACTTTTCTTGGCTTTGATCAGCGGAGCGAGGCGAAGACCGGAAGGCCGCCCGACTGGGTGGAGACGTTCCATGACCAGAGGTCTCTATCCCAGCAGGAGTTTTACCAAAGATGCCACATCGTGTTGCAACCCACGGATACGACGGAGAATTGGCCGCGCGTGGGCTTTGAGGCCATGGCGAGCGGAAGCGTGCTTATTGTGGACAAGCGCGGAGGCTGGGAACAGATGGTGGAACACGGAAAGACCGGATGGCTGTGCGAAAGCCCCGGGGATTTCATCACATACGCCACCAAGATGGCGTGGGAACCGCATTACCGGGAGGACATGGCTGCTGCCGCCCGGGAACGCGGCATGGCTCTGGGAGGGCTGGAAGCGTCCAGGGAAAGCTGGCTGGAAGTGTTTGAAGCAATCAGCCGGATACCGGATTAGCAACCTTCTCCCCGCCATGATAGGTGGATGATCTGTTGGCGCACATGGTCAGATAAGCCACGTGCCGTATCGGCAGAGGTTTTTCTGCCTGTTCATGCTGTAGGCGATGATGTATTTGAGGAGGTCTGCCTGGGAGTAGCCGTGTTCTGCGGCCGCCAGGCAGATGGAGCCGCTTTTGCCCAGGTGGCAGCAGATGTTCATTTCCAGGATGCGCCGTTCGCCTTTTTCAAAGTCAATCCGGTAGTCGATGCGGAAATAGTCCATCGGCCCCAGGGCGTCCCAGACTTTCTGCACGTCGTTGGCGATGTCCTGTTCCAGGCCGTGCACGGAGACTATCTGGTAGCCCAGGTGGTCATGCAGTTTCAGGTCTTCCGTGATGATGCTGCCCGGTTTGTCGGATTTCGGCTGCACGTATCCCAGGATGACGGGTTTTTCACCCCCCAGCACGGGAACCGTGACGTCAATGCCTTCGCAGTATTGTTCCACGAGCACTTCATGCCCTTCCTCCATCAGGCGCCGGGCGCACGCGGCTACCGCCTCCCAGGAGCCGCAGATGCTGTCTTCCCGAATACCGCCGGAAGCGGCTCCAAACCGTTTTTTGACGAAGTAGGGGCCGGGAAAGGGCGCCTTGTCCGGAATGCCTTTTTCCCCGGAAAGCCCGATGCCCTCCGGCATGTTCAGGCCCAGGGAGCGGAATACCAGCTTGGTCAGGAGCTTGTCTTCCGCAATGGCGCGGATGTTGGGCGGGGCGCCCAAATAGGGGACCTGGATGAATTCGCAGTACGAGGAGATGAATATTTCAGGCTTGGACATGCCGAACCTGTTCATCAGGGAGAATACATAGTCCACGTTTCCTTTGGCGAATTGCACGGAATAGGGCTTGGAGGAGGAGACGACGTCATAGCCGATGTCCTGAATGGCCTTGTAAATGTTGTAGTGGTACTGGGGATAGCCTCCGTTGCCCGTGTAGGGTTTTTTGGAGAAATCGGGAGCGTCGGGGGCATACGGGGCCAGATACATGATCCTTGCCGGCTTGCCATATTGATTGAGTTGAATATCCGGTATTTCAAACATGGTCTGTGGCGATTGCGTGGAATGTTTCTTGGATTATGGAAATCGCCGCAGTGTTCAAATAATATAAATAATAAGGGACGGCATAGCCGTCCCGGAGAGAATGGAAAAGAAGGAGGGAGAACTCCCACTCTATTTTCTGGACATCCCCTTGGCCACGCGCTTGACATATTGCTCCATGGACGGAAGTTCCTGTTCAATGCATTCCACCAGCTTGAGCTGCGTGCGGCAGCGGATGAGGTTGTGGTCCGGGCGGGAAACCTTGAAATATTGGTCTCCTTCCAGGTAGTCCGTCAGGAACCGGATGCCGATTTCCAGCGTGATGAGTTTTCCGGAGAAAGCAAGCTGGTCTATTTCCGCCTGGGTCAGGAAGCCGTGGGCGGCGGCCAGATACCCTTCCACAATGGATTGGAACATCGGCATGCGCATGCGCACCTTGTCCAGGTCTTCCTCATCTTCTTCCGTAGGCGGGGTAACGGTGCGCACCATGTCGCCGAAGTCGTACAGCACAAGGCCGGGCATGACCGTATCCAGGTCAATGACGCAGACGGCGTGGTCCGTATCCTCGTCCAGCATGACGTTGTTGATTTTGGTGTCGTTATGGGTGATGCGGGTAGGAAGCACGCCGCTGGCCTGGAGGTCCAGCAGACGGTCCACGTCCTGCTCGCGCGCCTTGATGAAGTCCAGTTCCGGAAGGCAGGTGGAAAGGCGTTCCTGCGGATCCTGCGCCGCCACTTCCACCAGGCGGTTGAAGCGGTTCCGGGTGTGGTGGAATCCGGGAATGGTTTCCACGATGTCGTCCGGATTCATGTCGCTGATCAAGTCCTGGAAGGATCCGAATGCAAATCCGGCCTGGTACGCCTGGCGGGTGTTTTCCACCACGTCGTAGGTATGCGTGCCTGCCAGGTAATTGTAGCAGCGCCAGATGCCGTCGCCGGGAATGTCGATGTAGTTGCGGCCGCCGCGTGCCGGATAGAGGTTGAGGGTCTGCCCGGCAGAGTCCTTCAGGCGGCGCAGGACTTTCCAGTTGATGTGCCGCGTGACTTTCTCCACATTGCGCATGACGGCTCTGGGGTCCTTGAAGACATAGTCGTTGATGCGCTGGAGGATGTAGGAGTCTTCCGTCCCGTCGCTTTTGCGGTAGGTGGCCTTGTAAGTGGTGTTGATGTGGCCGCTGGGGATTTCCTTGCCGGTGACGAATTCCCCTTCAATGGCGAAGAGGTCTCCAATTCCGGCGATACGGCACAAGAGCTGGTCGGGGTCTGTCGTTGCGGCAAGCGGAGCGGTCATGTGGAAGGGAGAGAGGGTTGAACGGATGGTTTTAACGAACGAATTTATAGCCTACAAGTTCGTCAAGCTTGCTCTTGAGCCGGGAAATGCCTTCTCCGTTGAGCGCGGAAAGGGGGATGACGTCCACCTTAGGAAAACGCATGCGGAAGTTGGCCAGGTTTTCTTCCGCCCCTTCCAGGTCCATTTTGTTGGCGACGACGAACCAGGGCTGTTTGGCCAGGTCTTCACTGTACAGCTTGATTTCCGTGCGGAGGTTTTGAAGGTCTTCAATGGGGTCGCGGCCTTCGCTGCCGGCCATGTCCAGAACGAAGACGAGCACCTTGCAGCGCGTGATGTGGCGCAGGAATTCATGCCCCAGGCCGCGGTTGTTGTGCGCGCCTTCAATGATGCCGGGAATGTCCGCCACAACGCAGCGGCGGAAGCTGTCGAATTCCACTACGCCGATGATGGGCTGGAGCGTGGTGAAGGGATAGTTGGCGACTTTGGGCTTGGCTTCCGAGATGTCTCCCAGCAGGGTGCTTTTGCCCGCGTTGGGGTAGCCCACCAGTCCGGCGTCCGCAATGCGGCGCAGTTCCATGAAGAAGACGCCTTCCTCCCCTTCCGTTCCCATCTCGGCTTCCGTAGGCGCCTGGTTGGTTGCAGAGCGGAAATGCCAGTTGCCCTTGCCGCCGATGCCGCCCTGGCACAGCGTGAACCGGGTGCCGATTTCCGTCAGGTCCGCAATTTTTTCCAGCTCGATGCCTTCGCCTTCCCGTTCCAGCCAGGTCGCCTCCGCCATGGAGGAGGCATTGCTGCGGTAGATGATGGTGCCGGGAGGAACTTTCCCGATGACGGATTTGCCGTTTTTGCCATGCTTTTTGGCGCTTTGTCCGCCTACTCCATCCGTGGCGATCAATTTGGGGTCGTAGAAAAAGGAGCGCAGATCATTCGTGTGCGGGTCCACTTCCAGAATGACGCTTCCGCCATCGCCGCCGTCTCCTCCGTCCGGACCGCCCTTGGGCACGAATTTGGCCCTGCGGAAGCTGACCAGCCCGTTTCCTCCCTTTCCTGCCCTGGCAAATATGCGGATGTTGTCAACAAACATGTTCTGAATATGAAGCATTTCCCCCCAAAACGCAAGACAAGTGCAGGACTGTACGGCTTTTCCATGGCATGTGCCGCTAACTTTTCCTGTGAACCGGAAAGCTGTTTGGCAAAAGGAAATTCCGGAAAATTACGGCAACCCCGGGTATTTTTCCGACGGCCCGTATTGGTTCGTTCCCCGCTGGCTGTCTTCACAGCAGTAAATGAGAAGAATAATGCTCCCTATCAGCGGAACCAGATAAAGCAGCAGCATAATTCCTCCTTTGTTGGTGTCATGCAGGCGCCTGCATGTGACGGCCAGCGAAGGAATCACGGTAAATAGACTCCATAGCAGAAGGGGAACGGCACCTGCCATGCCATAGGTAAAAGTTTCAGTTGATGACATTTGCTGCGGATGATGGCAGGCAAACAGGATGATCATGAAGATGGTGAGGGCCATGTCCAACAGGAGCAGGACGGCAGTCTGCCCCAATACCCAGTACCAATATTCCGAACGGGTAGCCCTCCCGGAAAATACAGCGTATTTGGAAATTACCGATTTGGCGGCCGTCAGCAGATTGTATCCCTTGAAAGTTGATGCTTGCGTGGCGTTCATGCCTGATGTTAGCCGCCGCGGGTCCGGGATGTCAATTCCCTATCCGGAGGAACGTTTTATATAGGGGATTTAAAGTGTGTGAATTATCTATTAAGAATATCTTTTGGGAAACTCCTGCTGGTCAGAAGTCTGGAAAAATGGAGCCGCATGATGGAACTTCATGGAATCCGCCTTCTGAAGGAGAGGCGCATGCAACCGCTTTTTTCCCGGGCATGCCGGGCAAACGGTCTTTTGGATTGAAAATCAGCGTCGGCATGGCATGATGCCCGTGAATCATGCCCCGCCTTTCCATCCAATTGCCCGACGGTTCCGAGAAAACCATCGTTCTTCCGAAGAACGGCGAATATTTCGCCCGCATCGGACGCGACGAACATTGTGAAATAGTGCTGCCTTTTCAGTCCGTGTCCGGAGAACACGCCCTGCTTCAGTTCAAGGAGGGCGCGTATGTTCTGGAAGACCTGGGTTCAACTAACGGAATCAAGATCAACGGGCTCACGCCCATGGGCGCCGCCTCTCTTTACGATGGCGACGAAATTGCCCTGGGAGATGCCAGGCTCCGGTTTGCCGAAGAGCCTTCTCCGGGACTCATTCCCGAGCCGACCGAAGCGGGGGAGGAAGAGGCAGCTCCTTCCGCCGCCATGCGGAATTTGCAGCAATTGGCGGATGAGGCCACCCGTACGGCGCGGAAGAATTATTTGTGGATGGCCCTGTATGCCGTCCTGATGTTTTTCCTGGCCGTTTTTGCCGGGTTGACTTACAAGCATTATAAGGTGACGGGAGAATTGCTGCCCCTTCAGTGGCTCGGCATTGAGTCTCCCAAGGCAGCCTTGAAGTCCATGACGCCTCCGCAGGCGGCGGACGCCGCGCAGCAGTAGGCCAATTCAAGCTTTTCCGCCGTTTTCACGAGCTGGCAGGGGTATTCCATCGGGCGCGTTCCGCATCCGGGAACAGCATGAAGGGAGCCACGGCACCCTGTTCCAGTTCCAGCAGATATTGCTTGATAGTCAGGCCGCCCGCGTAACCGGTCAGTTTTCCATTGGCTCCAATGACCCGGTGGCAGGGAATGATGATGCTGATGGGGTTCTGGTTGTTGGCATGCCCAACGGCCCGGCAGGCTGATGGCTGTCCAATTTGCCGGGCGATATCGCCGTAGCTTCTGGTTTCCCCATGGGGGATGGTTTGAAGGGCCTTCCAGACCGTTTGCTCAAATTCCGTTCCCTGCGGAGAAAGGGGCACGTCAAACATGCGGCGGCCACCTTGAAAGTATTCGTCCAGTTGGCTGGCTGTTTGGCGCAGCAGGGGCGTTTCCTCCCATTCCACATGCTCCGGTTGCACCATGCGGCTAAAGAAAACGTGCGTGACGGCCGTTCCGTTTTCCACGATGACGATGGCCCCCACGGGGGTTTGATGAAGAAGGGCCCGGCCACGGGGTGAAGGAGTGGTCTTCATACCGTAATCATAGCATGCGGCGGAAGAGAGTTTCTATCCATTTTACAGGGTATTTCCGCCATCCTGCAAGGGAAGGGAGGGAAAAGGCGCCCGTCCGGACGTATTTTGTTTGAAAGGCTGCGGTTCCAAGTACAGTATTGGTCCGTATGAAGAAGAGCCTGTTTGCCGTGTTGTTGGCCGCCTGCCTGTGCATGTCCGTAAAGGGAGAAGACGCCAAGCCTCCGAAGACCCTTCCCGGCGGATGGGTTTATGTTTGGGGTGACGAGTTCAACGGGTCCAAGATAGACGCCAAGAAGTGGAAGCCGGAGCTGGGCGTGATACGCAATCAGGGGTCCCAGCAGACCTATACAGCACGGCCCAAGAACATGAGGCTGGAAGACGGCTGCCTGGTCCTGGAGACCCACTTTGAGAAGTTCGCCAATATCAATTACAAGAAGAGTCCGTCGGACTGGATTAAGAATACCAAATTCATGCCCTACACGTCCGGTTCCGTGACGACGATCAAGACGAAGAATTTCATGTTCGGCAGACTGGAAGTTCGGGCCAAGGTTCCCAGAACCAAGGGCATCTGGCCTGCCATCTGGCTGCTTGGCAAGAACAAGTGGGGCTGGCCCGTCAATGGAGAGATTGATATGCTGGAGAATATTTCCCAGCAGCCGGATGTGGTTTATTCCACCTTCCATTTGAGCCCGGACGGCGTGTCCAAGAAAGATGCTTCCCGCGGAGGCACGGTGAAGATTGATAACCTCTCCGATGATTTTCATACGTATGTCATGGAGTGGGACAAGGATTCCATCAAGCTGATGGTGGATGACAAGCTGGTGAAATCCATTGATCTGAATACCACCAATTATGCCAATGAGGCGGGCAATCCGTTCCGTACGCCGTTTTACCTCATTCTCAATTCCGCCGTGGGCGGCAACTGGTGTGAAAAGGCTCCGAAGGATGGCAACGGTTATCCCGTGAAGTTCCTGATTGATTACGTCCGGTTCTACCAGACGAAGGAGCACGCCCAGCAGGCCAAGCAGTTTGATCCGGAAACCGGATTGCCGAAGAAGAAGTAATCCCGCCTTTTTCCTGGCTGGAACGGTTCCGGTATGGGGGCAGAAGCGGAACGTGTCCGGTTTTGTCCTTGTGCGTGGGAGATAAGGCGGAGACGGCTTTTTAAAGAATCCTTTCGCTTCGCTCTGGAGTGGAGTATGCCCTAAAGGCCGGGAGGCATTCATTCCCGGGTGAGCGCATTCCGTTTATGCCGGGGTGATGTGTTCTTTTACCGTGTTTCCTGATGGTCCGTACTGTAAAAACAGGCGTTTGATCCGTTCATGTTCCGGCTTCACTCCTCCTGTGGATTTCAAGCTGAACATTTCATGGAATGGCGTTGCGCCGCTTTCGGGTTTTGATGCAGTGGCGCAAAAAAACGGCCCCGCCGGACAGGAGGGGCCGTTTTTGCTGTCAAAAAGGAAATGCCAGGCTTTAGAAGGCTGTTCCCGTGGTCTGGGTCAGTTCCTGGAAGCGGGCCAGGATGCGGGCGGTCACCGGACCGATTTTGCCGGAACCCAGCTGGTAGGCGTCCAGTTTGGTGACGGGGACGCATTCCGCTGCCGTGCCGGTCAGGAAGCATTCATCCGCGCAGGTGATGGTAAAGCGGTTCATGGTTTTTTCCTCCGCCGGGATTTGCAGTTCCCGGCAGATTTCCAGCACCACGCGGCGCGTGATGCCGTCCAGGCAGCCGTCCGTGACGGGCGGCGTGAAGACGGCTCCGTCTTTTACGATGAAGATGTTGTCTCCCGTGCATTCGGCCACGTTGCCCAGGTCGTTCAGCATCAGGGCTTCCGCTACGCCCTGGCGCACAGCTTCCATCTTGGCCAGGATGTTGTTGAGATAGTTGAGGGATTTGACCTGGGGGCAGAGGGCGTCCGGACGGTTGCGGCGCACGGAGCTGGTGATCAGGGCCAGCCCGTTTTCATACACGGCGGGATCGTACAGGGAGATTTTATCCGCAATGATGAAGACGCTGGGGCGTTTGCAGTTGAAGGGGTTGAGCCCCAGGTTGCCAACGCCGCGGGTAACCACCAGGCGGATGTAGCCGTCGCTCAGGCCGGAAGCCGCCGCCGTTTCGCATACCGCGTTGGAGAGTTCCTCCCGGGTATAGGGAATGTCCAGCAGCAGATAATGGGCGCAGTTGTACAGGCGGTCCATGTGGTCTTCCAGGCGGAAGACGCGCTTGTTGTAAAACCGGATACCTTCAAAAATGCCGTCTCCATAGAGCGTACCATGGTCAAAAACGGAGGTCTTGGCCTCCTCCTGTTCCACCAGCTTTCCATCTAACCAAATCTTCATCGTTGTCTAGAATTTAGAAATTATTTATGCCAGAGCAGGATAGCCCCATTTGAAGAGGGGGGGAAGCTATAAATTCACCGGAGAGAACAAAAGTTCCGTCACCTGCAACGGGAGAGGCACGCGCGCGTTAAAAATATATGGAGGTATTCATGGAGCAGGCTTGACATTTATTTTCCAGTGCTTTTAGCTCTCGCGCGCAATGTCAGACCCCTCCAAGTTCCGCAACCTCGCCATTATCGCTCACGTTGACCATGGGAAAACGACCCTGGTCGACCAACTTTTGCAGGCGGGGGGAGCCTACCGGGCCAACCAGGCCGTGCAGGAACGCGCCATGGATTCCATGGACCTGGAACGTGAAAAGGGCATCACAATCAAGGCCAAGAATACTTCCATCCTCTGGAACGGCTACACGATCAACATTGTGGATACCCCCGGCCACGCGGACTTCGGCGGGGAAGTGGAGCGCGTGATGAAGATGGTGGACGGCGTGCTGCTGGTGGTGGACGCTTTTGAAGGTCCGCAGGCCCAGACGCGTTTCGTGCTTCGCAAGGCCCTTCAGGAAGGGCTGATGCCCATTGTGGTCATTAACAAGATCGACCGCCCCCATGCCGACCCTGCCGCCGTGCATGACCAGGTGCTGGAGCTTTTCCTGGAACTGGGCGCCACGGACGAACAATTTGAAGCTCCCTTTGTGTACGGGTCCGCCCGCGACGGCTATTTCATGAATTCCATGGAGGGGGAACCTCCTGTGGACTGCACGCCTCTTCTGTTCAAGATTGTGGAGCACATCCCCGCTCCTAAGGATGCCGATCCGGAAGGGGAGTTCAAGATGCTCGTTTCCAATATTGACTGGGACGACTACGTGGGCCGCGTGGCCATTGGCCGCATCACCTCCGGCACCGTGAAGAAGGGGGATACCGTATGGCTTCACCAGAGCGACGGCACCTGCATTTCCGGCAAGGTGACCCGCATGTTTGAATATTCCGGCCTGGGCACCACGGATTCGGCCATCGGCGTGGCGGGCAACATCGTAGGCGTGGCGGGGTTTGAAAACGTGAACATCGGTGAGACCCTGGGCGGTTCCGCGGATACGGAGCCCCTCCCGTTTGTGGCGATTGACCCGCCCACCATTTCCATGGAGTTTTCCATCAACAACGGGCCTTTCGGCGGACGCGACGGCAAGAATGTAACTTCCCGCGTGATTCGCGACCGCCTGATGAGAGAGATGCGGACGAATATTTCCATCCAGGTGGAGGATACGGACAAGGCCGGCGTTTTCTCCGTTTCCGCCCGCGGGGCCATGCAGATTGCCGTGCTGGTGGAAACCATGCGCCGCGAGAATTACGAACTGTGCGTTTCCCGTCCCACCGTGATCATGAAGAGGGATGAAGGTGACCGTCTTACGGAGCCGTATGAAACGATTTACGTGGAAGTTCCGGATGAGCACGCCAACGGCGTCATGAAGCTTCTGCACGCCCGCAAGGGACAGATGGAAGACATGATTTCCAAGGAGGGCACGGGCCACACCTTCATCCAGGCCTATATTCCCACCCGCGGCATCATCGGATTTGAGTTTGAGCTGGTCAACCTGACGTCCGGCCACGGCATTTTCTCCCACCTGTTCCGGGATTACGGCCCCTACGCCGGGGATATCACCACGCGTACCACCGGCACCCTGGTTTCCATGGAAACGGGCGTTTCCACGCCGTTCGCGCTGGTGGCGCTGGAAGAACGCGGACGTCTGTTCGTAGGGCCGCAGGAAGATATTTACGAAGGCCAGATCGTTGGTGAAAACCCGCGCCAGATGGATATGCCGGTCAATCCGTGCAAGGAAAAGCACCTGAACAACATCCGGTCCGCCACGAAGGGGGACGGCATCCAGCTTTCCCCTCCCGTCGCCTTTTCCCTGGAACGCGCCATTGAGTACATTGAGCCTGATGAACTGGTGGAAGCCACCCCCCATTTCATCCGCCTGCGCAAGCGCATCCTGAACGCCAATGACCGCGTGAGGGAGTCCCGCAAAGCTGGCAACTAGAGGTGCCGGAACGCCGGAGAGGCGACCCCGTCCTATGTAGTTGCGTCCTGATGGCCGGTAAGGTAGAATCAGGGCGATGGATTGTAGCCGGATTTCCTGTTCCCCTGTCCCTGTTCACGCGATGATGGAGCTTCTGCGTGAGCTGGGGCCGTTCCATTACATGATGAACCAGGGGAATGTGGGGGATGCCCTGATTGCCGCTTCCACGGTCGCCCTGTTTGAAAGGGAAGAGCTGAATTTCAGTTCATGCGGCCCGGAACTCCCTGCAGGAAAGGAGGAAATAACGCTGGTTTACGGCGGCGGGGGAGGTTTTGTCCCCTATTTTGGCATGCTGCCTCATTATGTACGCCTTTTTTCGGATCCGCGCCTCCGGAAGTGCGTGATCCTGCCGCAGAGCTTCAGGGATTGTGATGAACTGGTGGATGTGCTGGATGAACGTTTTACCGTGTTTTGCCGGGAACGGGCTAGTTATGACTACTGCCTGTCAAGGAATGGGAAGGCGCGATTCCTGCTGGCGGATGACATGGCCGTGGCCGCGGAGCCCGAGATGCTGAAGAAGCGGCCCGTCAGGCTGCCTTTTCTGGAGATGGAGGAACGGGCGTGGGGCAAGCGCATGAAAAGGGATGTCAAGACTTCCTTGGTAGCGTTGCCCGGCGCCGGAAAGCTTGCCGTTTGCCTGCGAGATGATCCGGAAAGTACCGGCCACGCTCAAGCGTTGAAGGAACTCCCTTTGAATACGGACCTTTCCGTGTATTCCGTACGCGTGATTGATGAGGTGGAACACGCTTTTGCCTATACCCGCTGGCTTTTGAAGGCGCTGGACCAGCCTGACGCCATCTTGACGGACAGGCTCCATCTGGGCATTTCCGGAGCTCTTCTGGGCAAGGAGGTTTTTCTGATGGACAATGTTTACGGCAAAATTTCCGGAATTTATGAGTTGTCCCTGCGGGAGCGTTTTCCCCGCGTACATCTGTTGAATGAGTTGAGTGAATTTCCCTGGCTGGAGAAGGTTTTGACTGTACCGGACCTCGACCGCTGCCGGGAAAGGAAGGCGAAGCATGCGCGGCAGATAGGGAAAGCCGCCGCTTTGTCCAAGTACCTTTATTACCGCAAGGAGGAGAACGGAGTGCTCCGTGTCAAGGTCTGCGGCTTGCGGATTTGCAAGAAGCGGGTGGGTTGAGGATATTTATGGCCGCCGCGCGCTTGCATGGGACAGGCTTTATCATTCGCGGCTTTGATGCAGGGGACCCTCTTTTTTACGTTTATAGATCCGAAGGCCAAGAATCTTGATGCGGACGCTGGCCGCATCTTCTTTTTTATAGTACAGGAAGTGTTTGATTCTCTTTCCCATCCGTTGAGGGAAAGTCAATGGCTTGGGCGCCGGGTACACACCCAGGGACAGCCTTTCCTTTAATGCCTGAGCCCACGGTTCCTGAGAAGTTCCCCATTTTTCGGCATCTTCCAGAATGGTCTGGTATTCGTAAAAGATGTGTTCATTCCATATCTCCTTGTCGCGAATTTCATCCAAAGATATATCGCGTAAATAAAAAGCTCCGGAGGCCTTGAAATTCAGGATGGTCCGGAAGCATTTTTCGCATACTCCGCAATTGTCCTGATCCGGATTGGAGTGCCAGCATACTCTCAGGTTGCGCAGTCCTCTTTCCCATTGGCTGACCAATTTTGCCTTCTGGCTCCGGGTGAATCCCCAGCCTTCTTCATACACACGGAATCGCCGGGAAGAAAGGAGGGGGTCCGTCACAAAGTTGGAGCCAAAATCCACTACGCCGGATGAATAGGGATAGGTGCTCCCCACCAGTACATTGCCATAATCCCTTTGCCAAAAGGATGCCATGCCTGTCAAAGCCGCCAGATGAACCAGTTGCCAGTGAAATCCCCAGTTAAGCTGGTTGTTCCAGAATGTATCCAGAGGGAAAATTTCAGGATAATTGCTTCCGCAGCGCAGAAGGTGCGTGATGCCCAGTTCCTCAATCGTAGAGAGAGCTTTTTCATAACAGCGCAGGAACAGGGGTTCTTCGTAAAGTCCCCGGTCTCCGCCCTGTACCAGCAGGCAGGCTTTCACATCCAGGGAATCATACCGCGGTTTCCGATGTGGGGACGCATGCCTGTACAAGGCGAAGGTCGCATCCAGCCCCTGGGAAAAGAGGGCAACCGCAGAATCGTCCACCGGCGCGTTTCTGTCGTCTATAATCCGGTCCGGCTTGATATCTACCACGTTAAGATACTCAGGATGCATTTGCGACCAGGCTTCCATGAAATGCTCTAAATTCCGAAGCAGAGTAAGACTGACGGCCCCTTTCACTTCAAAACGGCCTCCGACATGCATCATTTCAAAAATGAGCATCCTGATCCATGCGTCTGCAAAATTGTTTTCCACTGTGGGGGCCTGGTCGAAGGGTGCGAGGTCTACCCATACCCGGCAGTTATAACCGGGAGAAATAAAATCGCAATACAGGCGGGAAGTCCCATTGGGTTGAATATCGACCTGTTGTTGTGGAATGAGCTGGGAAGTAGCCATGGGAAACCGGAATCGGAAGGGAGGTTGGGTTACTGGGAACTTCGGGACAACAGGGAAGGCTGCTTTCTGATGCAGTGGAACCATACCTGCCGTTTTTCAGATGGGGAAAGGACCGTGGAATGCTTCAAGAGATAAAGCATTTCCTGCTGGAAGTGGCCTGAATGAACAATCGTTTTTGCGAGGAAGCGCAGCGGCTTGTCTTGAAAAGCCCTCAAGTTGAAAACCTTGGAAAATTCCTGCAAATGACCAAGCAGATAAAGCTGGGAAATCGTACGGCGGCATTTCAAGCATGTGCCGCAGTTGAAAGCACGTTCCAGACAAACATTGAGGAAGTCGCAGGCAGGAGGATAATTGGCAAGGATGGCTGTTTTTTCATACCTTGCCAAATCCAGGCCATGCAGGTGGAAACGTACCTGTTCCGTTTCCGCCGCGGATAGAATGTGGGATTGAAGATGGAATTCACAGTAATCCCTCCGGTCCCTGGTGGTGAAATCCGGATGATTGATATGATAGGTGGCGGAAGTCCAGTATGAATTCATTAATCCATTCAGGACAAGCACACTGCCGGAATCCAAAAAGGGAAACCAGTTCAAATATCCCTCGTTGCCATAAAAATCGTACAGGGATGAATCCATCCAGACGAATTCCATACCGTTTTTTTCAGCAAAATTCCGGCTGAGCTTTCGTCTGCCTTCAAGCAGTTCCCGGTTTCCCCAATGGGAGCCGCAGTTATTGTGGAACAGGTGGGTGACAGGCGTCCCCGCCTTTTCCAGCTCCGCGATAGTGCACAGGGAATCCACCCCCAGGGACCCGCCCGTACCAATGCGGCAGCCGGGAATGGGGGAAAGAACTTCCGCGTGAACTTCTCCCGCCAGTTCAACGGGTTTCAGGAAAGGCCCTATTCCTGTCAGGATATGGGAGAGGAGCCGTATGCCGAAGTGGTACAGGTGCGCGGAGATGGCGGGAAGAACGCGAACCTGACCGCCCTGCTGGGAAATCCATGGAAGCAGGGCCACAAGGGCTCCATCCGCCCTGCCGGGATTCAAAAAGTCACGGAAACGGGAGTCTACCGTAAACGAAAGCGTGCGCGGCGCGTGGCCGTCCTGAAGAATGGGATAGGAGATGGTGACCGCATTTCCCTCTGTCTGTACGGATGGATGGTTAATCGTGATCATGAGTGTTGGAAGAGTTGGCGGATTTTATGTCTCATGCCGGTTGGCGGAAGATCCCTTTCCGCCAGCCGCCGTTCCAAGGTGACCGCCCAGGGCTCCTGCCCCAGTCCGTTGGCCTTGGCATGCTTGAGTATTTCCTGGGCATAGAGGACGCGGAAAGGGCGGTTAAACTGAATTTGGGAGATATCTTCATTCATGGCGTTGCGCGGCATGCACGTTATTTTGTCCCTGGGCACTCCCATGGCCATGAAGTTCATGATGGTCAGGCGGCATTTGGTGCATACGCCGCAGTTGCCGGACGCGTCTTTACCTTCCCAGCAGCATCTCAGCAGGGCCATGGCCTTATCCCACTGCGCGATGAGTCCGGCTTTTTCCGTACGATCATGTCCCATGCCGTCCGTGACGGCTTCCTTGCTGTGGGAGCCTAGATAGTGGTCCGTGATGGGATTGGAGGCCCAGGGGTAGGAGAAGGAGTCATAGGACCCTTCGCTGCCCGCCATGAAGTAACCGAAGCGGGAGGTGAAAACGCGCATTCCTCCCATCAGCATGGTATGGTAGGTCATTTCGTAATCCATCCCCATGTTCCGGAAATTGGTCCGGATGCGGTAGAATTGGCGGATGCCGATGTCTTCCAGCAGTTCTCTGGCCTTGGAGAAAGCCTTGTCAAAGTGTTCCTGGTTGTTTTCCGCAATGTCCGCTCCCTGGAACATCACGCAGGCCGTCAGATTAAGGGTCTGGGGGCCTGCCAAGCCTTTCCGGTGGCGGTAGGCGGTGAAGCAGGCGTCCAGACCGCCGGAAAAGCAGGAAATGGCTTCGTCCCGCTGGGGAACAGCGGAGTCGTCTCGCTCGGCGGCATGGATGGTGACGCGGTGAAAGGCGTTGGGCATCCAGCGGTTCCAGGCTTCCGCGTAGCGGTCCAGATTGACCAGCAGGGAACGGGACAGGCGCCCCGGCCCTGTAACGGAGAATTCGCCGCCCGTTTCCATCATTTTATGGATGAAGAAGATGCACCAGGCGTCCGCCAAGTCGTCTTTGTCAATGTCCACGTTTCCGGTGGATTCAATATCCATGTATTGATGGAATTCCCGGCCTGCAGCTGTGGAAAGGACCGCTTTCAGCGTTGTTTTGTGTGGAGAGTGGACCTCGGGGGGAAAAATGCGGAGTTCGTTACTCATGTCGAAAAGGAGTCAGTCTTAAAGTCGAACGAACATTAACGAATAAGAAATCCGCAGACAACATGTTTTTTTGAGGCAGAAAGGGTAGCAGCAGGAGAAAGGAGGATTGCAGAGCGATGGGAAAAGAACGCCCCTGCTTTTTTTTCTTCCAAACCTCCCATTAAATGGATGGTTCAAAGAAAATGTTCCGCTGTCGTCCAGTTGGCGGATTTCTTATCCGCAGTCCGAAGAGCGAAAAAAATGCCCGGTTCCTTTGGGGAAACCGGGCATTGCATCAAAGCCGTTGAAGGGCTGTTTATATCTTGCCGAAGAGGGTCTTGCCGGCGGACATGAGGTTGTCTGCGGCTTCCTGGAGACGGGCGGCGACTCCCTTTTCACCCTTGGCGAGGTAGGAACGGGGATCGTAGTCCTTCTTGTTGCCCACTTCACCGTCAATCTTGAGCACTCCGTTGATGTGTTCGCACATGTGGGAGACGATCGGACGGGTGAAGGCGTATTGCGTATCGGTGTCGATGTTCATCTTGACTACGCCGTAGGAAACGGCTTCGCGGATGTCGGAGAGTTCGGAACCGGAACCGCCGTGGAAGACGAGGGGCATGCGGGCCGCTTCGCCGTGCTTGGCGACCACGGCTTCCTGGCCGTCGCGCAGGATGCTGGGCTTCAGCTTGACGTGGCCGGGCTTGTACACGCCGTGCACGTTGCCGAAGGTGGCGGCCAGCATGAATTTGCCGAGGGGGGCCAGGGCTTCATACGTCATCAGCATGTCTTCCGGAGAGGTGTAGAGCTTGTCAGCGGGGTGGCCGGAGTTGTCCACGCCGTCTTCTTCGCCGCCCACGACGCCGATTTCAATTTCAAGGACGATGCCCAGTTCGGCGCATTCCTTCAGCAGTTCACGGGAAAGCTTGAGGTTTTCAGCCATGGGCAGCGTGGAGGCGTCCAGCATGTGGGAGTTGAAGAGGGGGGCTTCACCGCGTTCCACGCGGCGGCGGGATTCGGCGATCAGGGGACGCAGGAAGGTGTCCACGTGTTCGGGCTGGCAGTGGTCCGTGTGCAGGGCTACAAGCACGTTGTGCTTTTCAGCCAGGCGGCGCGTGGCTTCCGCCAGAACAATGGCGCCAAGGGCGGAACTGCCGATGGAGGTGCCGGAGGCGAATTTGCCGCCGCCGATGGAAACCTGGATGATGCCGTCGCTCTTGGCTTCGGAGAAGGCGCGGAGGGCGCCGTTGATCACTTCGATCGTGGTCACGTTGACAGCCGGATAGGCATAGCCTTCCTTCTTGGCCGTTTCAAGCATGGTAATGTATTGTTCTGGTGTGGCTATTGGCATAACGGGGACATGATAGGTGTTTTTTTTCGGGAGGGCAAGGCTGAACTCAGGCGCGCGCAGGGGTTGCAGAGCTCTTGCGGGACATGGTCATTCGCGGATCATTTTCGCCTCCGGCTGCGCCGGTTCTCCGGAGTCCGTCCGGTAGTTGACGCGCTGCGCGTCCAGGAAGGGCTTGTGCCTGTCCAGGCGTTCCTTGAAGTCTGTGAAGTCCTTGCGGCCAGGCTGTGTCCAGCCCAGCTCCGCGATGGCGAACATGCGCGGAAATACCATGTACTGCCATTTGGCCAGTGTGGTCATGTATTCGCTCCAGCAGCTTCCCTGCACGCCCAGGATGTTTTTTTCCTGTTCCGGGGTGAGCCCCTTCGGAACGGGATTCATGTTATAGACTTTTTGCAGCGGAATGGTGGAGAAAGTCGCCATTTCATATTCGGGGCCTTCCGGATGCGGACCCTCCTGCCGGATCAGGTACGTGCTTTCAAAGGGAGTCATGATCACCTTGTTTCCGTGCTTGATGGCTTCCCGGGCAATGCCGGGATCATGCCAGACCATCAGGGTGGCTGTCTTGGAAAGGCCGCCTTCCCGGATTTCATCCCAGCCGATGATCTGTTTGCCGCGCGCGTTGACGAGTTTTTCCACGCGGTGGACGAAGTAGCTTTGGAGCTCCTGTTCGTTTTTCAAGCCGTTTTTCTTCATCACCTCCTGGGCCTGGGGGGAGTTTTTCCACTGCTGCTTGGGGGCTTCGTCCCCGCCTATGTGGATGTAGGGGGAATCCGGAAAGAGCTGGCAGACTTCTTCCAGGATGCCGTCAATGAATTTGAAGGTGGGTTCCGTGGGACTGAACGTGAAGGGGAGAATGCCCCAGCGCGTCGCCACCCGGGGCTTGTAGCCGGGAATGTCCTTGTTGCCGAATTCGGGATAGGCCGTGATGGCGGCCGCGGCGTGTCCCGGCGTTTCTATTTCAGGCACGATGGTGATGTGCCTGCGTTTGGCGTAGTCCACCAGCTCCTTTACTTCCTTCTGGGTGTAGAAGAAGGTGAAGGGTTTTCCGTCTCCCTTGTTGCGGTTGCCGGGAATGGGGCTTTCCGGGCGGGTGGCGCCGATGGAGGTGAGCCTGGGATATTTTTTGATTTCCAGCCGCCAGCCCTGGTCTTCCGTCAGGTGCCAGTGGATGGTGTTTACCTTGTAGCAGGCGAGCAGGTCGATGATGGTTTTCAGCTCCGCGATGGAACGGGGATTGCGGCCGCTGTCAATCATGATGCCGCGCCACGTGAAGCGCGGACTGTCCGTGATGGTCATGCAGGGAAGGGCCCAGTGGCTGGCGGCATCCTTTTCCAGAGACTGCTTGAGGGTCTGCGCCGCATAGAAAGCTCCGGCGGGGGACGTGCATGAGACGGTGATGCCCTGCGTGGAGACCTTGATGGAATACCATTCCGGAGACAGGGAGGCGTCTTTTTTCAGGAGGATCTGCACGGCATTGGCCGCGGAGGGGGCCGGGCTGACCTTGATTTGATGAATGTTGTTGGAGAACCCCGTTACGAAGGAGGCAATGCAGCTTTTGTCACCCGTTTTGGAAACAGGCAGCGTGTTGCTGACCAGAAATCCCGGCTTGTTTTTTTCCACATCCAGCGCGGATGGAAGGGGGATGATGGCCGGGTCGCCCGGTACGGGCCTGGAGGGCAGGGAATAGGCGGCGGACGCGAACAGGAGGCCTGCGGCTAGAAAGAGGCTTTTGGAAAACATGACGGAAAAGGGATGAAAAAGAGAGGAAAAAGGTTTAACGTAAATAGTATATTCCGCGGGTGTCTGCAAGGCGGCTTTACGGGATTTGCCCTGGAGGGAATAAAGAAGTCCTGCCTCCGGTGCCGGGGGTGGACCGGAAAGCCGCAGGGCTGATGCCGCGGCGCGGATTTTTAAAGATCCGGGAATGTCCGGCCGGGTGTTTTATTTCAGGGTGATGGAGGCGGTGCCGGGCTTGATGGCGTATTTTTTACCGTTAATCACTAGGGAATAAGAGTTGTTGCTTGTGACGCCAACGGTGTTTTTGCCGTCAAAAACGATGTCGGTGGTAGTCGTCCCGAAATGAAGATTTTTTAATCCGTGCCTGCCTTTCTCCCTTTTCAATCTCCACTGGACTTCATTCCGTAGTGCAGAAACCTTATGGAAGCCCAGAACGTTTTCAATGAAGAGGGAAATGGGGCCCAGCGCCGACCAGCCGCAAAATTCCGGCCGGGCCCTGCGGCCATGTTCGGTAGACGGCTCGTTGGAACTGGGGCTGTAGCATTCCCATATCGTGTGCGGTTTGATGCCATGGTAAGCGGCAAGCTGCTGGCGGATGATTTTTTCAGCGATCATGTCGGCTTCCTCATGGTAGCCGTATTCTTCAAGCGCCTTGACAGTCATGTACGTGGTGGGCAGCCAGATGCCGCCGCGCCAGTAATCCCCGGTTTGGCCATGGTAGTCCTTATCCCTGCGGGAAAGGGTGGGCGTCGGGTAGTCTCCTCCGAATTCCTGCGGGTCCCGAAGGTATTTTACCATTTTTTCCGCCTGGGCCGGCGAAGCAACTCCGGCTAAAAGCGGCCAGTAGGAGGCCATTGTCCTGATGCGGCAGGGCTGCCTGCTTTCTATCGCCACATCATAGTAGAACCCGTCCTGCTCATCCCAGTACAGTTCGTTTATTTTGTCTTTCAGCTTGCGGTAGATGGCCTCCCATTTCCCGGCTGCGCCTGCATTGCCCAGTGATTGTTCCAATTGGGCCATGCAGCGTGCGCTCAGGGCTTGCTGGGAAATGGCGTCAATCCATAAAATCTTATTGTAGCCGCCTGCGTCCCGGCCTCTGGGCGTGTTGTCCATTCCGCTGGCGCCCCCCGTCCATGTAAAGCCATCTTCACCGATGGCGTTCAGGTAGATGTTTTGGGGAGAGCATTCGAAACGTTCCCCCGCTTTGGCATTGGCAAACCAGTCAAAATGTTTTTGAAGGTACTGTTTCCGATTCAGGATTTCATGGATGCGGTTTTTGTTTCCGGTAAAGTCGTAATATTCCTTTTCAACCCATGCGAATAACGGAGGGTTGTCCACGAGGTGAATGCGGAGCGGAGTTTTTTCCTTATCCCAAATGGGCTTGTACAGGTTGTCCATGCTTCCCTCTCCGGGGAATGAATGCGGCGCATACTTGGCAAAGAGCACCATGAAACAGGTATCCCAAATCCAGATTTGGTCTTCGTAACAGTTTTCATCCATGTAGGGCGACCCGGGGAGGCCCTCAGGGCCTTTTCTTACCCGTCCGGCCGCGATTTCCCATGTTTTATGGTAAAGGTCCACGAGGTCTTTGTCAGGGTAAACCGGCTGGGGAATTTCCTCTTTCCAGCCTTCCTGGATGCAGCTGTCATGATGGGCCGTAGCTCCAAAGCCTTGCACGCAGGCCATTGTTCCCAGGATGATGCCGCATGCTGTCCGCAGGTAGTATTTCATTTCCAGTATACGGCCAGGGAGGCGAGAAAATATCTTTTTTCTCGTCCCGTACCGGGTGGAAGGATTTTCCATGCCGTCATGTTCCCCTGGCAGGCCAATGATGGCATGGAACCGAATTAGTATTACTGAAGGCGGCGCTGCCGCCGGAAGGATGAAAGTGAAGCGACAGCGTGGAGGAAAGGGAAAATGATTTTTTCCGTCAACATGGAATAATAGGAAAAGGGACGTCCCTCCTCCGGTTTTTATCTTCGTGAGACGCCCCTTTGAAAGTGGGGAAAGATGAAGCGCGGGAGGTTATTCCGGAATGGATTCCCCCCGGATGAGGTCTTCCCAGGTCTGGCGGCTGCGGATGACGTTCCACTGGTTTCCGTCCACCAGCACTTCTTCCGCCATGGGGCGGGAATTGTAGTTGGAGGACATGGAAAAACCGTAGGCGCCGGCGGACAGCACGGCCAGGAGTTCTCCCTGGCGCACGTCCGTCATGTCCCTGTTCTGGGCCAGGAAGTCCCCGGATTCGCAGATGGGGCCGACGACGTCCGTGGTAATGCAGGATTCGGAGAGGTGTTCCCTGACCGGGATGATTTCATGATACCCCTGGTAGAGGGCGGGGCGGATGAGGTCGTTCATGCCCGCATCCACGATTTTAAAGGTTTTGGCCTTTCCAGTCTTTTCATACAGGCAGCGGGTGATGAGCGCGCCCGCATTTCCCACGATGAGGCGTCCCGGTTCCACGATGATATGCAGGCCCAGAGGCTGGAGGGTGGGAACGACGGCCTGGGCGTAAGTGCTCAGCGTGAGCTGGGCGCAGTCTTCATTCCACCATTCCTTGACGCCGGAATCCAGCGTATCCTGGTAAACGATGCCGATGCCGCCGCCGATGGAGAAGAATTCGATGCCGTGCTTTTCTTTCAGCGCGGCGGCCAGCGGAGCCACTTTCCTGACGGCTTCCAGGAAGGGTTTCGCCTGGGTGAGCTGGGAGCCGATGTGCATCTGCAGGCCCTTGAGTTGGAGGTTCGGAAGTTCGCGGGCCGCCATCTCGTAAAGAGGTTCAATGAGTTCAAAGTCCACGCCGAATTTGTTTTCAGCCTTCCCGGTGGTGATGTATTTGTGCGTCCCCGCCTCCACATTGGGATTGACGCGCACGGCTACCGGAGCCTTCACTCTCATGGACGCGGCGATGGCGTCAATGGCGCGCAGTTCCGCCTCCGATTCCACATTGAAGCAGTAAATGCCCTGTTCCAGGGCGTAGCGGATTTCCGCCTCTGTTTTTCCCACGCCGGCATAGGTGCATTTGGAAGGGTCTCCGCCGGCCTTGAGGACGCGAAAGAGTTCTCCGCCGGAAACGATGTCGAACCCCGCGCCATTGCGGGCCATGAGGTTCAGGATGGCGATGTTGGAGCTGGCCTTGACGGCGTAGGCCACTTCCGCGTTAAGGGGCGCCAGGGCTTCCCTGAGGCGGTGGAAATGGTTCAGAATGGTCTGCTTGCTGTAGACGTACAGGGGGGTGCCTTCCTTGTCCGCCAGTTCCTGGAGGTTGACGTTTTCACAGTAGAGCGTGCCGTTTTTATATGCGAATGAATGCATGGATTATTCCTTGGTTGTGCTTTCGTTGGTTTTCCCGGAATGGAGAGGAGGGAGCGGGAATCTGGGCGTAGGGGGGTTGTCGATGAGCTGGGCGATCCAGGCGAGATCCTTGGAGCTTTCCAGCCCGAGCTTGATCAGCATGGTGATGGGGACGGCCAGCAGCATGCCGATGGGGCCCCATACCCAGCCCCAGAAGATGACGGAGAGCAGGACCATGCTTGTCACGATGCCGAATTGGCGGCCCAGCAGCATGGGTTCCAGGCAACTCCCCAGGACCGTGTTGATCACCAGGTAGCCGCCGGCTACGATGATGCCCGCGGTGGGGCTGATCAGGAGCATGGCGAGCAAGGTGGGGGGAATGGCCGCGATGATGGAGCCGAAGGTGGGGATGAAGTTGAGCGCGAAGGCCACGATGCCCCACAGCAGCGGGAAGTCCACCTTCATGTAGTAGCAGAGCAGGAAGGCCAGCAGTCCGGTGGCTGCGCTAATGAAGGTCTTGATAATCAGGTATTTCTGTACTCCGGCCAGAGCTTTGGAAAATTTGCGGATTCCCGTGTCGCTGTTGTTGCCCAGTTTGTTGATGTTCATCCGGAAGCGGGGGGCTTCCCCCAGGAAGAAGGTCATCAGGATCAGAATCAGGGTGGTGAAGGTCAGCATGGAGGCGAGCTGCCCCATCACCCCCGTGGAGAACGCCACGATGCGCTGCCCGTTGAGCAGGTCCGGGAGTTCCTGAAGCATCTGGTCCGCCAGATTGTTCCAGTCACGTTCAATGAGGAAGGCGCGGAGTTCGTGGATTTTCTCCATCATCAGGGGCTGGTATTTGACCGTGACCGTCCGGGCCAGGTCCTGCCCCAGGTACTGGGCCAGATAGGCCAGGCCCACAAGAATGCCGAAGTCCATGATCACCGTGAAGGTTACCGCCAGCCAGTGCGGAAAACGAAGACGGCCCTTGAAAAAAGTGGTCAGCGGGTAACTGACGATCGCCAGAAAGCCGGACAGGACGATGGGGAGCAGCACCGGCTTCCCCGCCTGCAGCCCGGCCGTGATGACGATGACGCTGGCGAGCATGAGCAGGATTTTCAGGCCCTCTTTTCCGGATTCTTTCTGGGGAGTCATGGAAGGATTGGTGTTAACGGGGTGAGTAATGGTGTCCGATTTCCTGCGGGATTGCAATATTAAAGGCCCTCATTCCCATCATGTTCCCGGAAAAAGCGGTCCAGGTCTTCAAAGCGGGTCAGGAGGTAGTCAGGCTTCCGTTCTTCGAGCCCCTTTACATCCGCCTCCGCGGCCCATCCTGCGGCAAGAATGCGGATGGGAACGGCGCGGCATGCGTCCACGTCCGTGGGGGAATCCCCGATGTAGATGGCTTCCCCGGCGGAAGAGTCCAGGCGGTCCAGCGCCCGCCTGATGCGGTCCGGCTTCACGCCGCCCTCAGGGGAGCCTGTTTCCAGAATGGGGAAGAACTCGGCCAGATGGAAAAATTGAAGGGAAATCTCCGCGCTTTCCAGGCGTTTGCCGGTGACCATGGCCAGACGGATGCCGCGGCTGCGCAGGGCGTGCAGCAGTCCGGCCGCCCCGGGGAAGGGAGTGGGCGCCAGTTCCGGATGCAGCTCATGGTAATAGCGGAGGAACAGTTCCCTGCCTTTTTCGTGCAGTTCCGGCTTTCCGGGAAGCAGTCTTTGGATGACGCCCAGGTCGTCCGGCCCGAACTGGCGTTCGATTTCCTCATCCGTCAACGTTCTGCCGTCCAGTTCCCGGACGGCGCGGCGGAAGGCTTCCCGGCACAGGGGTATGGTATCCGCAAGCGTTCCGTCAAAATCAAAAATGGCGGTTTTGATCATCAGCCGTACCCTACATGCCGCCTGCGGACGGTTCAAGGGGAAAGCCGTGCCTGAATAGTCATGATGACGCTGCGGGGCGTTCCGGACCGGCAGGACGTGTCATCTCGTATGGAAAGGTCAACGTTCCGTCCCTGTAAGCTCTCTAATTCCCTTATGCACGGGAAGGCTCCAAAAGAATATTTATCCCTGTGGAGCGTGATTGCATTGGGAATAGGTTCCATGGTAGGAGCGGGAATTTTCGCCCTCATGGGTCAGGCGACCCTGATGGCGGGCAAAAACGTGTACTGGTCCTTCCTGCTGGGAGGCGTCGCGGCCCTGCTTTCCGGTTATACCTACGCCAAGCTGGGTTCCCGTTATCCCGGTTCCGGAGGAATCATGGATTATTTCAACGAGGCTTTTTCCCATAAGACCCTCTCCGGCGCGCTGACGCTGATTTACCTGGGAACGCTGGTCATTACCGTGGCCCTGGTCGCCAAGTCCTTCGGGGCCTATGCGTCCCGCCTGTTTTTGCCGGACGAATTAACCAACATCTATTCCACCGCCCTTTTCGCCAGCGTGGCCATTCTGCTGCTGGGAGCATTGAACATGGGAGGAGCCAAGGCCGTAGGGAAGTCGGAGGTGGTGATGGTGGCGTTCAAGCTGCTTATTCTGACGGTTCTGATGCTTGCCAGCTTCGGTTCTTCCGTGCCAGTGGGCGCGGACCCCATTCCGGTGAAAGGACTGGACGGGCTGCTGGGGAGCGTGGGACTGACGTTTTTCGCGTTTGCCGGCTACGGCATGATGGCCAATACGGCGGGCAATCTGAAAAATCCTTCCAAAACATTGCCCAAGGCCATTTTCCTGGCTATCGGCATCGTGCTGGTTCTGTACCTGGTGCTTTCCTACGTAGTGCTGACCAACGTTCCCGCCACTTCCCTGGAAAGCCACACGGAAACCGCCGTGGCGCAGGCCGCCTATCCCGTGCTGGGCGTGTGGGGCTTCATGGCCGTATCCGTGGCGGCGCTCATTGCCACGGCGTCAGCCATTAACGCCACCATGTTCAGCATGCTGGACATTTCCCGGGCACTGGCGCGCAACGGCCAGCTGGGAGCCATCTTCAAGCAGCCTTTCTGGGGCAGCGGCACGGAAGGCTTTTTCTATCTTCTGCTGGGCATTCTGGTGATGACGAATGCCTTTAACCTGGTAGCCATCGCCAATCTGGCGGGGGCCTGTTTCCTGATCAGCTACCTGGCGGTGTTCGTTGCCCATTGGCGGCTCCGGAAAGAGACGCAGGGGAACGCGCTGCTGATCATCCTCGGGTTCCTGCTGATGCTGTTTATTCTGGGAGCCTTTTTCTACCAGATGTTCTTCAGCCAGCCTTATCTGATTCCGCTGATCCTCCTGTTTGTGGCCGCCTGTTTCATTCTGGAATTTTTCATTCGCAAAAAGCTGGCGAAGGGGGCTTCCAAGGCTTCCTAGGCTGTGGGGGTTAGGAAAGAAACGCTTTCCCTCCCGTTGCACTTTTAATGCAGGAAGGAAGTGAGGGGGCTGGTGGCGGCAGCCCGGACGGAAACGGCGGGAAGGCCGGCCAGATGGGCCATGCGCCCGGCGCGGCAGGCCAGCGCGAACGCTTCCGCCATGGAGGCGGGGTCTCCGGCGGCGGCGATGGCCGTATTGACGAGCACGGCGTCCGCCCCCATCTCCAGGGCTTCCGCCGCATGGCTGGGGGCTCCCAGCCCGGCGTCCACCACTACGGGCACGACGGCCTGTTCAATGATGATGTTGATCAGCTCCCTGGTCAGCACGCCCTTGTTGGTGCCTATGGGAGCGCCCAGAGGCATGACGGCTGCCGCTCCGGCTTCCTGGAGGCGTTTGGCCAGCACGGGGTCCGCATTGATGTAGGGAAGCACCGTGAAGCCTTCCCTGACCAGGATTTCCGCCGCTTTCAGCGTTTCAATGGGGTCCGGCATCAAATACTGGGCGTCCGGATGGATTTCCAGCTTGATCCAGTTGGGGAGTCCGGCTGCCGCCGCCAGTCGCGCCAGTCGCACGGCTTCTTCCGCCGTTGTCGCTCCGCTGGTGTTCGGGAGAATAAGGTATTTTTCAGGGTCGATGAAATCCAGAATATTGGCGGCGGGGTCATGGGAGCCCGTCAGGTCCGCCCGGCGCAGAGCCACCGTCACAATTTGGGAGCCGGAAGCTTCCAGAGCTTCTTTCATGCTCTCATTGGAAGAAAACTTTCCCGTTCCCACCATCAGGCGGGAGGTGAATTGGCGTCCGGCTATCTGCAAAGGTGAATCTGTCATTGCGGGTGAAGGGTACCTCCCCTTTCCTTTCCAGGCAAGGGGGAATGAAGAAAAAGGCAGGAGTTGCCGCGGCATGGACGAGCGCCTCCGACTGGGAATGAAAGGTTGATTCATCCATCTTCCAGATTTACCCGCCCTGCGGGCTTCAAGATGAGCTTTCCATCCAGCCGGACTTGTCCGGTTTCCCGGCCTTCATACAACCTTTCCGATAAAAAATATTCTGAAAACTTTCCTTCAAGTCCAGGAAAAACCGGTTTTTGAATGGACGGAGGGAGAACCCCCCTCCTCCCCTCTATTATTCTCCGCTGAAGGAAATGCCCCGGAGCGCTCTGGGCTTGCCCAGGATTTCCTGATAAAGAATGGCCGTTTTCAAGGATTGGGAACGGCGCAGGGAGTTTTTCAGGGAAAGAGGTTCGGACGCGGCGACCGTGGGAAGCGGTTCAGACCGGCTTTCCTTCATTTCCCTTTCCTGCAAACGATGCAGGGCGGCCTGTTCCGCGTCAGACAGGGAACGCATGGACTGCCGGGCTTCTTCCGTGGCCTTTACGTAGCGTTCCAGCACGTTCTGGGCGGTTTGCTGGGCGGTTTCCGCCGTCCACTCCGGCTTGGGTTCCGGTTCAGGACGGCGCTTGCGGGCCACGGCGGGAGTGGGAAGCTCCACGGGTGGGGCGGAGGGGCGCGGAGCGCGCGCCGGAGCCTGTGGCCGTGCCGGCTGTGGCTGCCGCGGCTGCGGATTGGTCCGGCGCATTTCCGCAATGACTTCCTTCACGCGTTTTTCATGATGGTCTTCCGTGTCCAGGACGGGCGTTTCCTCATCTTTTTCTTTTGGTTTCAAAAACTCAATTACTTTCTTGATGAGAAAGATCGCCCCCACGATCAGCCAGAACCAGAGCTTCAGGCTGTCGTCATCGCCGCCGGAGGCGAGCATGTATGCCAGTGAATCCATAAAGGAGGAAGGGCCACCGGAGAGAAAATCCGGTCTCTCCGGTGGCCTGAGAATTTATTTAATGGAAGAGGGGGAAGCATCCGGCTTGGCAATGGAATCCCTCATCTTGGTATCGGCCACTACGTTCTGGTAGCGGGCGTAATCCAGCACTCCCAGGTTGCCGTTGCGGAAGGCTTCCGCCATGGCCATGGGAATCTGGGCTTCCGCTTCCACCACCTTGGCGCGCATTTCCTGCGTTTTGGCGGCCATTTCCTGTTCCGTGGCTACGGCGGCGGCGCGGCGGACTTCCGCCTTGGCCTGGGCAATCTGCTTGTCCGCTTCCGCCTGTTCGGCCTGGAGGCGCGCGCCCACGTTGCCGGCCACGTCCACGTCTGCAATGTCAATGGAAAGCACTTCAAACGCCGTGGCGGCGTCCACGCCCTTGTCGCTCACAGTGCGGGAGATTACCTCCGGCTTTTCCAGAACATCCTTGTAGGAGGGCGCGGAGCCTACGGCGGAGACGATGCCTTCCCCGACGCGGGCGACCACCGTTTCTTCCGTGGCGCCGCCTACGAAAAGGTCCAGGTTGGTGCGCACCGTCACGCGGGCACGCACTGCCACGGCAATGCCGTCACGGGCCACCGCCGTCAGGCGCGTCTGGCCGGAGCTGGGGTTCGGGCAGTCGATGACGCGGGGGTTGATGGAGGTTCGCACGGCTTCCAGCACGGTCTTGGACGTGCCTTTCACGGCCAGGTCAATGGCGCAGGCACGGTCATAGCTCAGCGGGATGCCGGCTTTTTCCGCAGCAATCAGGGCGAGGACGCAGTCCACGATGTCGCCGCCGGCCAGGAAGTGGGCTTCCAGTTCATCCGTGCTGATGTCCAGTCCGGCCTTGGCCGCCGTGATGCGGGTGTCCACTACCAGGGGGTAGGGCACTTTGCGGAGCCACATTCCCAGCATGTTGCTCATGGAGACAGGGGCTTTCGCGAGGCGCGCGCGCAGCCATGTCTTGAAGAATTTGGCGATGATGGCGAAGAAGATGACCAGGAAGATGACGAGGACGATCACCAGGATGGTCCCCCAGGCGGTGGCGTTGGAGATGTTTGCTAACAGCAAATTGTTCATGTATCCTTCCATACCATATTAACCGAAGCAGGGTAAAGATATAATTGTGTTACCTATGGTTTAAAGGTATTGACCTTTCGGCGGATTCGTGGCAATGCACTTG
This sequence comes from Akkermansia sp. NBRC 115031, assembly GCF_030268505.1. Lineage (NCBI taxonomy): Bacteria > Pseudomonadati > Verrucomicrobiota > Verrucomicrobiia > Verrucomicrobiales > Akkermansiaceae > Akkermansia > Akkermansia sp. NBRC 115031. The sequence goes on from NZ_BSQU01000002.1 coordinate 204,870, forward strand.
GCCGTGCGCACCATTGATTTTGATTATCCGCTGCCGGAAGAGTTGATAGCGGACCGCCCCCTCCCGGACCGCGCCGCCTCCCGGATGATGGTCATCCACCGGGATACCGGCCTGATTGAGCACAGGCATTTTTGCGACCTGCCGGAATATGTGCGGGAAGGGGACCATTTCATCCTGAATGATACCAGGGTGGTTCCCGCAAGGTATTTTTCCAATGACGGCGCCATTGAAGTGGTGCGTGCAGAGGTGCTCAACCCCCTGCTGTGGAAGTGCATGGTGCGCCCCGGGCGCAAGATGAAGCTGGGGCGTACGGTCTCCATCGGTAATGCGGTGGGCACCGTGGAAGGCATTGACGGGGAAGGCTACCGCCTCATCCGGTTTGACCGGGAGGTGGATGAGGAAAAGTACGGCCGCCTGGCGCTTCCCCATTACATGAACCGGGAGAGCGACCCGTCCGACAAGGAGCGCTACCAGACTGTTTACGCCAGGCATGAAGGGGCGATTGCCGCTCCCACGGCCGGGCTGCATTTTACGCCGGAGCTGCTGGCGGCCGTTCCCCATGATTTTCTGACGCTGCACGTGGGCGTGGGAACGTTCCGTCCCGTGAAGGCGGACAGGATTGAAGACCACCAGATGCACACGGAACATTTTTTCCTGCCTGAAGCCACCGCGAGGGCGATTAATGAGGCCGGGAGGGTGATCGCCGTGGGCACCACCAGCGTTCGCGTGCTGGAGCATGTGGCTACCGCGGAAGGACTGCCGTTAAGGGAGTGCTCCGGGTCAACGAACATTTTTATTTATCCACCCTACAAGTACAAGGTGGTGGATGCCCTGATCACGAATTTCCACCTGCCCCAGAGCACGCTGCTCATGCTTGTCAGCGCCTTTGCCGGCAAGGAGCTGGTCATGAAAGCCTACCTGGAAGCCATCCGGGAACGGTACAGGTTTTTTTCCTACGGGGATTGCATGCTGATTCTGTAGGGTTCCGGCGGCCTTTCCTTCCCTCTGGCGGAAGAAGCGCAGGCTGCCTTCAACGCTTGCCGCACGGAAGTTGTTCCGGGCTGCGAGGGGATGAAGACGGAGCGCCGTCCGGGGAAGCGTCCGGATGCTGCTCTTTTTTAAGCTCCAGCAGGGTTTTTCCGTGGTCCCTGATTTGCTGGAGGGCAGTCAGGAAGTGCAGCGTTTCCCCCAGCAGTATGTTCATGACGTTGGCATAGTGGCAGTCCGTGTTTTTCAGGCACAGCCGGGGAAAATAGGAGGCTTCCAGCTCCGGCGCATTCCATTTGTCCCGAATGATGCGGCTTCTGCGGGATGCCGGAGGCCAGCAGGGATGCTGCCGGTCCCTCAAATAAAGGAGGTAGCAGTCTTTTAACATGTCGAGCTGGGAGGCAACACCGGCACGTGCAGGAGGAGTGATGGACGGCTGGACATCCTTTACTCCTTCAAGCGTCATGTTGATGGTTGTTTCCGCAAGGACGGTCCAGTAAAGAATAGGTTCCGCCACGGAACGGCTCCGCCTGCGGAACCGCAGGTAGAAATGATGGCTGAGTTCCAGGGCCGACAAGGCTTTTACGTAATGCACCAAAACCACCCGGCCATATTGCCGGAAAATGAAGTGTTCCAGCTTTTGCCGGAGGGGAGCGTCTTCCATTCCCGTTTCCTTCCTGAGAAGGGTCCACTGTTCCTCGAATGTTGAATTTTCAGCCATGAATTTGGGAAGAGGTTATTTTTAATAAATATAAATTATGTTACCATGAAATTCAAATAAAATAACAATCATTATCAATGTTTATCAAAATAATCCGGGGAAAAAGAGAGGAATTCCTGCGGATGGGGCGGTAACACGGTAACCGCCTGGCGCAAAGGCGTACGAGAAACACCTGCGTCCGGAAAAACAGCCTGGGAGGTGGTAAGCCCGTGCACGACGGCTTGAGATGTGGATGCCGCGGATAATGAAAACGCCATGCCCGGACATGCAGGCATGGCGCTTGTCAAATCAGGCCTGAGCCGGATCAGAAGTTGTAACGGTAGCCGAGGGCTCCGCCGATGGAGGTGTCTCCGGAGCGGAGATCCGCATTGCCGTCCACGTAAACGGCGCCGTAATCGGAGCAGGGAATGCTGAGGCCTGCGCCCAGCTGGACGCCGGTGCGGCCGAGCTTGGCTCCCCTGATGGTCTGGACAAGGCCCGGATTGGCCAGGTAGGCCACGTTGGCCTGTGCCTTGTCCTCCCCGAAGTCCTGAGAAACCAGAACGCGGAATTCTCCCGTGATATCACGCCCGGTCAGGTTGGAACCCAGAACGCCTTTCAGGCGCAGACCGGCGGCCACGCTTCCGGTGGTAATATCCATGTCATCCACGCGGAGTCCCGCTCCGCCTGCGCCGGCTTCATTGAAGCCATCCACGGAGGAGTGCATGACGCTGACATTGGCGACCGGCTGAAGGATGGCCGTCCGGCGTTTATTGAGAGCCAGGTCATAAGTGAGCTCATACATGGCTCCGAAACTCATGCCGGTGGTGCTGAAGCTGGCCTGGTAGCTTCCCAGCTCATGGCGTACGCTGCGGGTAATATCCGCATCTGACCAGCCTCCGGAGAGAATGAGGGAGTGGCCCCATTTCCTGTGGCGGTAGTGGCCGAAGAGGCTCACGTAGTAGGTGTCCAGGTCGCCGGAGGCGGAATCAGCCCCGTCAGAGGAGTAATCCCCATAGTTGGCGGAGAAGGCCGCGCCCAAAGTGAAATTCTCCGAGCAGTTGACGTCCAGCCCGGCGGTGCCTCCCCAGGAGTTAAGGGTGAAACCGTTGCCTTCATTGGAACCGTCCAGGGAATCCCTGCCCCCGTTGGCTTCAATCCAGCCGTTCACCTGGGGAAGGTCTCCCTGAATGTAGTCGGGATTGAGGCCCATGGTTTCCGCGCGGTTGCGGATGAAGGTCATTTCCCTCCGCAGGCCGGACCTTTGCGCGGCCAGGATGCCGGGAATGGCCGTTCCGGCGGAGGCGCTCAGAAGGCGGTTGGCCCTCGCGTAATCTCCGTCGTTCCAGGCGTTGGAAACGGCGCGGTTCAGGGAGCTCAGCTCCGTTCCGTCCTTGATCTCCCCGCAGTTCCAGAGCAGGACGGCCCCGGCGGCGGAATTGGAGGTATCAGCCGTGGCGAGCAGGGCGTTGTCCGCCTTGCGGGTTCCTGTCAGCACGATTTGGCCGTCCCGGTTTTCCGCATGCAGCTCGGAATAATAGGTGCCCAGCGCGCCGTAAGCGTTGATATTGAGGTAGCTGCCCACCATGTTCCCTTCAAAGAGAACCAGTTCCAGCATCCTTTCCGGCGCGGCGACGTTGGATTCAATATTGAGGGTGGTCCCGTTGCGGTCTCCCTGAATGGTCAGCGTGGCTCCGTCTTCCGTGGAAATGAAGGGAGTATTGGTCTGTGCCAGCAGGGGATTAATCACGAGCGTGATGGTGGAACCGTTCATGAACTGGCTTGTTCCGTTAAGGAGAAGCGTGGTATTATGGGCGGCTCCGGCGGAGGCCATGGCGAGCGTAAGCGTCCCGGTGGCATCAACCGTCAGGGAATGGAGCAGAATGGGATTGGCTGAATCACGGATCAGGGCCACTTCCCCTTCCGTAATGTTGAGGTTCAGGGTGTCTGACCCCGCGCCGGTGTAGGTCCATGCCGCTTTCCCCGCCTTGTTGATTGTGCCGTTCCCCTGGAAGGAGCCGGAAAAAACGGAGGATTTTTCCGCATGGAGGGCGAGTTCCCCGTTGTTGAAGATCACGGAGCCTTTCCCCAGCAGGCCGCCCACCATGGAATTGCGTGTGGAGCCCAGGTCCAGCGCGGCGGCAGCGGATTCCGGACCCACGGCGACCGCCGCTCCGTCAAACCTGGCATTTCCGGACAGGGTGAAGGTTCCTTCCTGGACGGCCAGCAGGCCGGAACCGGCAATAGTGATGTCCGTGTCCAGCTTGTTGCCGTTGCGGATGGCCAGCATGGAATCCGCGTTCAGCCGCAGGATGCCGGTGCCGGTGATGGAGGCGTTTTCCGTCAGGACATTGGCCGTTCCGCTCATCTCCAGGGTGGCGTCATTCAGTGTTAGAGCGCCTTCCTGCCCGGAGAAACGGGTGGTGGAGGACGCATGGAAGATGGAAATGCCGCCTCCGTTCAGCATCATGGCTCCGTAGGCGGAGGATTCGGAAGCGAGGATGATGGCTCCGCTGGTGGAATCCAGATGGAACCCCGCGTTTCCGGCGCTTCCCAGCGTCAGGGCGCCGGCGCCTTTCTTGCTGAGCGTGCCCGTGCCTTGGAGAGTTCCGTTCCACGTGAGGGGATTGGCCGTATCCAGGGTGATTTGGCCGCCCTGGGCGGCCAGAACACCGTCTCCCGTAATGGAATGAATGACAATGTTCCGGGTGGCTCCCGCGTTCAGGGTGGAAGCGGCGGAATCCAGGGCCAGCGTAGCTATTTCCATCCGGGCCTGGTTGGTGAAGGCCAGCGTTCCCTGGGTGATGTGCAGGGTACCGTTCCGGGTACCGTCAATGTAGATGGCGTCTCCAATGGTGTTGCTGCCGTCAAAGGCAAGCGACTTTCCTTCCGCCAGGGCGACGGTGCCGGAGCCTACCAGTTTGAGGCCGCTGGAAATGGTATTGTCCGTTCCGGTCAGAGTAAGGGTGGAATGGAGAAGATTGATGGAGCCCCGGGTGCCGGTCAGCTTTCCGACCTTGGCTGTGGCTTCCTCCCTGGCAAGCTGGGACACGCCGAAGGTTCCTCCGTTCATCTTCAGCTCCCCGATGGTGTTGGAAGCGCCGGAAAGCACCAGTCCCCCCTGCTGTACGTCCAGAGCTCCGCTGGTGGAGAAGCCGCCGCCCAGCACCAGGTTTTTAGCCCCCGTCTTGATGAAATTGGCGTCATTGCCGATGACCTCTCCGGCGCAGATGGAGTCCATGGCGGTGTTGGAGAGATTGACGGTCAGCGCTTTCCCCGCAGTGATGGTGACGTTGTATTCCGCCTTGTCTCCTCTGAGGGAGGGCAGGACGATAGTAGAGCCTTCACCCGGATCAATAGTCATGTTCCGGTTGACGAGAACGGAAGTGAAGAAATTCAGGTCAATCTGGTCCGTGATGGAAGCGCCGTCCACGGACGCATAATAGGTGGGGTCATCCTTGAGCACCCAGCCCATCTCCGCAAGGAGGGCTTTTTCCTGGTCGCTGGGGTTTCTCCTCTGGATGCCCTCCCCGATGGAATATTGCATCAGGGCGTTCGGGTCGCTTGCAGCGTCCACGTGGGACATGCTGGAACCGGGAGCGAAAACAAAGGGATTGTAAACAGTGAGGCCTCCGGAACCAATCGTGTAGGAAACGCCGGTCTGGTAATTGAAGCCCGCATCTCCCGGATGGTTGCCCTGGGCATCCGTGATCAGGGAATCCCAGATCGTGTAGTATTCTCCGTATGTTCCTGTATCATTCAGCGAGTTGAAGCCGACGTTATGCCCGATTTCATGCAGAAGGACGCTGATGAAGTCTGTGGCGTTCTGGGGCGTGGTATTGCCTGTGCTGAAACCGTAGACGGGATTGAATTGGAGCCTGAAATCCATTTCCCCTTCCTCCAGCACGACGTCTTCCCCTTCTTTCCAGATGACTTCCGTGGAAGTGGCCGCATTGTAGTTTTCCCCGTCGTATTCGACGTAATTGGAGAAAGAACCTGCCAGGACGCCTTCTTCAAGGGCCCCCCAGGAAATGGTCGCTTCAATCTTCCGGGAAGCGGTGTTGCGGAAGGTATCGTCCCATATATTGAGGGTGGTGGTGACGGCGGCTATCTGGTCGTCACTCCAGTCACGGGTCCCCATCCAGTCCGCCGGACCGTCCCCGTTGCCGAGGAGCGTGATGTGGAAGTTCTTGGTAGTGATTTCATGGGTGGCTGCCCAGCCCATGGGGGCCAGGGTAGAGAGGCCCGTCAGACAGGATAGGATAGATAGGGTGAGTTTCATCAACACGCTTTATAGGAATCCCGTATGCGTAAAGTCAATTAGAAACGATTGAAAATACAATAAAAACGGAGTTTTTAATAAAAATAAAAATATGATAGAATCCTGCCAGGCTCCGTTTTTCCTGCCGCAGATTTCCCCCGGCAAGAAAAATGCGACTGCATTCCAGTGCGGCGCAATGCGTTCTTGTGAGGGGAAATCAAACGCGATAGCGTAGGAACGACCTGGTGGTCAAAGATACCCTCTTAGACTTGTCACGCGCGTATGGATCACGATTTCAGCCTCATCTTCACTTTTGTCGGCGGATTGACCGCCGCCCTCCTTTTCGGCCTTATTGCCAGAAAACTGCATTTGTCTCCACTGGTCGGGTACCTGCTGGCCGGGGTAGTGGTAGGGCCGTATTCGCCGGGATTTGTGGCGGATTCCCACACGGTGGAGCAGTTCGCGGAGCTGGGCGTTATTCTGCTGATGTTCGGGGTGGGGCTCCATTTTCATTTGAAGGATTTGATTGCCGTGCAGAGGGTCGCGGTGCCGGGAGCCGTGGTGCAGATATCCGTGGCTACGGTGCTGGGGGTACTGGTGGGCTGGATGTTCGGATGGTCCACGATTTCCGGGCTGGTGTTCGGCATGGCGATCTCCGTGGCGAGCACCGTAGTGCTTACACGAGTCCTGGAAGACAACCAGAACCTCCATACGCCGAGCGGCCATGTGGCCCTGGGGTGGCTGGTGGTGGAAGACCTGTTCACCATTCTGCTGCTGGTGCTCATCCCCGCCGTGATGGAGGCGCGCCAGAGCGGTGCCGGGGACTGGAGCGGCATTCTCTACGAACTGGGCTGGATGTTCGTCAAGCTGTCCCTGCTGGTGGCCCTGACGCTGTTTGCCGGAAAAAAAATCATTCCGCTGGTGTTGCGCTACGTGGCGCGGACGGGAGCGCGGGACCTGTTTACGCTGGCGGTGCTGGTCATTGCTCTGGGCGTAGCGGTGTGCTCCGCGAAATTCTTCGGCGCTTCCATGGTGCTGGGAGCGTTCCTGGCGGGGATGGTTGTGGGGCAGTCGGACTTTTGCGCTCGCGCGGCGGCGGAGGCCATGCTGATGCGGGATGCCTTTGCCGTGCTCTTCTTTGTTTCCGTGGGGATGATGTTTGACCCGATGTCCGTGGGGGATTGCTGGCCGCTGGCCCTGGCGACGCTGGGGGTGGTAATGATCGGCAAGCCGCTGGCGGCCTATGCGGTGGTGCGGTGCCTGCGGCGTCCGCTGCCGCTGGCGCTGAGCGTATCCGTAGCCCTGGCGCAGGTGGGTGAATTCTCCTTCATCCTAGCCGGGATGGGGCTCATGTACAACATTCTGCCGCCGGACGCCAACCAGGCCATCATTCTGGCGGCCGTCGTCTCCATTTCCCTGAATCCCATCCTGTACCGCCAGATTGGCCCTGTGGTCAAGTGGCTGCAAAAGCGCGGCATCGGCCTTACGGATCTGGGCGGAGTGAACAGCCTGGCGCTCCCGTCGCCGGACGCGCGGCGCGTGGTGCTGGTGGGGTTTGGCCCTACGGGGCGCATTCTTAAAAGAATATTGAATGACAACGGGGTGGAAGTCATCATCGTGGAGATGAACATAGACACGGTCACCGCCATACGTGAACAGGGCGGAGACATCGTTTACGGGGATGCCAGCCAGCGTGAAATCCTGCGCCATGCGGGCATTGAATATGCGGAAAGCCTGATTCTCTCCGCCTCCATTCCGGATGCCAAGGAAATCGTGGGGGTGGCTCTGGAGCTCAACCCCCACATTGACGTGATGATCCACACCAAGTACATGAGGGACGTGGACGTGCTTAAGGAAGCCGGCGCCTCCCAGGTCTTCTCCTCGGAATCGGAAGTGGCTCTGTCCATGGCGGAATACTTTCTGCGGGAAGGCGGCGCGGACGACGAACAGATCGTTTCCGAACGCCAGCGCATCCGTGCGGAACTGGACAGGGAAGTGCCCGGAGCTTCCGCCGCGGGGCACTGATGACCGGGGGCGCTACTTCTTGCGGGCGGAGATAATCAGCATCATGGGGCGGCGCAGCTCTTCCTGCATGCCGGGGACGGAATCCAGAAGTTCACGGGACGGCTTCGGTTCCTCCATGGCGGTAACCTCAAATCCGCCGGCGGCCAGAGCGCCGAGATAGGAAGTAAGCGTCCTGTGATACTTGGTCACTTCCTCCCCCAGGAAAACGGCCTGCCGCGGGCCTTCCATGAAATAGCCGTCCACGGGCCAGTGCATGATCTGGCCGGATTCATCGTAATGCCAGTCCTGCGTTCCCTGGGCGGTGAAAACGGGATGCTCCACGGAGAAAATAAAGGCGCCTTCCGGCTTGAGCCAGCGGGAGACATTCCGGCAGACTGCCTGGAAATCCGGCGTGTAATGGAAGGCCAGGGAGCTGAGGACAATGTCGAAGGAAGCCTCGGGAAGCAGGATATCCTCCATGGGCATGCAGCGGTACTCGATAATGCCTTCGTTTCCCATGGACCTGGCTTTGGCGATCATCTTTGCGGAAATGTCCACGCCCAGCACGGAGGCCGCCCCGTGCTCTGCCGCATACCGGCAGTGCCAGCCGAATCCGCATCCCAGGTCCAGAACGTGCTTGTCATGGAAATCCGGCAGCAGCCGTTCCAGTGTTTTCCATTCTCCGGCCCCTTCCAGCCCCTTTACGGAACGGTCCATTTGACTGTATTTCTGAAAAAAGGCGTTATCGTCGTACTTGTTTTGTTTCATGATGGGGAGGAAATGAACGTTGCGTGGAAATAAAATGCTGTTTTATTTGGCCGGTTTCAGAATGACGGTAACGCGGCCCAGGTGGTGCAGGGCATTTTCTATCTGGTCTTCCAGTTGGGAGGCGATCTGGTGGCATTCCCGGATGGTCAGGGATGCATCCGCGGAGCATACGCAAGTCAGGGTGGGAAAATTGTCCTCCCGTGCCAGGTCCAGCTTGAGAACCTTGCAGATATTCCTGTGCTGCTGGAGGATAAGGTTCACCTTCAGGCGGACTTCCTCCGGCGGAACGTGCTCCGGAATGGCGTTCGCCTTCATATCGCGGCAGTCCGGCTCAATGCGGCAGATCACCTTCTCCGGCTTGAGCGCATGCTGGACGGAATCCCGGAACGCCTTCACCACATGGTAGCCGCGCTCCAGAGGCCAGTCCGCGGGAATCTCCACATCCATGAAATAACAGGGAGCATGTTTGCCGCTGCCTGCATAAAATCCGTGGATGCGGACATGGTGGCGCAGGGCCAGCCGGTGGACGACCGTGTCCGGCTCCATGTTGGAAAAATTCTCACGGGCCGGTTCGATATGGACGATCACGTCCGCTTCCGGCAGCTCGTACTTGACAATGCCTTCGATGGACTCCGCCACATCATGGGCGTCGTCCACGTGCAACTCCGCGGGCGCTTCCACGTCCAGCTCCACAAAAATGCGGGCGCCGCCGTCACGCAGACGGATGCGCTTGACCGGGTAATCCGGGGCGTTCTTCTTCATGGCGGTTAGAACCTGCTGCGTCAGGGCGGAAGACCCCCCGTCCATCAGGGCGTGAATGGAACGTTTGGCAAGGCCGAAGGCCACGGAACAAACCAGGGCCGCCACAAACAGGGCTGCGATGGCGTCCGCCTTCTCCAGCAAGCCGTGCCAGACGGAATCTGCGGGAACCAGGTGCGCCAGCCATACGCAGAAAAGGCCCAGCAGCACGACGGCGGAAGACCAGATATCCGTGGTAAAATGAAGGGCGTCCGCTTCCAGCGCCTGGCTCTTGTGCTTCTTGGCCACCCGGCGGAGCATGGCGGAGCGGTTCACGTCCACCAGCAGGGAAACGGCCACCACGGCGAAGGCCCACCAGGTGAGGGTGATCTCCGCCTCATTGTAAAACAGCCGGTCCACAGCCTCCCATACAATCCATGCGCAGGTAATCAGGAGCAGGGCAGTTTCCGCAAGCGCGGAAAGATTCTCCACCTTCTCATGCCCGTAGGGGTGGCTCTCGTCGGCAGGACGGGCGGCCACCTTCACGGCGTAAAAAGTCATGGCCGCAGCCATCAGGTCCAGGCCGCTGTGCAGGGCCTCGGAAATGATGCCCAAGCTGCCCGTCACGATACCGGCCCAGAGCTTGATGCCCGTCAAAAAGGCGGACCACAGGACGGAGGAAAAGGCCGCATGTGATTTTTCTTGGTGCGCTGCTTGTTCCATAAGACAGAGAAAAGGAAGAGGAGCATATCTAAGCCCGCCTCCCTTTCTTAGTCAATGATAACACAGACGGCGTTGAACTTCGGTCCCGTTCCATGACGGAATAGAGGTTTTCCCGGGAAAATGCGGGACAGAATATCGCGGATACTTTTAATTTTTATTATTAACTTGAATATTTTTTGAATGGATTTCTAATCAAGCCGGAACATGCCGGGCGTGTGGCGGAAATCCTTTTTTCCCGTGTAAAAATGATTACGGAGGTTCTTTCAACAAGTGGAAATGCCATCCTGTCCTCCCTCTGATGGACTGTGTCAGGAAAAGGCGGAGAAGGGGCCGGCAAAAGTGGTTATGCTCCACGTCCGGATGGTCGTGACATTTTCCGAAAATGGTTCTAAAAGATCAAATAAAGAGGGTTCGGTTTATTGAAATAATTGATATATCCTTCACATCATATTAGGATACATCATTCAGGGTAATGATATGGATCATGTTATGAGGTGTTCTTTATACATTTTTTTAATAGCAGTTTCAGGCGGGATAACTTTTTCGGAAGGGGCGAGGCGAATGATTGACCCGGTTGGGCATCCTGTGATGGATTTATGGGAGCCCCTCAACCCTGGCTATTCCGACCGGAAGTATCCTCCCGTCAATGGAAGATGGATTGAACAAAAGTTGATCGAATTCAATGATCATCAATATCTGCAATGGAAACTGATTCTTAATTGTGAAGAATGGATCGACGCGCGCCGCGGAACAAACCGGAAGCAGGGAGAGGCTTTGAATTTCCTGTCCGGATTCTACCCCAAAAAGGATTATGATGAAACGAACGACCGGGAATGGACGGACATTCAGGAATATGCGTTGTGCATTTACACCTATTTCACCGCGGATGGGAAAATCTGTGACCTTGACGATCAGGGCTATCACATGCGTGTGGTGGAAGAGAATAGGGGACGCAGGTGCGTCACTTTTTATGGTGTACGGGGAGAAGATGCCCTTTGTGCAAATGGTTACCACCGGGGAGAGGTTATTTGCCAGGAAGGGGCAGGGATTCTCAATGGTCCTTTCATTTTCAGGGAATCCTTTTTTGGAAAAGGAGATGATTCAAGAAGTGTCGTAAGCCAGGAGCCTGTGGATGTGGAACGTCCGGCCATTTTTCCGAAGGGACGAATGATCCGTTACCATCAGTACAAGGCAACGCCTGCCGTGGAGGCGGGCGTTGCCTGCCTGGAAGTTCATCAAGGATGGGAAGCGGAATTGACGGCTTCCACAAGAAAAACCTTTTATTTAAAAGAAAGATTTGGTGATTGGAACGATATCGATCAATTGCGGTTACTTCTTCCTGAAGATTTGCTTCAAGCAAAGTATTATCTGGACCCTTATGATGTAGCTGAAGCGGAATATACGGACAAGTTTGGCCGGTTGACTCGTGGCCTCCAGGGGTGGGCCCGGCGTTGTGCAGACCATTATGAACCTGGGAGTGATTTGGGAGGAGGCCGCGCCGTGAAGGAAATCCGCTATTACGACGAAAACGGAGAGTTAAGTTCCGATCATTTAATGAAGTGTGCTATTATCCGTTTTTCCTATCCGGAACATGGATTCCAGCAAATCAGCTATTTTGATGAGCATGGCAGGGAATTGAAGCATTTTCAAAAAGCAAGGGAAGGGCCTTTGGAAAAGGAAGAGCCATATAGTTATTATTCCATGTTAAACGAAGATGTTACCTGCTATGAGCCCGACAACCGGGATGAAGGGGAAATAATAGAGCGTGAGGCGGACTAGCGGAGAGAGGATAAAGCGGCCGTCCATCTTTTCCTGGAGATGCTCGCGCTTTCATCAAATTAAATAAGACGGGCAGTCTTTCCGTAGAATGATTACTCCAGACTGTGGGAGGAATTGTTTATCCGGTTCCCTGGGGTTTGCTTCCATGCTTCCGTGACCTAAAAAAGTATTGCCAATGCTGGGGAATACGTTATTTTGCGTGTGTTGAGAGTGACTGCCAAGCGGTAGCCGGAGCCCCTTAAGGGTGTGCGGCGTGTTCCCCGGCAGAGTATCCGGTCCCTGTAACCTATTTACGGATGGCCGCACCCTGATTCCCTTCCTGCGTGGTATTTGCGAAAGACAATGTGTTCGCCCGGGTTGAAGAACAGTTCCACTTGTTAGTTTGTCTCTTTTCACATACACTTACTATTATTCCCAATTCTATGTCAGGACATAATAAATGGTCTAAGATCAAGTACGTTAAGGCTAAGGAAGATGCCAAGAAGGGCAAGGTGTTTGCCCGCTTTGCCCATGAAATCATGCTGGCCGCCAAGAGCGGCGGCGGAGATCCTGATCTGAACCCTCGCCTGAGGGCCGCCATTGACGGGGCCAAGGCCGTGTCCACCCCCAAGGAGAATATTGAACGCGCCATCAAGAAAGGCACCGGGGAACTGGGCGGCGCCACCATCCAGGAGATTACTTATGAAGGCTACGGCCCGGCGGGTACGGCTTTCCTGATTGAAGTGGCGACGGACAACACGAACCGTTCCGCTTCCGAGCTGCGCACTCTGTTTACCAAGAACGGGGGCAGCATCGGCACTCCCGGTTCCGTGGCCTACCAGTTTGAACGCAAGGGAGAAGCCCGCATCATGGCGGAAGGCCTTACGGAGGATTCCGCGATGGACCTGGCGCTGGAATGCGGCGCGGACGATGTGGAGCAGGGTGATTCCGACAATGAATGGGTGTTTGTTACGGACCCGACGGAATTGAACAATGTGTGCGCCGCCCTGCGCGAGGCCGGGCATACGGTGATTTCCATGAAGCTGATTTCCGTGGCGCAGAACGTTTCCGTGATTAACGATCTGGAGACGGCGAAGGCCGCCCTGCGCTTGTATGAAGCGTTGGACGATTACGATGACGCGCTGAACGTCTTCTCCAATTTCGACGTGGCGGAAGAAATCCTCGAACAGCTTGACTAACGCCGTTGTCTTTCAGGAGACGCCTGTTGTTGCAGTCCAATTTTCTTTTCCATGTCTGATACCCCCCCAGATTTGACTCCGGAACAGGTTTCTCCGGAGCCATCGCCCAAAAAACGTATTGTCCGCAGAGCCAAGTCTGCGGCGGAAGCTCCGGCAGAGTCCCACGCCGCTGCGGAAGTTTCCGGGACGGAACAGGGTTCTTCCCCGGCCCCCCGCAAGCGGACGGCAAGGAAGAAGGTTCCGGAATTGGCGGGTGAAGGGATGGAGAGCACGGATGCGCCGCAGAAGAAGAGCGCCCGCAAAAGCAGCGCTGAAATTCCGGCGGCGGAAGGGACGGAGGAAGCTCCTGCCAAGCCCCGGCGCGGACGTCCCCGCAAGAAGCCCGTGGAGGAAGTTCCGGAAACTGCCGGTTCCCCTGATGTTCTCGTAACGGAAGCTCCCGTCAAGCCGGTGCGCAGGCGTTCCGCCAAGACCATTGCGCCTGAAGACGATGCCGCAGAGGGCGCCAAAACGGACGCTGCCGTTTCCATGGCGCCTGCCGAACCGGCCGCCAGTCCTGCGGATTCTGCTCCGGAACAGTCCGAAGGAGGCAGGCCGAAGGTGATCCGCCAGAGGTTTGTGAGAAAACCGCGGGTACAGGAGACGGGGCCGGATGCGGATTCTGCCGCTCCGTCCATCAAGGTGGTACAGGAAGGCGCGACGGATTTCTCCGGAGATGCCGCGCGGGAATCCCATCGGACGAATGAACCGCAAAGGCAGCGTTTTGAGAGACAGAACCGCCGCAATAACAACGACCGTTTCAATAAGAACCGGAATAACCGGCAGGACGGCCGCAATGGCAGGAACGGCAATGACCGGGTTAAAAACCGCTGGAACAATAATCACCAGGAGGGGAATGCTCCCCAGAATAATGCTCCCCGTGAGCTGGCGCCCCCGGAACCGGTGGACGGCCTGCTGGAAATCACGAATAAGGGATTCGGCTTTTTAAGGAAGCCGGATAATGATTTTGACGCTTTTGCGGAAGCCGTGTACGTTCCGCAGGACATGATCCGCAAGTTCGGCCTGCGCCCCGCCGTTTGGGTGCATGGACAAGCCTGCCGCCATGACCGCGGCATTCTTCTGACGGAGATATCCGCCGTCAACGGAGATGCGCCGGAGAAGGCCCGCAAGAGCCCGCATTTTGAAGAGCTCAAGGCGGTCAATCCGAATAAGCGCATTTCCTTTGAAACCCGTCCGGAGCGCTATACCACGCGCACGCTGGACCTGATTGCGCCGATCGGGCGCGGCCAGCGCGGCCTGATCGTTTCTCCGCCCCGCGCGGGGAAGACGACGCTGCTGCAGCACATGGCGGAAGCCATTCTGGAGAATTACAAGGATTCCATCCACCTGATGGTGCTGCTGGTGGACGAACGCCCGGAAGAAGTGACGGAGTTCAAGCGTTCCCTTCCCGGAGCCGAGGTATACGCTTCTTCCAATGACGGCAGGGTGCGTGACCACTGCCGCATGGCGGAGCTTTGCATTGAGCGCGCCAAGCGGCTTGTGGAAGCCGGCCAGCATGTCTTCCTGCTGATGGATTCCATCACGCGCCTTGCCCGTGCCTATAATAACGCGGACAAGGGGAGCGGCCGCACCATGTCCGGCGGCATTGATGCCCGTGCGCTGGAAATGCCCCGCCGTCTTTTTGCCGCCGCCCGCAATACGCGCCAGGCCGGTTCCCTGACCATCATCGCCACTGCACTCGTGGAAACCAACAGCCGTATGGATGACCTGATTTTCCAGGAGTTCAAGGGTACGGGCAACATGGAGCTTGTCCTGAACCGCCGCATTGCGGAGCAGTATATCTTCCCGGCCGTGGATATCCTGAAATCGGGAACGCGCCGGGAAGAACTCATCATGCCGGAAACGTGGCTGTACAAAATGAACCTGATCCGCCGCGCGCTGGCGGGGCACAAGCCTGTAGAGGCCATGGAACGCTTCCTGTTTTTCCTGAACAAGTACCCAAGCAACGCCCAGATGCTGCTGGACCTGAAGCAGAAGGCATAAGCTGCCGGAATGATGGGGCGAAGAGCTCCACGCAGGATGCCTGCCAGGGAATATTTTCCTTTGACTATACAAGGGCGTTTTCAAACGCCCTTTTTGCTGTCCCAAATGGCGATGTGCAGACGGTCTGAAAAGCGGAGGCCATAACGGAGGCACCATTCCACCGTCTGCGCGCGCATGGCGTCCAGCTCTGCCCGTGTGGAGGCCAGTGGCATGAGCAGGATGCGTTCTGCGGGAATGTCTGCCCCGGAAGCCTGCCGCAGGGCGGTTTTTACATCTTCCTCGCACGCCACTACGAATTTGAACCACGCTTTTTCCGTGGAAGCCAGACGGCGCAGGATGTCCGGTTTCCATGTTCTGGCGGTTTCATTGCCGGAGTGGGGGAGTTTGGGAGACACGTTGAATTGCGTGATGCGTTCCAGCAGTTCCGCATCCGGCATAATGGTGCCGTTGGTTTCCAGCTCCACGGCATGGTCCGGCAGCAGGCGCAGCAGGGCGGGAAGGGCTTTTTGCTGAATGAGCGGTTCTCCCCCGGTCAGTACCAGGCGGCGGCATGGATAACGGAGCGCCAGTTCCGCCGCCTTTTCAGGCGTGAGCCGCACTCCGGGAACTGTCCCGTTCCAGGAGTACGCCGTGTCACACCAGGAACAGGCCAGGTTGCAGCCTGCCAGGCGCAGAAAGACGCAGGGAGTCCCCTGGGAGACGCCTTCCCCCTGGATGGAATGGAAAATTTCCGGTTGTCCGTGAAGCTGGGCCAGTGTGAGCATGATCAGGCAGGCCTGAGACTACCATATCCCTGCCGCCCGTCAACGCCTCCCTGCGGAGGGCGCCGGAAGAGCGGCAAACGGGACGCAGGAGCTTTTCTTCATTCCGTGCCCTCAAGTTTTCAGGAACACGCTCAGCCGTTGCTGCGGCGGAAGGCCCCCACCGTGAACAGGAGGAGGATGAATCCCACAACGGAGGCAGCGCCCGTGAACAGCTTCTGGAAGGAGGCATGGTCCTTTTCCTCCTTCTCCAGCTTTTTCACTTCTTCTCTGGAAGACTTGCGCATTTCAGCTCGGGCCTCGTCATAGGTCCGGGACGCCTGTTCCTCTTCTTTCCGGGCTTGTTCCAGAGCGTTCCGGACGGCTTTGGACTGCTCCCTGTATCCGGCTGTAGCCAGCAAATCGTCATCTCCCGGGTCCGGGGCGGCGGTTTCTTCCCGGTCATCGTCGGTTAAGGCCTTGTTTTTCTGTTCGGTGAGTTTTTCCTCCGCTTTCTGCATCAGTAGCTGCTGCTTGCCGGTTTTTTCTTCCAGGGCTTCCAGGGCGGCGTCCAGAGCCTGCATTTTTTTCTTTGTGGCGGAGGTTTTCAGGCGAATGAAGGCTATTTGCGATTGAAGTTCCGAGATGTTCTCCTTCTGGGGAGCGGCTCCTGAAAATTTCTTTTTGGCTTTGGCATCCTCCCGGTTCTTGGCCAGTTCCCGTTCGGCCTGCCCCAGTTCCGCCTGAATACTTCTCTGCTTGTCGGCCAACTTCGCAAGCAGGGTTTTCATTCCCTCCCTCTTTTGAAGCAGTTCTTCCCTGGCGGACTTGGAGTTTTCCCTCTGCCTGCTCATGCGGCGGCGCAACTGGTCAATCCTCTGGTCGTGTTCCTTCACTTCCTCCTGCTGGTCCGCCATGCTTTTTTGGTAGGCGGCAACCTGGGCTTCCTGCTGCTGCTGTCTTTTCTGCTCAAGATAGGTTTCCCGGAATTTTTCCATGGCCTCTTCCGCCGTCCGGGTGGCGTCCTGGGCTTCATCCAGTTTCTTCCGGGTCTGGCTGACGGTTTTCTCCAATACTACGGCCTCCTGTTCCATGGCTGTTTTCCGGGCGGCCAGTTCCTTTCCTTCCGGGGAGATATGGTGTTGATAGTACCAGACGGAGAATCCGGCGGTTAAAATGGTCAGGAGAAGCAGTACATAGCGCATGAGAGTGTTCCAACGATTCGGGTAAAAGTACAAAAAGGAGTGTGCCTTGTCAACATGGCAGAAATAAAGGCAACCCGCCTCCCTCCGGGAATGGAGAGGAAGCGGGCTGCCTGGAAGGCGGGTTCCGGAAGAGTCCGGAGATGAGTCTAATTCCTGTTAAAGATTCAGGGAGAAGGCGGAGATGGCGTCTATCTCTTCCGCAATCTTGTTCAGCAGTTCATCGGAAACGGGTTTGTTGGTCTTGAGGACGGCCAGGGCTTCCCGCGTGGCGTGATCGGCCGGAGCGGCGATGTTGTCAATGTTGATGCCGTTGGAGTACAGGGCGGAACCGATGGTGGCGATGATGCCGGGACGGTCCTTGTAATGCAGGAACAGCGTTGTGCCGCGCAGGTCCGCATACAGCCCGTTGAAGTTGTTCAGGCGGGAGACCATGGGAATGCCTTCCGTCACCACGCCGCGCACGCTGGTGTTGAAATATTCCCCCTCATCTTCCATCACCACGTCCAGCGTGATGGAATCTTCATAGGGCTTGTCGTCCTTGGGCTCCCGCGCCTTGAAGACGATGCCGTGCTCCCGCAGGGATTCTTCCGCGGCGGCGGGCATGAGGCCCTTTTCCGCGTGCGGCAGCAGCCCTTCCAGAATGGGGGCAGTGAACCATTTGCGGAAGACGCGCAAGTTGCCGTAGAAGGTGCATTCCACCCGGCGGATAGGCTTGTTGCCTCCGGCTTTGCGGGCCAGGGCAGCGAGCAGGAAAGCCAGTTGGAGATGGGCCGGATTGAGACCGTTGGGGGATTCCCCGTTCACCACGCAGGAGGTGTCTCCGTCAGAGAAATAGGCCACCATCTGTTCCGCGGCGCGCTTGGCCGCCTTCGTGTTGGCCTCCCGGGTGTTGGCGCCCAGGTGGGGAAGGATGAGGTCCGCCACGGCGGCGGAAGGTTTTTCTCCGGGCGCGTCCTTGGGGTGGACGTCCGTCAGGTAGCCGATGTTTTTGCCCGCGGCCTTGGCGGCGGCCAGCGCTTCTTCATCCACCACGCCGTAGCGGGAGCAATTGATGAGCACCGCGCCGTCCTTCATGCTGTCGATAAGTTCCGCGTTCACCATGTGGTGGGTGGAGGGACCGCCCGGAACGTGCAGGGTGATGATGTCGCACTGGGAGAAGATGTCTTCAATGCTGGTGGGGGTGACGCCGATGTTCAGGGCGCGCTGGCGGGCCAGAAAGTGGTCGTAGCCCAGCAGGGTGGGTTCAAATCCCTGGAGGCGCTTGACGAGGTTGCGGCCGATGTTGCCCAGGCCGATAATGCCGACGGTTTTTTTGGTCAGCTCGCTGCCCATGTATTTTTTCTTTTCCCACAGGCCTTCCCGGGTGGTGGCGTCCGCCTGGACGATGTGGCGGTAATACGCCAGAATCATGGCCATGACTTCCTCCGCCACGGCGTTGGAGTTGGCGCCGGGGGTGTTCATGACGTCCACATTCTTCTTGCGGGCGTACACGATGTCAATGTTGTCGTAGCCGGCTCCGGCGCGGATGACCAGCTTCAGGGAGGGTAGGGCGTCCATGATTTCCGGAGTGACTTTTTCACTGCGGACGATCAGGGCCACGGTGTCCGGATGGGCGGCGGCCTGTTCTTCCAGAGGCGTGTCGGCATCCTGGACGACTTCATAGCCGGCCGTTTTAAGCGTATTGGCCGCTACGTCGGAGAGTTTGGTGGGAATAAGAACCTTGTTCATGTTGGTATGGTGGAAAATGTCATTGTTCAATGGTATGGACAAAAAGTCCGCTGCGCAGCTTGGGCTCAAACCACGTGGACTTGGGGGGCATGATTTCCCCAGCGTCCGCCACGCGGAAGAGGTCGTCCATGGTGACGGGGTACAGGGAGAAGGCCAGCGCCATTTCTCCGGAGCAGCGGCGTTCCAGTTCTCCCAGGCCGCGGATGCCGCCTACGAAGTCGATGCGGTCGCTCGTGCGCGGATCGTCAATGCCCAGGATGGGGGCCAGCACATTCGCCTGAAGAATGGCGCAGTCCAGGCTTTCGATGGGATGGTCCGCCGGGAAGGTTCCCGGTTTGGCGGTGAGGGAATACCACCGGCCGTCCAGATACATGCCGAATTCGTGCTTGGCGCGGGGGGCGTAGCCTTCTCCGGGAATGGCGTCCGCAGGCGCCACGTCAAAGGAGGCGCGGAGCTTTTCCAGGAATTCTTCCCTGGCCAGGCCGTTCAGGTCGCGCACGACGCGGTTGTAGTCCATGATGAAGAGGTCTTCATCACAGAAGACGACGGCCATCAGGTAATTGAATTCCTCCTGTCCCGTGTAGTCCGGGTGCTCCTTGCGCCGCCTGGCGGAAACGGCGGCGCTGGACGCCGTACGGTGATGGCCGTCCGCTATGTAAAGAGCATCCACTTCTTCAAAGCCTTTGCGGATGGCTTCCACCGTGCCGGGATCGGAGACGGGCCACAGGATGTGGGTGACGCCGTCTTCCGTGGTGAAATCGTACTCCGGTTTGTGGAATTTGATCCATTCCCGGATGATGCCGGAAAGGTCCTCGTGCTTGCGGTAGGCCAGGAATACCGGTTCCGTCTGGGCGGAACAGGCGTCAAAGTGCTCAATGCGGTCCAGCTCCTTTTCCCTGCGGGTCAGTTCATGCTTTTTGATGACGCCGCTGGCGTATTCATCCACGGAGGCGCAGCCGACGATGCCCGTCTGCACGCGGCCCCACATGATCTGGCGGTAAATGTAGAAGGAAGGTTTTTCATCCCGGACGAGGTAGCCCTTGCGGACGAATGCTTCCAGGTTTTCCCGCGCCTTGGCATAGGTTTCCGGGGCGTGGATGGCGGTTTCGCTCGTGTCGATGTCGGAGCGGCAGACGTGGAGGAAGGAGGCGTCGTTTCCGGCGGCCATTTCCCTGGCCTCCCGGTGGTTCATGACGTCATAGGGGAGGGAGGAAACCCGCGCGGCCAGTTCCCGGGGCGGACGGAGGGCGGGGAAGGGATGGAGTGTGGACATGGAAAAATGAGAGAGTACAGAAGGTTAATGACGGAGGGAGCAATGATATAGCGCACGGATGCCGGAGACAAGCCCCGCCAAAATACATGCCGCAATGAACAGCAGCAGGTACCGCATGGGCGCTCCTGCCGCTTTGAGAAAATCCAGGGGCTTGAACAGAAGAAGCCGGACAAACTCTCCGCCTCCCGGAATGCTGTTCAACAGCAGGAGCATCCCGATGAGCAGCAGGAACAGGCTTGCCGCGGCGGCCATGCTCCATGTGCAGGAGCGCGCCATTTCCCCCGCCTGTTCCCGGTCCAGGCGTTTTTTCACCAGGATCAGGTAGTACGGAACAAGCATTAGAAAGAAGGCTCCGGACCAGGGGCGCATGGCTTCATTCAAGGCTCCGGCGATGATGAGGGCCGTCAGGACGCAGGCGGAGGCGATGATGAACAGAGCCTGGAGCGCCGTGTGAAGAACCTTGTTCATGGCGGCTGTTCCGTTCATTCTCCGGAGGAGGCGTTCTTCCCTCTTTCCCGGGCGGGGCCGGAAAAGAGGGAAGGGAAAACGCTTACTTGAGTTTCAGGATGTCCACGATGTTGGACGTGATGGAGCGCATGTCGTCCATCGTCAGCTCACCCATGTGGGCGATGCGGAAGGTCTTGTTCTTCAAATCCCCGTAACCGTTGCCGAGCTGCATGCCGCGTTCGATCAGCACGTTGTTCAGGGCGGCGATGTCAATGTCCCTCGTGTTGCTGATGACCGTCAGGGTGCGGGAAAGATGGTCCCGGTTGGCGAAGACGCTGAAATATTCATCCGCCCAGGAGCGCACGAATTCCGCCATGGCTTCATGGCGCGCAAAGCGGTTTTCCACGCCTTCCTGCATGATGCGCTGGAGCTGGAGGTCCATGGCGTACATGATGGAGACGCAGGGGGTGTTCGTGTACTGGTAGTCCTTTTTCTGGATAGTGTCGTAAATGGAGCGCAGGTCAAAGTAGCAACCGCGGTTGGGGACGGAGGCGGTGCGTTCATAAGCCTTTTGGGACAGCGTGCAGACAGCCATGCCGGGGGGGAGCGCCAGCGCCTTCTGGGTGGAGGTCACCAGCACGTCCACGCCCAGCTTGTCCGTTTCAATCCGGGAGCCGGCGGCGGAACTTACCGCGTCCATGCACCATATGACGTCCGGGTATTTTTTGAGTACTTCCGCAATTTCCTCCACCGGGTTCTGGACGCCGGTGGACGTTTCATTATGGGTGATGCAGATAGTGTCGTACTTGCCGGTGGAGAGGGCGGCGTCCACCATTTCCGGGGTGGTGGGCTGGCCGAGTTCGCTCTTGAAAATGTCGGAGGGAACGCCGTTGCCCGTGGCAATCTTGTACCATTTGTCGCCGAAGGCGCCCACGGAAAAAATGGCGGCTCGCTTGGCGGTGCAGGAACGCACGGCGCCTTCCATCAGGCCCGTACCGGAGGAAGTGGAGAGCAGTATTTCCTGTTCCGTCAGCAGAATGCGGCGCAGATTGTTGGAAATGCGGCGCTGCAGGGCGGAAGCCGCCTTGGATCGGTGCCCCATCATCGGGCCGCTCATGGCGGCAAGTACTTCAGGTGCTACTTCAGTGGGTCCGGGAATGAATAATTTGGTTGCCATTTGTTTAAAAACTGGGTACGTGTACTATAGCGTCTCCAAACGGTTTGGCTATGAATTTTTGTTGGGGCAGGCTGGGAAAACCTGCCGCAGCAGCGGGAATAGGAGCGGTTTACTGCCCGGATCCGCCGGGAAACGAATGATAAATCCGGAATCAGGGGCTGCTTTTTATCTCAAGGAACTCATGTTGAGTAGCCGTTTCTCTGTTGGAAACCGTTCCGTTGCGGATGAAACGGCCTTTTTGCTTCCGTACGGGGAGGAGACGCGGATGCATGCTCCCCCCCGCAGGCGAAAGGTCTTTAAAGTTTAGAAGCTGATGAGCTTGACCAGCCAGTAGCCGCCGAAGAAGAGCCAGACGTACAGGAGGCCCGCAAGCAGGAAGGGGCGCGCTCCGGCTTTCTTGAACTTCTCAAAGCTGGATTCTGCGCCCAGAGCCGTCATCGCCATGGTCAGCAGGAACGTGTCCAGGGTGTTGATGGCGTCCACCAGTTCGGCAGGCAGCAGGTGCAGGGAATTGAAGCCGATGACGGCGAGGAACAGGAACGCGAACCAGGGGATGGTGATTTTACGTTTTTCGCTGTTTCCTCCGGCGGCGGAGTCCCGCCGCGCCAGGATGATGCTCAGGATGACCAGCACCGGGGCCAGCATCATCACGCGGATCATCTTGACGATGATGGCCGGGTCGGAGATGGCCTGCCCCATGGCGTTGCCGGCGCCCACCACGTGGGCCACTTCATGAAGGGTGGCTCCGGTAAAGAGGCCCATCTGTTCCGTCGTCAGGTTCAGCATTCCGGCCCGGTACAGGGCCGGATACAGGAACATGGATAGCGTGCCGAAGATGACGACGGTGGAAACGGCCACGGCCGCCTTGTAAGGCTTGCTTTTCACGACGGGTTCCGCGCCCAGGACGGCCGCCGCCCCGCAGATGGAACTGCCGATGGAGGTCAGAAGGGCCGTGTCCCGGTCCATTTTCAGCAGCCGCCCCAGTCCCGCGCCCAGCAGAATGGTGAGGGAGACCACAATGAGGTCGATCAGAAGAGCCGCGCCCCCGATGTCGATCACGCTCTGGAAGGTCAGCTTGAACCCGTACAGGACGATGCCTGTTCTCAGCACCTGCTTGGTGCAGAACTGGATGCCGGGCACCCACGCTTCCGGAAGGTGGTTGCGCAGGCTGTTGGCGTAAAGCATCCCCAGCACGATGCCGACGATCAGCGGGCTGAAGGAGAGGTGTTTCACCCATTCAAAGTCCGCAATGTAGAAGGCGGAAAAGGAGAACAGGACGATGAGCAGGATGCCGTGGAGCGGATTGGCGAGATGTTTGGGGGACATGGGCTGTAGAATGATGGCTGCGGCCGCCCGTCTTGTCCGGAGGGGGAACGTGCCGGAACGGCTGCGTGGGAGATATACTCCACAATCATCATAAAATCTAATCAGAAATTGTTATAGGCGATTAGATTTTGTTATAATAATTCCGGCAGAATTTGATGAATAATTCATTGATTCTGCTGTAGTCTCCGTGCCCGTTGGCAAAGTGAAAGGAACGGCGGATTTCCAGATGGCGGAGATGGATTTTTTTCAAATCCCCGCGTTTGAGCTCTTCCCGCACGGCGAGGGAGGAGAGAAAAGAGCATGCCGGGGAATGCGCCAGATACATCTTGATGCTTTCCGTATTGCCCAGCGTCATCAGGACGTGGAGGCCGGAAGCGGCGATTCCGTGTTTCTTCAGGACTTCCTCCACCACCCGGCGCGTGCCGGACCCCGGTTCCCGCATGATCAGGGGAACATGGGAGAGCTGCGGGAGGGAGAGGCCTTCCCGCGGGGCGGCGGCATGAGAACCGCCCGCCAGAATGATTTCATCCTCCATGAAGGGCAGGTAATGCAGGTCCGTGCGCCTTGCGGTGCCTTCCACGATGCCGAGCTGCACGGCTTCATCCTGCACGGCCTGTTCGATTTCCTCCGTATTGCCGCTTTTCAGCCGTATGCGTATTTCCGGATAATGGCGGTTGAACAGGGCCAGCAGCGGAGGCAGGACGTACTGGGACATGGTGGAGCTGGCTCCCAGGCTCAATTCACCGGAAACGGGCGTATTCCGGCCGGAAGACATGTCTTCCGCCAGCGTTTCATATTCCTTGAGGATGCGGCGGGAATGGACCAGCAGGCGCACGCCTTCCGCCGTCAGGGCGATGCCGCGGCCTTCCCTTTTGAACAGGCGGGCGTCCAGCAGGCGTTCCAGCTCCTTGATATGCCGGGTGACGGCCGGCTGCGTGATGAACAGCTCCTCCGCCGCGCGCGTGAAGTTCAGGCGCCGCGCGACGGTCTCAAACACTTTCAGCCGGAAATCCGTAATCATGGAGAAGGCATGCATTCAACCACGCCTCCGCGTTCCCGGCAAGCTCCTTTCCTTCATGCGGTTGCCCGTTGAAAAGAAAAGGCCGTGAAATCCGGATGATGACATGATGGCGGCTCGTGCGGGGAAGCCGGAAGGAAGAGAACAGGAGCAGCATGGGCATGAGATGGCGGATTATGGCCGCGGCGGCATTTTGCGTGGCCGGGTGGGCTTCCGGGGATGTGCCGTCCGATCCTTCCAGGGAGTTTTTACTGCCTTCCGGAACGTTGAAGGCGTTTGCCGAATATATACCAGCCTATGGAAAAGGTGCGGTTCCTGGTCCGGAGGAGACGGAGCCTGTCCGTCTGGAACAAGCGATAGACGCCACCCGGGCGGCAAAGGATGCCCGTGCGCTGAAGGAAGCCGCCGCCGCACTGGACGCCTATTGGCAGTCCCGGCTGGATGCTCTTTATGCTCCCGTAGCCGCCTGGTTGGCTTCACGGTGGTTTGTAAAGTCAGAATTGATTGAACATCAATCAAAGTGGTTTAAGGAAATGCCTCTTCAGGAATTGCAGGATGAAATAGTGATGGAATCCTGGGTGCAGGCGCAGGTGGCTTGGGAGGCATTTTTAAGAGCGGATGAGAGGTTTTACAGGGCGTGGATGCTGGCCGCCCAAAACCGGCGCTCTGCCATGAAGGGGGAGGGCGTACCCGATGCCGGGTCATTGGGAGAGCTGGAGGAGGCGGAAGTCCATGTGCGCCGGGCCTTCAAGAAGATGGAACGGATGATGGCTATTGCGGATACGGCCTGCGCGACGAATGCCTACCCGCTGGTAGACGTTGCGCCCGTGGATCCCGGCTGGCAGGAGAATGACCCCGTGCTGCAAAAGGTGGAACAGGCCGTTTGTTCTTCTGAATATCCCTTCGTCAAGTTCCTGCTGGGCTCCTACCGGAATTACTGGAAGGCCCGGTTGTCCGGTATCCGGACGGCTTTCTTGCCGGAGAATGGCTGCAGTTTCATGCGTACCGGATGGGAGGACAGGCTCCGGGAGGCGGACCGGGCGTGGCGGCGTTATGTGGTTTTTTCCGTGGAGTATGAAATTCAGCCCGGCATTTATTTCTGGAGTTCCTGGATAGGCATTTACATGACGGCGCATGAGTCGTGGCTATACCGCCAGAGGTGCCGGGATTTGCTGGCCGTCGCGGGGCTGGTACCGGAGAGAAGATCAGAGGGCTTCACCAGCCCGGCCCGGAATTTTGCCGGCTTTGGGGAAGCGCGTCTGATCGCGGAGCGCATGGCAGCAGCCGGAGGATCGTCCGCTGCGGCTTACCGAAAATTGTCTGAAAACCTGGAAAGGCTGCGCACGGATTTATTCAGTTCGGTTTCTCCCTGGCCAGCCGTTTTTTTGGCCGTGGAAACGGGGGATGAGAGCATGCTTCGTTTTCTGATGTCCCGGCTTCGCCTGTCCGGGGAGGATATGCTTCCGGGCGGTACGACGACTCCCCTGATGAAGGCCGTTGCCTCCCGATCCGTTCCCCTGGCGGATATTCTGGTTTCGTGCCGGGAGCTGCTCAATGCGGTGGATGCCAGGGGCCGTACGGCGTTGGACATGGCGCTGGAGCGCGGGGATGGGGGAGATGGCCGCGTTGCTGCGGCGTCACGGAGGCATCACCGGAGAAGAACGGAAAAAGGAGAGAGAACATTCCTCCCCTTCCTCTCCGCCTGCGTATGACTGAGCCGGAGCCGGGAACGTTTTTCAGAGCTGGTGCGGGAGGTCATTCCCGGCAGGTTTTTTTGTTGGAAGGGGAATGGTTTTTGTTAATGCCGCCTTACCTGCCCGGAGCATGATTGTCCGGAATATTCCGGAGGGTGCAAGGGCTGGAAGAGGTCCCGATGGTTTCCGGCGTGCAGCAACGCGTTCAAGACGGAGATAAGACAAACGGGCGGAAGTTCTGTCATTCATAAACGTTTCTGTTTGAAAATAAGTGAATTTGGAAAGTTTTCACGGCACAGTGGAAGTTCCCGGAACCGTGCATCGTCTGAACGGAACGAGACGGGAGGGAATCAAATGCCTATATGAAACTGCATTCCATGATCATTGTCGGCGGAGCCGGCCTTTTGCTGTTGGGGGCCTGTTCCCCTTCTTCCTATCAGACCACGTTCCCGGAACCGGCCTATGTGAAGGTTTCCACCAATAACGGAGCCTATGCGCCTTATCCGGACAACCCCATCGGCCAGCAGGAACTGGTGTACTGGTATGATTCCCTTACTACCCCCATGACGGTGGTGGCGGAAGTACCGCCCACTCCCATCGTCACCAAGGGCCCCGGCCCGGTGATCCTTGATTCCAACGATTTCTCCGCGAAGCTGTACCGGGACAGAACGGAAATCAAGAAGAAGGACAAGGATGGCAACTGGGTCACCAGCGTGCGCCCCACCACTCCCGCTGACCAGCGCATGAGGAATTATGTGATGGCTTCCAAGAAAGCCCGTTAATCTTTTCCTCCGTTAAATTCACGAAAACCTGTCCGGCCTGCTTTCCTCTCCGGAGGAAGCAGGCCCGGCTTGTTTACAGCAGGTTTTTCTTCCCATTCATCCGCGGAAACGGGACGGCGGCGAACGCTTTTCCCCGGCCATGGGAGATAGGCGTCCGTATAAAAGGAGGAGCCGCAGCCCCGGCATTCCAGCATGATGCCTGTATCCGGCCTTCCCTGTTCCTCCGGCGTCTGCGAGGCGGGGCGAAGCCCGGCATGCCCGCAGTGTGGGCAGCGGATGGGGAGAGGGGCGGCATATTGAATCATCAGAACTGCCGTGCAGACGAGCGCCCAGGCAATGTAACCGGCCCAGAAAGGCCATTCCGGATTCAGCAGCCAGATTGTCGTGACGACGGGAACGGAGCACAGGGCATATAGCAGGGTGCGCTTCTGCCTCGTGGCCAGGAGGTGGAAGCAGTAGATCGTATCCTGCATGAAAGGGGGGAAGGAAACGGTTACAGATCCTTCAGGGTCCATTCATCCTTCCATTCCAGAATGATCTGGTCGCCGTCCCATTTCATGGGAAGCCACATGTGGCGGCCGTCAATGGCGTTTTTAGGCCGCCAGATGTCCGCCATGAAGATGAATTTGCCGGGCTTGCCCTGTACGGGCAGGATGTAGGTGCTTTGTCCGCCGAAGGTGATATTGGCCTTGGGCCCCACGCAGGGATTTTTGAGCTCCGTCCACGGTCCGGCCATGCGGGGGGCCACGGCGCTGCGGGCCGCGTTGGGCGCCCAGCCGGAGCAGCCGGAGGCGATCATGTAGTATTTCCCGTTGTGCTTGCAGATGGCGGGAGCTTCCATGTAGCGGTTGACGAAGACGCGGACGTATTTTCCGTTATGCCCGGTGTAGTCCGGCGTCAGTTCCGCGATGTGCAGGGTGATGTTCCCTTCGGAGGAGTAAATATGGTAGGCCTTGCCGTTGTCGTCCACAAAGATGGTCATGTCACGGCTCATCTGGCCGCCGGGGAAGTCCCTGCGGATGATGCGGACATAGTCAGGCATCTCCTTGGTGAACTCGGTCGTCTGGTCCTTTTTGTCCAGATTCAGGGGCCATTTGCCTGGATTGACGCGCCCGGCTTTCAGGAACGTGAACGGTCCGGTGGGCTTTGTGGCCGTAGCCACGCCCGCGTACGCGGAACCGTAGCCCTTCCCCCTGAGTTCCAGGTGGAACCACATCACGTACTTTTTGGTCTTCTTGTTGTAGACTACCTTGGGGCGTTCCAGGATGCAGCCCTTGGCGATGGGGTGGGAGTTGTCCCCTTCCACCACTTTCAGGGCGATTCCTTCGTCCTTCCAGTTGTAAAGGTCCCTGGAGGAATAGCAGTGCACGCCCACCTGGGCGCGGTTTCCGGCGTCCCCCTCCACCTTGTGCTCCCCGTACCAGTAGTAGGTGCCCTTGTCGTACAGGATGCCGCCGCCGTGGGCGTTGATGTGCACGCCGTTGTTGTCCGTCCAGATTTCACCGGGCTTGAAGGACGTGTGTTTGACGGGGGCGTCAGCCGTGGCAACGGAGGAGAGGCAGCAGGCCAGTCCGGCAAAAAAGGTGAGCAGCAGTGTTTTCATGCGTGTTGGCGGTGAATCGGGTTACATGTCTTCCAGTTTCCATTCGTCTTTCCATTCCAGTTTGATCTGGTCTCCGTCAAACTGGATGGGAAGCCACATATAGCGGCCGTCAATGGCGTTCTGGGGCCGCCAGATGTCCGCCATGAAGATGAATTTGCCGGGTTTGCCCTGTACGGGCAGGATGTAGGTGCTCTGTCCGCCGAAGGTGCTCCCGGCCTTGGGACCCACGCAGGGGTTTTTGAGCTCCGTCCACGGTCCGGCAATGCGGGGAGCCACGGCGCTGCGGGCGGCGTTCGGCGCCCAGCCTGTGCATCCGGAGGCGATGAAGTAGTATTTGCCCTTGTGCTTGAAGATGGCGGGAGCTTCCATGAAGCGGCCGGGGAAGACGCGGACGAATTTTCCGGTGTGCTCCGTGTAGTCCGGCGTCAGTTCCGCGATGTGGGTAGTGCTGTTTTCCTCGGAGGAATAGATGTGGTAGGCCTTGCCGTCGTCATCCACAAAGATGGTCATGTCACGGCTCATCTGTCCTTTTTCAAAGTCCTTCTTGAACATGTCCTCGGAACGCACGCCTTCCGGCAGGGCGCTGGAGGTCAGGCCGGGCACTCCCTTGAACGTTTTCATGGTCTGGTCCTTCTTGTCCATGTTCATGGGCCATTTGCCCGGATTGACGCGCCCGGCTTTCAGGAACGTGAACGGTCCGGTGGGCTTTGTGGCCGTAGCCACGCCCGCATAGGCCGCGCCATAGCCTTTTCCCTTGAGCTCCAGATGGAACCACATCACGTACTTTTTGGTCTTCTTGTTGTAGACCACCTTGGGGCGTTCCAGGATGCAGCCCTTGGCGATGGGGTGGGAGTTGTCCCCTTCCACCACTTTCAGGGCGATTCCTTCGTCCTTCCAGTTGTAAAGGTCCCTGGAGGAATAGCAGTGCACGCCCACCTGGGCGCGGTTTCCGGCGTCCCCCTCCACCTTGTGTTCCCCGTACCAGTAGTAGGTGCCCTTGTCGTACAGAATGCCGCCGCCGTGGGCATTGATGTGCACGCCGTTGTTGTCCGTCCAGATTTCACCGGGCTTGAAGGACGTGTGCCGGACCGGCGTTTCCGCGGTGGAAACGGCGGCCGCGCCGCAGAACAGGCAGAGCGCCAGAAGGGATTTCATGGTGTTTGTCATGGCCGGAATGGTGTGGAAGTAAGGGATGAAGGCGGTTCCGGCTGTCCGTACAGCTTGTCCCACGCGCGGGAAAGGGCGTAAAGGGCGTAGCCGGTGCCGTAGAATTTGTGATAATTGTACAGGGGGTAATCCCACCAGGAACCGTCTGTTCCCTGACGGGTGAGGATGTCGTCCGCCAATAGAGACGCATGGCGTTTTACCTGATTTGGGGCCAGCATGTCCAGACACATTCCTGAATAATAGTATCCGTAGTAGAAAAAGTAGCCGGAATTCTGGGCGAAACTTTCATGGGGAGTGGGCTTGTGCAGGGCCATCGTCAGCCATCCCCGGCGGCTCCACAGGCGGTCCAGTCCGTCCACGAGCTGGCGCAGGGAGATGTCCTCCGGCTCCCAGAGCCTGATGGCGTAGTCACAGGCGGGGGTGCGTGCCAGGCTGCCGGTGTGGCGGTTGATGGGCCGGCCGGGATAGAAGGCATGCCCCAGGGAATAGACGTAGGTTCCCGCCGGCGTCCTCTGGGATTTGAGGAATTTCAACGCGCGGCTGAATATTTTGTTGTCCAGCGACAGGCCGAATGATTTTCCGGCCATCCAGGCGGAGATGAGGACGGTTCCCGTCAGGAAGGAGGTAGGCTGCGCCGCGGGCCGTTTGCTGAAGCCGGAATAGGTGAGGTAGCCCCAGCCCCCCATGGCGGAAGCCAGCTCATTGAGCTTTTTCACCTGGGCGCCGGCGCAGCTTTTCAGCTCCCGGTAGCGCGGGCTGTTCCGGTCCAGTCTTGCGGCCCGCATGCTCATGGCGTCCAGCACGTAGGTATGCGCCCAGGTGTTGTACACGCAAAGGGAGTCGCCGCGCTTCAAATGGGGCATCGTACGGATCAGGTAGTTTTCCGCGCGGGTCATGGCCTGCTGCACGGCGGGTTCGTTGTGCAGGGGGCTGGCGTTAAGCCCCGCAATGCACAGGGCGGTGCTTGCCGTCTTGAAGGTGAGCGGGCCGTCCGGATAGGGGCAGAGGATGTTCCAGGTGCCGATCACCCGGTGGTCGCCCCAGGAGCCGTCCCTGTTCTGCGTTTTCAGCAGGAAGTCTACGCCGCGGCGGAACGCCTGGTCAAATTGTTCGGGTTTCGCGGGCGGGATGTCCGGAATTTTGGCGATCTGGATGGCATCCGCCTTTTCCGCCTGCGCGGGTTTCCCGTGCGCTGCGGGAAGATGCAGGCACAGAATCGCGAGAAGGCTGGTCGTCAGCAGGCGGAACATGGGTCAGGAGGCCGTTGCGGCATTGGAAGGGTACAGGGATTCCCTGACGCGGGAGACGGCGTACAGGGCATAGCCGGTACCGTAGAATTTATGGTAGTTGTACAGGGGATAGTCCCACCAGGAGCCGTCTTTTTCCTGCATGGGCAGGAGGTCGCTTGCCAGATGGGAGGCATGGCGCGCCAGATGTTCCGGGGCCACTTCCTCCAGGCAGCGGGCGGCGTAATAATACCCGTAGTAGAAGAAGTAGCCCGCGTTCTGGGCAAAGCTTTCATGGGGAATGGGCTTTTTCACGGCCAGGGAAAGCCAGCCGCCGCGGCTCCAGATGCGTTCCAGGCCGTCTTCCAACTGCCGCCTGGAGATGAAAGCCGGGTCATACCGCATCAGGGCCAGGTCTCCGGCGGGGGTGCGGGCCAGACTGCCGGTGTGGCGGTTGATGGGCCGGCCGGGATAGAAGGAGTGGGAAAGGGAATAGACGTAGCTGCCGGCAGGGGTCCGCAGTTTTTCCAGGCAGGCGACGGCGCGTTTGACGACGCGGGCATCCGGCTTGAGGCCGAAGGCCTGTTCCGAGTCCTTGTAGGCGAGCAGGACCGTAGCCGTCAGGAAGGAGGTGGGCTCTCCGATGGGACGTTTGGAAAAGGTTTCAAACGTATAATAGCCCCAGCCGCCCTGGACGTCCGCCATCTGGTCCAGCGCCTTGACCTGAAGGCCGGCCACTTTTTTTAGTTCCGCATACAGGGGGGAATCCGCAGGAAGATTGCGGGCCGCCCGGCTCAGGGCGGAGAGGCCGTAGGCATGGCCCCAGACGCCGAGCACGGTGCGCGTGTCTCCCCGTTTCAGGGTGGGCAGCGTGGTT
Source organism: Akkermansia sp. NBRC 115031 (assembly GCF_030268505.1). NCBI lineage: Bacteria > Pseudomonadati > Verrucomicrobiota > Verrucomicrobiia > Verrucomicrobiales > Akkermansiaceae > Akkermansia > Akkermansia sp. NBRC 115031. The sequence goes on from NZ_BSQU01000002.1 coordinate 236,314, forward strand.
AGCAGGTACTGCACGGCCTTGTCCAGCGCGGCCTTGACGGCGGGGTCCTCCTTCAGGGGGCTGGTGAGCAGGCCGATTACGCACAGGGAGGTGGAGGCCGTTCTGAACGACCTGGGCCCTTCAGGGTAGGGGCAGATGACGTTCAGCCCCTTGGTGCGCGTATGGCTTCCCCAGGAGCCGTCCCTGTTCTGTTCCTTCAGCAGGAAGTCCGCCGCCTTCCGGATGGAGGCGTCCAGGGTTTCCCGGGAGGGCGGCGGAACGTCCGGCACCCTGGCAATGGGAATGGTATCCCTTTTTTCCGCGTTTTCCTCCGGAATGGAGGCGCAGAGCGCCGTGCTGGCCCCCAGGGCGGCGAGAAAAAAGACGGCTTTATTCATGGAGGTCCGTAGGGGGATCAGGCCTGCTGGTCCTTGATGGTGACCTGGACGGGGAGGCCGGGAGCGAAGATCTGGCTGGCGGGAACCTTGGGCGTGATGATGATGCGGCGCTTGCCGTCCGCCCCCGGAATGGGGCTGGCTTCCGTAATGACGCCGGGAATCTGCATGTTCGTTACCTTGATGACGACGGCTTCCCCCACCTTGGGCGTGGCGGTGGAGTCCGGCAGCGTGGCCTGCACGATCAGTTCCGAGTTCGGCGGGACGATGGTGGCGATTTTGTCAAAGGCTTCCAGCTTGCCGCCGGGCTTGAGCTTTTCCGCCACCGGAATGGCTACCCATTTGTCCGCCACATAGCCGCCGTACAGCAGGATGCCGTTTTCAGGGGCCTTGAAGGCGGCCATTTCCCGGTCCGCTTTCAGTTCGTTGTATTTGTCCTGAAGGCGGCGCAGGGACACCTCCGCCTCCGTCAGGGCTATCTTTTTCTGTTCCAGGTCAAAATCAGCCTGCTTCCGGGCCTGTTCCAAATCCATCTGCTTTTCCTTGACCGCCGTGGCGTAGTCTTCCCCCAGGCGGTGGATGTTGCGCAGCTTGGCCAGCTCCGCGACGAGCTTGGCTCCCTGGACGGCAAATTCGCTTTCCCCCAGTTCGTTTTTCAGGCGCTTGAGGATGATTTCTTCCGTTTCCTCCGCCACCTGGTCATCCTTGTACATCTTGGTAAGCTGGTTCAGCTCCTCCTGCTTGTAGGACATGTGGCGCAGGGCCTTGTTGACGCGTTCCTCTTCTTCCGCCAGCATGCGGGCCTTCCGCTTTTCCAGGAAGTCTTTCTGGTCCTCCTCCGTCCGGGTCAGGGCCGTCTGGTATTTTTGCAGAGCCAGCGCGGAGCGTTCCTTCTGCTGGTCCAGGGCATACCGGAGTTTCAGCACTTCCAGGTTTTTGCTCTTGATGGTGCGTTCGTAGTCTTCAATGCTCTTGTCCAGGATGCGGAAGTCCGCCTGCGCCACGGATTCCCCCTTCTTGACGGAGCTGCCCTGCGGCATGATGCCGAGCAGGAAAATGTCCGAGCTCCCCTTGGGGGAGAAGGAAATGGACTTGGTGTTTTTCTTGGGAAGCAGGATGCCCGGGGCAATGGAATCCGCCAGGGCGGGAATTCCGATGAGCAGGGCGGCCAGAAGTCCGGCCGTTGTAAGAGTTGTGCGGTTCATGGTGGCAGGATGGAATTAGGATTGATGCGCGGAAAAGGGGACGAAGCGCCCCTTCTTTCCAAGAATAACGGTGTGAAAAGTGGTTTTCTTTCCTTTATGTGAGGCAGGCACGGCCTCCGTGCTCACTTCAAAACCCGCTTTTTGGAGTGTGCGGGCAAGCCGGACGTCCGGCCGGGCCACGGTGATGACCAGCAGGCCGCCCTGCTTGAGCGCGGCAAAATAGTCGGAAGCCTCCGCCACGCTCAGGTTCATGCGTTCATGCGTGGAACGGCACAGGATGGCGTGGAAGCTTTTCGGGTTTTTGCGGGCGATCTGGAGCGCCGGAGTGAATTCCACGCTGACGCGGGGATCGTGCAGGAAGCCGGGGCGTTCCCCGTCCATCAGCTCCTGGTGCCAGTCAACGAGCGGCTTGCAGGGCTCCGCTACGATGAAGCGGGCCTTTTCCCTCTGGACCAGGTCCATCAGGGCAAACAGGGTGAACCCCAGGCTTAAGCCGTCCAGGAGAAAAGCGGGCTGGTTGGCCCTTTTAACCGGGGCTGCCGCCATGGCCGCCGCCGCTTCATTGCTCCCATGGGAAAAACTGGACGCGAGCTGCACGCCGTCACGAAGAAGAAAATGGAAGCCGTCCCGTTCCCAGAGGTCGAGAATGGAACCGTCGGGCAAGGTGGTGGAAGCTAATTTGGTAATGGGTTTCATATGAAATAATGCCGGATACACAGCGTAGGAAAGAACGCTTTTCAGGGCAAGTCCGGACAGCGTGTTTAGGATGGAATACGCTCCAAATTAAAAAAAATTGCATGGAATTTGGGCTTTGCGCATTCTTTTTCTTGATTTACGGTCGGAAATAAGCGAGAGCTATCGTTCAGCACAGCTATTTTTTCCGATATGAGTAATCCACCTCCCCCCTCCATTCCGGGCGGTACTCCGCCTCCGCCCAGCATTCCGACTCCGCCGGCCGCTCCCTCCGTGCCCAAGGCACCGGCGGCTCCCTCTGTCCCTCCCGCCTCCGGCGCTCCTGCGGCTCCCGCCGCACCCGCCGCGCCGCCCGCTGCTGCTGCGCCCACCATTCCCCTTCGTCCCGCCGGGCTCGGCGGAGGCATCAAGCTTGGCGGCGGGTTGAAGACGGTTGCTCTCGGCTCCGCCACGACGCCCGTGGCTCCTCCCGCCGGTGCGGCACCCGCAGCCGCTGCGCCCACCGTTCCCCTGACCTCTCCCGGGGCAGGCATGGCGACCGCCCAGCTTCCGCAGGCCACCATCGGGCTGAATACCGCTCCTGCGGCCGCTCCGGTTTCTTCCGCCTCCTTTACGGCCAAGAAGTTTGAAGAAGATACGGAAGCGGCCCCCAATACGCTGCTCAATATTCTTTCCTTCGTGGCTCTTGCCTTTGCGCTTATTTTCGTTGGTTATCAATACGCCACGGATACCCTGGAAGCCCGCAGCATGACGGGCTGGCTGGGGAGCGACTCCAAGCCCGCTGCCGCGGCTCCCACCTCCGCCGGTGAGGAAGCGACCGATGACGCGGCCGCCGAATCTTCTTCCGATGACGCCTCCTCCGATGCCCCTGCAGAAGAGTCTTCCGATGATGGCGCCGATGCAGAAGAATAAGTGAACATAATGACTGTTGAAATACTCTAAGCGGTACTATGGCAAACGTATTTTCTGAAGCAAATTTTGAGGATGAAGTCCTGAAGTCCGACATTCCTGTGCTTGTCGACTTCTGGGCTACATGGTGCGGCCCCTGCCGCATGATCGCCCCGATCATTGACCAGCTTTCCACGGAACTGGCCGGCAAGATCAAGGTGGGCAAAGTGGATGTGGACGCCAACAACGGCCTTGCCGCTACCTATGGCGTGCGTACCATTCCCACCCTCCTGGTTATCAAGGACGGGGAAATCATGGATACGATGGTGGGAGCCTCTTCCAAGGACGCCATCATGCAGCGTTTGCGTCCGTTCATGTAACCGGATTGGTTTATTCATTCAAGCCGGCCTGCTGCGGAATGTACCGCGGCAGGCCGGTTTTTTGTTCCTGGGGCCTGTCTGAATGAATCCGGTGAAGGGAAGGCTAATAACGGGCCGTCCGCCGGGGTAAGATGCATTTTTTCTTGGCAGGACCGCCATGGAAGAATACATTGTCAGCATGGGCCCCGAGCAGCGGGACCGTTCCTCTACTCCTTTGCCGTTATGCGATTTATCTCTTCATTCCTCTCTGTCTTTTCCGCCTGCTGCCTTCTTCCCGCCGCATGGGGCGCTGGAGACATGGCGCCGGATTTAAAATCCGGCGCGTTCTGGATCCTCCCGCAACCGGATTTGTTTGGGAAATATTTCAACGGGGAATCCGGAGGCTGGGTGGACAGGGACAAGACCCAGCTCCGGATTGCGAAGCCTGCAATCAAAATAGGGGAAATGTCCCTGGGGGAAATGCTGGTGCACTGGAAGGAAGGCGTTCCCCAGTCCATGACCGTCATGATGTACAACAAGGGGGACAACGGGGCCATTGACAAGGATGAGTTTGAAAAACGCCTGGACCGCATCAGGGAAGGGCTGACCGCTCTCACCGGAGTGCAGCCCAGGGAGTACCGGGCCACCCGGAAGGAGGCGGTGGTCAAGGTCAATGGCTGGTCCTGGATTTGGGACAAGGGGGCGATTACCCTGGAAACCAATACGTCGCGGGAGGGCAGGGAATTTGAAGCGGAATTCATCCGGTTGAAGGCCGGCCCCACGGAGGCTTCCATCGCGAGGGGCGACGCTTCTTCCCGCGCCAGAAAGGCGGACATCAAGCAGCACGTCAGGAAAGAAGGAAAACGGGTGGTCATCCAGGACATTCCCATGGTAGACCAGGGGCAGAAGGGTTATTGCGTGGTGGCGACCGCCGCCCGGATTTTTGCCTATTACGGAATGGATTACGTGGACCAGCACGAACTTGCTTCCCTGGCCAATTCCTCCGCGGAAGGAGGAACCAGCACGGCGGCAATGGCGGAGAACCTGAAAAAGATAGGGGCGCGCTTCCAGATCCGGATCAAGGTGCTGGATTCCCTGACGGACACCCGTGATTTCCGGAATCTGCTGAAAGCCTACAACCGCGCCGCCTCCAAATTAAAAAAGGAGAAGGTGGAGAATGAATATGACTGGTCCGGCTTCTGGGACAATGCGGACGGGGAGGTGCTGAAGCTGGCGCGCGCCGGATCTCCGTCCCAGATGGACAAATGGCTCAACGCCATCAGGCCCTACATCACGGCGGGCATTCCCGTGCTGTGGTCCGTTCAACTGGGCATCGTTCCTGAACCGCTGCGCCTGTCCCAGACGCGCGGTGGCCATTTGAGGCTCATCATCGGCTTTGACGAGGAAAAGAAGACGCTCATCTTCTCGGATTCCTGGGGTGCGGCCCACACGGAAAAGGAAATGCCGCTGGCGGACGCCATCGCCATTACGACGGGGCGGCAGGTTATGCAGCCCTCCAAATAAGGCCGTGCTGCACGCCCTCCTTCCGCTGCCGGAAGCGCCTGAATATTCTCTCCGGAGAAAAGTAATTCTGCTGGCATGGGAAAGGCGCTGTATTATACTTGCGCCATGATCAGCAGAACATTGGTGAAATATGCTTTGAACAGTGAGGCGGAAATGCCGGACGTATTGATTCAGGGCTGGGTGCGTACGCGCCGTGATTCCAAGGCTTTTTCCTTTCTGGAAGTAAATGACGGTTCTTCCGTGGCTTCCCTCCAGGTGGTGGCGGATGCAGGCATTCCCGGTTATGAACGGATTGGGGAAATGACCACGGGCTCCGCCGTGAGCGTTCGCGGGGCTCTGGTTGCCGGACAGGGCAGGCAGCGATGGGAACTGCGCGCTGCCTCCCTGGAGCTGGTGGGGACCGCTCCGGATTCCTACCCTTTGCAGAAAAAGGGGCATACGCCGGAATTCCTGCGTTCCATCGCCCATCTGCGCCCCCGCACCAACCTGTTCGGCGCCGTGTTCCGCATGCGCAGCAGGCTGGCCTATGCCATTCACCGGTTTTTCCAGGAGAGGGACTTTTCCTGGGTCAGCACGCCCATTATTACCGCCAGCGACTGCGAGGGCGCCGGTGAAATGTTCCGTGTGACGACGCTGGACGTGGGCGACGCCGCCTCCCGTGACGCAGCCCTGGATTTCTTCGGCAAGGCGGCCTACCTCACCGTGAGCGGACAGCTTGAAGGGGAGGCGTTCGCATGCGCACTGAGCAATATTTATACCTTCGGCCCCACTTTCCGGGCGGAGAACTCCAATACCACGCGCCATGCGGCGGAATTCTGGATGGTGGAGCCTGAAATGGCCTTCTGCGACCTGTACGGAGACATGGACATGGCGGAAGCGTTCGTCCGCTTCCTGGTCGGCGACGCCCTGGAGAACAGCGCGGAAGAGGTGGAATTCCTGACCCGCTTTGTGGACAAGGGGCTGCGGGAACGCCTGGAGCATGTGAAGGAAACGCCGTTTGTGCGCTGTTCCTATACGGAAGCCGTGGATATTCTGCTCAAGAGCGGGAAAACGTTTGATTACCCCGTTTCCTGGGGCATCAACCTCCAGAGCGAGCACGAACGCTTCCTGACGGAAGAGCATTTCAAATGCCCGGTCATCGTTTACAATTACCCGAAGGAGATCAAGCCTTTCTACATGCGTCTGAACGAAGACGGCAGGACCGTTACCGCCATGGACGTGCTGGTGCCCGGCATCGGGGAAATCGTAGGGGGAAGCCAGCGTGAGGAACGGCTGGACATTCTGGAGGAAAACATGCGCCGCATGGGCATGAATGAGGAAGCCTACCGCTGGTATGCGGATCTGCGCCGCTACGGCACGGTTCCGCACGCCGGATTCGGAGCCGGGTTTGAACGCCTGCTGATGTTCGTGACCGGAGTGACCAACATACGCGACGTACTGCCCTTTGCCCGCACGCCGCGCAACTGCGAGTTCTGACCTGCGCGGAGAAGCTTCCGTTTTTCCGTTCGGGACGGCATTGCGCGGCCCCGGAGCGGGCGCGTTGGCGAATGGGGAAATGCTTGTGAAAATTGACCCCGCCGGCAAAAGAAAACCCCGGCTTTCCCTTTGGGGAGCAAGCCGGGGTAAAATCGGTGCTGGGGCGGAGACTACTGTCTCTTTCTTCTTAACAGCAGGGAGCCCAGTCCCAGCAGGCTCAGCGTGGCCGTTGCGGGTTCCGGAACGGTTTCATAGTTGATCAGTACCTTGGTGACGCCGTTTTCTGTGACCTGTGTCACGGTCGCCTGTACCTGGGAGTTGCTGGCGATGTTCAGGCCGCTCAGGTCCAGATTGAGGTTGCCTCCCTGCTGGGCGGATTTGATGGAAGCCAGTTCAATCGTTCCGCTTCCGGAAAGGCTGTTCATATCCAGCGTGCCGGTGAAGGTGACGGTTTTTCCGTTGGTCCAGAAGTTGGTGAGGTCCGTAGCGGTCCAGGAACCGTGTTCCGCCGCCGTAAAGGTGCCGAAATCCAGCGTAAAGTCACGGCCCAGTCCAAAGGCGTTGCTGGATTCAAATACCAGATGGGAATTGCCTTCCAGGGTAAAGGAATTGACGTTGAGATCCCCTATCGTAGTCGTGCAGACCAGGGTGCTTCCGGACCCTACCTGGACCGTATTGGTAGCGCCGAAGAAGGATTGCGCGGTGGACCAGGTAACGGTTCCGGCGTTTTCCCCGATGATGGCGTTGTCATTGGTGCTGTGCTGCGGGAAGTAGCCGTTCGGCGCGCCGTCCACCGTCCAGTTGTTGGAATCTCCATAGATCCCGTTTCCTGCCGCTCCGCTCCAGACATAGGTGGCAGCCTGGGAAATCCCGGCGGATAGGCAGCATAAAATGCAGAATGTAGATAATCTCATGCTCAACAGATACTTTAACAGAGACACGGATAACGGATTTCCAATCCGGCGTCAATGCAAATGTTTGAGGGAGGAACACATCAGGCAAACATATCTTTACTACAACTTAAACGGAAAAGAGGGCACGAGCATTTAATTAATTCATAATTCATTTATTGTAAAATATTTATTTTTTAATAAACCGGGAATCGGATTGGAAATCCGTGCAGACGTCATTCCTTTATTTCGAAATGCCGTTTTTAAAAGAAAAGATTTAATGTGCGGCAGGAGACAGTGGCTGAAACATACGGAAAACCCTTTCCCGCACAGGGCGGGAAAGGGCCTACCATAACCAAGTAAAAGCATGCGCTGAAGCGCCGTCCTACTTAGAACGTATAGCTGATGGCTCCGTTGATTCCATGGGAGGTCAGCTTGTTGCGGGTCTCGAACTGATAGCAGACCCGTGCTCCCCAATTGCTGGAGAAAAGCACGTCAATGCCGGCATTCAGGCGGAATGCGGTGCGACCGACGTTGACGCCGCGCACGTTCCAGGCTCCCAGGGGTCCGCTGACGTTGGACTTGGGATTCATGCGGCTCACATCCTGCGCCGCGGCCACCGTCAAGGCCGGGGTGATGGTGGTGCCGCCGTCCGTCTGGTAGGCGCGGGCGATGGTCACGCCCAACGGAATGGTCCAGTTCTGGGCGCGGGCGTGGTCAAAGGAGCGGCCGTAAGGTCCGCTTTCCGAGAAGCCCTTGAGTTCGGTGGTCATGAATTCGATACCCGTGTAAGGCGTTACGAAGGCCTTGCCGAGTGCGAAGTGTTCCGTCCAGGTGGCGTACAGGCCGCCGCTGAAGGAGTCCGCATTTTCATTGCCGTTGGCGGCGGTTCCCATGATGTAGGAATTGCCCTTGAACTTGGAGCGTCCGTAGGCGCCGTAGCCGTCCAGCGTGAACTTGCTTTCCCTGAAGGGATGCATGCGGCCGTAGATCATGGCCATGAAGGAATCCACGTCGTAGTCGGAGCCGAATCCGCTCTTGTCCTTGATGTCGCCGAAGCTCTGGCCCACTGCAATGCCGATCAGGGAACCCTGGGCAGCCTTGTAGTCAATACCCACGGCATAGCCGCCTGCATTGTACTTGTAGCCGGAGATGCCTCCGCGGGCGTCCTGGTCATCCCAGTTGCCCATGCCGCCTACCCAGATGTTGCCGTTGCCCTTGGCGATCGTCTTGCGGGCGATCGGGGAGCCCTTGGCGTCCACCACTTCAATGGTGTCTTCCGTCTGGCGGGCCATGGAAGCGGCGGACTGGATGCGTCCCAGGTCGGCAAAGCTCCTCAGCGTCCGGCTGGCGGCCCACGCGAAGTTCATCACGTTTTCACCGCTGACGGACTGAATCATGTTGGCAGCTTCGTTCGGGTCCGTCACGCGCAGCAGGGTTTCATAGAACTGGGCGGCGGGAGAACCGGCGGCCACGTTCAGGCGGTTGCTTTCCAGAGCGGCCGCTACGGTGTAAACGTTGCCGTTGTAGCCGGACATGGGACCGTCAATGCCCCTCATGTTCTGGGTGATGGTGGTGGTGCCTTCCGTTGTTCCCGGAGCCATGGTGGTGGTCAGGAACAGGTTGTTCAGCAGGCGTCCGGAAATGTCCGTGCCGTTCAGCGTGACGTTCACGCTTTCCGTGCCCTTCTTCAGCTGGGCGATCGGGACGGGATTGCCGGTGGCGTCGGATACCTGGATGCCCACGCGGGAATTATCCGTGAAGGTGGCCGGGGTGCCGAAGTCAAGCACGGAGCCGTCGCTCAGGAGCAGGGTGGAATCGCCGCCGAAGGTGGCGGAAGCCCCCTTCATGGTGGAATTCTGCGCCAGGGTCACCTGGCCCGTCCGGATGTCGTAAACCGTATCGTCCGTGCCCATTACGGCGGCGCCGATGGACTGGAGGGGACCGACTTTTCCGGTAGCGGCGTCCACGGTTCCAAAGGTGGCGTGGCCGATGATCAGGTTGCCTTCAAGCTGCTGGTAGGTGCCTCCGAACGTGTCGGTGGCTCCGCCGCCGTAGACGAGGGTGCCCGTGCCGGTCTTCGTCATGACGGTCTGGTCAGCGGCCAGAGGGGCGGCGTCAGCCGTGGGGGCCGCGGGAGCCGCGGTGTCAATGCCGTCATTGATGAAGGTGTAGGCGGTGCCGTCCGTATAAACGTTGATCTGGGTGTTCTGGCCCGCATGCACGGAACCGAGGACGCCGTTGGACGTGTTGTCGGAAAGAACTGCGCCGGAACCGATGTACAGGGTCTGGCCGTCGGCCAGGTTGATGGCGGCCTTGCCGGCGTTGGTGGCGGTGTTGCCCACGACCTGGGTGCCGTCTCCGATGGAGATCTGGCCTCCCGCAGTGATGATGCCGTCAGCGGCGGTATTGCCGGTGATCACGCTGTTGGTGCCGATGGCAATATTGTCATCCGCCGTCAGGGTGGAATTCCCCTTGACGGTGGTGTTGTTGCCCAGGGTGACGCTGCCTTCGATGGTGTCCAGCTTTTCCGTGCCCACAACCGTATTCCAGTTGCCGTCGTCATTGCTGTAAACCGTCTTGTTCAGGTCGACGGATTCCGCGGAAACGGTGGTGCCGTTCAGAACGGTGTTGTCTCCCAGGGAAACATTGCCGCCTACAGTCTTGATGATGATGGATCCGGCCGTGGTTTCACCAAGGACGATGCCGCCGGAAATGCTGTCATCCATGGAATCGATGACGGTTTTGCTGTTCTGGTTGTTGGCCGCGTCAAACTGTTCCGTGGTCACGGTGCCGATCCCGGCCGTGGAGGTCACGTCTCCGTTCAGCGTAACTTTGGCCGCCGGATCACTGACGATCTGGCCGGTAGCCGTCACGGTGTCCTGCATGGTGACGTTGTTGCCCAGGACCACGGCCTGCTCGTTGGAATTGCTGTAGGTGTCGTAGGTCGTCCTGGTATAGGCCTGACCTGCCGGGGGCGTGGAGGGGTCCACCGTGTGGGCCGCCTGGCCGGTAACGGTGACGGCTTTTTCCATGGAAACGTTGTCGCCGATGCCTACCTGTCCGTTCGTGGAAGTGACGGTGGCGCCTACCGTCTTGGGATTGGCGGCGTCATTCGTTCCTTCGATGGCAATGTTCCTGCCGTCAATGGTGGTGGTGTCCGTGGCGTTCGTGACTACGATGTCATTGTCGCTTCCCAGGGGTTCGCTAAGCGTGATGTCGTTGAAGCTGACCTGTCCATTAACCAGATCATAATTGAAATTAACCAGTTTGCCGCTGGGGTCCGCCATTTGGACGGTAACGTTGCCCGTTCCGGAGATGGCGTTCAACTGGGCCCGTTGTTCCTGGGTCAGTGTGATGTTATCGGAGCCTGCCGGCACGGTGATAGTGATGGTTGACGCTTCATTCGAGGCGGCAGCCTGGTTCCAGGCCGTCACGAATGAATCGGCGCTGTTGGCCGCATAGTTAGCTGCCGTAGCAACGGAGAAACTGCCAAGGCAAGCGATAACTGCTGCCAGCAGCATATGTGGGAGTCTTAATTTCATGCTTTTTTATTTGTTTAATGATTAGGTGGTTATGCGTTCGTGACAATCACGGCGCCCGAGGTTTTAGATGATTCTCGTTCCGGGCTGTTCAGTGGGATGACATGGGAAGGTTTGATGGAGATGGGAATGAAAATGATTCAGGATAAGATGGTTGCGGCTATTGTCTGGCGGTCTTTGTCATGACAGGGTTTTTAAACCTGGAGCCGGAAAGGAATTCCAGAAAGCTTCCAGTAAATTCATTTTCCTGAGAAGAAAAAATATCTCATTGATGGTGAGGGATGTATGATGTTTTCTGGGTCCTCTTTTATTTTGCTGTTTCCTTCCCGGAATAATGGCCGTGAAAATGGTTCAAACATAAATAAGAAAATTTGTTTCCGGCTGTGGTGGCAGTTTGGATGCTCCGTTCCGCCTCTGCAAGAATGGAGCCTCCCGAACAGGGATGTGTCCAAAGCTGTGCAATCAGGCGAATTTTATTGACTGCCAACGGTCGGCAGCCTATTACCGGGGAATGACTACCCGATTGTTTACGGTCCTCGCGGCCGTGTTGCTGCCGCTTGCCCCGGCGCAGGAGGCCGATGTGCCGCACCAGCCGCGCGTGTGGACCAATACCGCCGGCAAAACCATCACGGCGGCTTTTGTCCGCTTCAACGCCGCCGGCAGGAAAGTTTCCCTTAAATTGGAGAAAGGCCGACAGGTGGAACTGCCTCTGGCAAGCTTGTCCGGGAACGACGTGGACTGGATCAAGGAGCATGTTCCGGAAGCCATGAGCAACCAGGAGCGCATGCAGCGGCATACGGAAGGAAGGCTGGGGAAGATCACTAAAATCCCCGCTACGGCTTCCTATCCGGAAGCCTTTGTCTATTATCCATCTACGCTGAAGGCGGAAACTCCGCCTCCCGTCATCATTCTGTTTAATTCCGTAGGCAATGGACAGCACATGGTCCAGAAATTCCGGAAGGCCTGCGAGGCCAACGGATGGGTGGCCCTGGGATTGACGACGTTTAAAAATTCGGAGTCCAAGGAACATGAAGCCGGACTGGGCAAGCTGTGGACTTCCACGAACGGGAGTTTGGAGAGAATGGCCTTTTTTGATGCGGACCGCATGTACATGGGCGGCATTTCAGGCGGAGCGTCCCGTGCCTTTACATATAGTGAGCGCAGGATTCCGCCCGTCCGCCCGTGGAAGGGGATTGTATCCATGGGCGGCTGGCTGGGAGGGAAGGACCGCCTCACGTGCCCCACGCGCATGGCGGTGGCTATTATTAATGGAGACAAGGACGGAGGGGCCAACAGTGCCGTCAGCCATGACGTCAAGGTTCTCAAAAGAAGACAGTGCGCCATCAAGGAATTTCCCTTTCCGGGAAAGCATGAAATGCCGCCGGACGAGAATTTGGTGGAAGTCCTCAAATGGATGGAGGAGGTGTCTCCCCAGACCTCCGCGCAGCGTCTTCCCTCCCCGGCGGAAAAGGATTAAAGACCCGGTGCGCCCCGCATTTACCGCAGGAAAGGGGGACAGGCTTCTTATTCTACCGCCCACTCCTCCACCAGGCTGGCCGGGAATTCATCCAGAAAGCGGGAGGGCATCTGCATGAAGGTTCCTCCCTGCGCGCGGCAGTTCCAGCGGGGGTAGGTCAGGTAAAGCTGGTCCTTGGCGCGGGTGATGCCCACGTAGAAGAGGCGGCGTTCCTCCTCAAGACCCGCCAGGTCTCCGTCGTCAATCACCCGCTGGTGCGGGAACATGCCGTCGCACAGGCCGATCAGGAAGACGACGGACCATTCCAGCCCCTTGGCCTGGTGGATGGTGGACAGGGTGACGGCGCCTCCGGAGAGATCCGCCGCCGCGCTTTCATCATCCGTATTGCCCAGCAGGGAAAGCTGGGAGAGGAAATCCTCCGTGGATTCAAAGCGTTCGGAGAATCCGGCCAGGTGCAGGAGGTCCTGCCTGCGCTGGTCGTAATTCTCAAAGGCGGCCTGCATGTACTCGTCATACACGGCTTCATTGATGGAAATGAGCATGGAGGCCGGCCCGGCGATTTTTCCGGCTGGGGCCAGTTCATCCAGCGTGTAGCAGAGCTGCGTCCAGGCCGTTTTGGATTTGGCCGGGACCGGAAAATCCAGCATCAGGGCGGAGAAGGATTCCGGCGGCGTTTCCAGCCGGCTTTCCGGGCATGCCGCCCAGCGTATCCAGAGCTTCTGGGCCATGCCGGGACCGATGCCGGGCAGCAGCATCACCATGCGGCGGAAGGAGAGTTCATCCCTGGGATTGACCACAAAGCGCATGAACGCCACCACGTCCTTGATATGGGCCTGTTCAAAAAACCTGATGCCGCTGGTGATGCGGAAGGGGATTTCCCCGCGGGTCAGTTCCATCTGCAATTCCATGCTGTGGAAGTGCGCGCGGTAGAGCACGGCTATTTCATTGGGGTCCGTGCCTTCTTCAATGAGGTCCCGGATGCGCTGGGCGACAAATTTGGCCTGCATCCTGTCGTCGTTGAGCGGAACGAGGGCCGGGGGCATTTCCCCGGTAGGCCGCACGGAGCGGAGCCTTTTTTCAATCTGCACCTCGTTGGCGGCGATGGCCGCGTTGGAGAGCTCCAGAATTTCCGGCACGCTGCGGTAGTTGGTCTCTATCTTGAAGGTCTTTGCCGCCGGGTAGCGGGTAGTGAAGCTGAGGATGTTCTCCATGTCCGCCCCGCGCCAGGAATAAATGCTCTGGGCGTCGTCCCCCACTACCATGAGCTGGCCGTGTTCCCGGGACAGCAGGTCGATGAAGCGGCTCTGGAGGTAGTTGGTGTCCTGGTATTCGTCCACCAGGATGTGCTGGAAGCGGGAGCCGTACAGGGCGCGCAGATGCTCCTGTTCCTGGAAAAGCCTCACGACGTTGAGCAGCAGGTCGTCAAAGTCCATGCTATTGGTTTCCTGCTTGCGGGCCACGTACTGTTCATGCACGTCCAGGATGGCGTCCAGGTGGTTGGAGAGGTACGGATAGGCGTTTTCCAGCGTTTCCTGGATATTGGCGCCCTCATTATCCGCCAGGCTGAACAGGGAGGAAAGAACTTCCGGTTTGGGGAAGCGGGTGGATTTCTCATCCAGTTTGAGGGACTTGATCACGCTTTTAATCATGGATTTGCGGTCGTCGGAATCCATGATCGTGAAAGCCGGAGTATAGCCCAGGTATTCCGCGTGCTGGCGCAGGATGCGGTTGGCAATGGAATGGAACGTGCCGCTCCACAGGCGGGACAGATCCAGGGGAATCAGGGAGCGAACCCGTTCCGTCATTTCCCGCGCCGCCTTGTTGGTGAAGGTCAGCAGCAGGATGTTCCACGGGTCCGTGCCATGATCCAGGAGCCACGCCACGCGGTAGGTCAGCGTGCGCGTTTTTCCCGAACCGGCCCCTGCAATGACGAGCGCCGGCCCCGGTTCCGAAGAAACGGCTGCATACTGTTCTTCATTAAGGGCCGTGCGGTAGTCGATCCCGGAGATGGGAGCGGCTGGTGCGGCATCCTGCTTGATGACGTAGCGGCGGGCCATGCGTTTCAGTTAATAGTTAATAGAGAATAGTTAATAGAGAATAGTTAATGGGATTGGTTGAAAAACTTTTCTCTCCACTCTCCACTCTAATCACTCTTTAAAAGTCCAGGTACATTTCCGCGCGGCGGTTTTCCTTGCGGGCTTCATCCCGCGTTCCTTCGTCCGCCGTGGGGGAGTAGGTGCGGCGCGGTTGTGATTTGCCGAATCCCTTCGTGATGATTCTTTCCGCAGGAACGCCGAACTGGACGAGCTGGGCCTTCACGGCCGCCGCCCGGCGTTCGGAGAGGCCCTGGTTGTAGCGTTCACTCCCCACATCGTCCGTGTGGCCGCTGATTTCCAGCTTCTTGCCGCTATCCGTCTTGATGGCCTCCGCCACAATCTGGAGCTGGCGTTCGGAACGCTTGGACAGAGAATCTTCATTGAAACCGAAGAACAGGGCCAGGGAATCGCCCCCCTGCGGATTCTTCACGATGGGGATGAAAATGTCGTCTCCGGCCCCCTGCCGTTTCGTGTAGGCTTCCAGCATGTTGTCCAGGGAGGCTTCCGTAATCAGCCATTGTTCATCCTTCTTGGCTACGGTCAGGCCCACGTTGCCGGCTTTCCTGCCCTGGGCGTCCTGCAGGTGGACGAAAAAGCCCGCATTGGTGGGCGCTTCATAGGCGGTTTTGATGGGAGCGTCCTCCCGGAGGCGGAAGGCGCCTTCTTCAAACAGGATGCACAGCCCGGCCACGGTGGCGTCCTGCACCTTGGTTCCGTCCACGAATTTCCGTGCCGTGCGGAAGTCCGCCTTGGCAACGGCGTCCATGAAGGAGCTGACGATGCCCATGGGATCGTTCATGGCCATGGGGGCGGCCTTGTCCTTGGCCAGGTCCTGCTTGCTGGGCAGCGTAAGGGTGTCCAGCGTCCACTGCTGCTTGTCATTGCGCTTCATGTCCAGGTAGCCGCGCGCGCCGCTGCTGAAGTTGAGCGTGTATCTGGCCGTGGGGTTGGCCCCCTGGTTATTCGCGCCGATGCTGGTGATGCCGGGGGTGGAAAGGCGCACATGGCGCGCTTCCATGAGTTCCCGGATGATGCGGCCCTGGGCCTCCGTGACGGCCTGCTGGATTTCCAGGGATTTCAGGGTGTCCGCGTCCCGGTCCTGAATAACCTTGGCAATCGCCTGCGCCAGCGTCTGGGGGGAGCTGAGGTTGACCAGGGAGGACGGCGTGGCCGTCTGCCGGCTGATGTCTTCCTTGGTGAGCGGGTCCACGGTGGGCTGGGGCGTTACCGTCTGGCGCGGAGGAACTTCCGTTTGCGCCGCGGGTTCAGCGGGGGCGGGCTCCTCCTCCCGGTTTCCCAGGAACAGGAAGACCAGGGCCAGGCTGCCCACGACCAAGAAGCTGATGATGAAGGCGGTGATGGTGGATGCGTTTTTCATTGGAGGTGAATGTATGAAAAAGGGTCAGGCGTTCAAGGCTTCCAGCAATTTGGCGTGAATGCCGTCAAAACCGCCGTTGCTCATTACCAGAATAACGTCTCCCGGCTGGGCTTTCTTGCAGACGGCGGAGACGATTTCCTGCGCCTGTCCGCCGATCAGGGCGTCCTTGCCCAGCGCGGAGAGGTCATTGGAGAGTTTGGTGAGGTCCAGGCGTTCCTCCAGGGCCACCTTGTCCGGATGGTCCACGGCGGCCACCACGGGGAAATCCGCCGTAGCGAGGGATAACGCCAGTTCATTCTGGAAGATGTTTCTGCGCGTGGTGTTGGAGCGCGGCTCAAAAATGGCCCAGATGCGTGATCCCGGGTAGCGCTGGCGCAGGCCCAGGATGGCCTGCTTGATGGCCGTGGGGTGGTGGGCGAAGTCGTCCACCACGGAAATGCCGTTGACCACGCCCTTGACTTCCTGGCGGCGGGCCACGCCTTCAAAGCGGCTCATGGAATCCGCCAGCTGCTTGACGTTCAGCCCCGCAAATTGTGCGGCGGCAATCGCCATGGCGGCGTTCCGGATGTTGAATTCCCCGATCATCGGCACGTAGTAGCGGGTTCCTTCCAGCGTGAAATGGCTGCCGTCCGTGGAGGTTTCCACGTCCAGGATGCGAATGTTGGAAGAGTCGGAAAAGCCCAGTGTCTTGACGGGGCAGGGGGCCCCCTTCACCACGTCCAGGCAGTTGGGATCGTCCGCATTGACCAGCGCCAGGCCGTTGCGGGGAATGATCTGGGTCAGGCGGCGGAAGCTCAGCTTGATTTCCTCCAGGGAATTGTAAATGTCCGCGTGGTCGAACTCAATGTTGTTGATGACCACCAGTTCCGGCAGGTAATGCAGAAATTTGGAGCGTTTGTCGAAAAACGCCGTGTCGTATTCGTCCCCCTCCAGCACGGAGAAATCGGAATCCGTAAAACGGCCGCCGCGGCCCAGATTACGGGCGATGCCGCCGATCATGAAGCTGGGGTTCAGCCCGGAGTCCTCCATCAGCCACGCCAGCATGGACGTGGTGGTGGTTTTGCCGTGGGTGCCGGTCACCACGTAGTTGCGCTTGCCGCGCAGGAAGTATTCCTTCATCGTCTCCGGCAGGGAGAGGTAGCGCAGGCGCCGCTGGAGCACGGCTTCCACCTCCTCATTGCCGCGGCTCATGGCGTTGCCGATGACGATGACGTCCGCGTCCGCGGGGATGTTGGAGGCCTTGTAGCCTTCAAACAGGGTGATGCCCTCCTCCTCCAGGAAGGTGGACATGGGGGGGTAAACGTTGGCGTCTGAGCCGGTGACGGTAAAGCCGCGGCGGGCCATGGCGGCGGCTACCGCACCCATGGCGGTTCCGCAGATGCCGAGGAAATGAAAATGGCTGTTCATGACGGGGGGAGAGGAATGGAGCAGGTTTTTATTTGGAAAAGGTGGGGGCCGCAATGCAGGAATCCGCCAGGGCGCGGTCACGGCGGCGCACGATGCCGTTGGCGATGTCCGTCACCATGCCGGACAGCAGGCGGGTAAGGTGGCTGCCGGGCGTGTAATCCGCCGGGGCGATGAAGTTCACGCGGTCGGAATTGGAAGCCAGGTTATAGCACTTGCGGAAGCTGCGGCCCGTTTCGTCCTCCGGATTGTACACGGCCACGGCGTGGCCGCCGTTCCTGCGCATAACGGTGAAGCAGGGCACGTCCGTGGGGCCGTCGCCGATGTAGATCATGTTGGCGAAGGGAATCGGGCGCATGTCCTCCGGCATGTGGTCGTTCACGTCCTGGTCGTAATCCAGCATGCCCTTGTTGATGCGGAAGAGGTACTGGGTCTTCGTGGTGTGGGAAATGACCCTCTTGGGAAAGTTGATGTAGCCGTTCTCCTCGCTGAACTCGCACCCGAACACGGCCTTGAAATAGGGGCGCAGGGCAGAGCCGTCAATCAGGGCTTTCAGGCCGGAGGAAATGATGTAGTATTCAATGTTGATGCCCAGGTCCGTATGAAGGGAGGACAGGGTCATGGACGGGAAGGCGTCAAAGAAATCCGGCAGGCCGGGGTAAAAGGTGAGGCGTTCCCCAAGCTGGGTGAGCCGGGTATTGCTGACGCGGTCCAGGGAGAGGGCGTCCAGCAAGCTTTTCATGTAAATCAGTTCCCCGTCCCAGCCTTCCCGTTCCCCGGTGGCGTTGCACCTGGTCCAGAACTCCTGCGGGGAGATGCCGAATTCCGGAAAAATGGCCTGATCCTGCATGTAGAAGGGGCTCAGGGTCTGGTCATAGTCGAACACCAGGGCGATCGTATTCTGCGGAGAGGACATGGGAGGGGCGGAAAGTGGCGTTACATGCGGAACTGGTCGCCCAGGTACTGCTTGCGGGCGATGGGGTCGTTGGCGATTTCCTCGGAAGTGCCGTGCTTGATGACCTTCCCTTCAAACAGGATGTAGGCGCGGTCCACGATGTGCAGGGTTTCCCGCACGTTGTGGTCCGTAATCAGGATGGAAAGGCCGTCCGTATCGCGCAGCTCCATGACGATCTTCTGGATGTCTGAAACGGCGATGGGGTCCACGCCGCTGAACGGTTCGTCCAGCATCAGCAGTTTGGGGCTGGTGGCGAGGGCGCGGGCGATGGTCAGCCGCCTCTTTTCCCCGCCGGAAAGCTGGATGGCCATGGAGCGGCGCAGCTTGGTGATGCCGAAGCGGTCCATCAGCTCCACGGCGCGGTCCTTCTGCTGGCGGGAGGTCATGTCCTTGCGGGTCTGGAGAATGGCCAGGAGGTTGTCCTCCACGGAAAGCTTGCGGAAGATGGACTCCTCCTGCGGCAGGTAGCCCATGCCGCGCCTGGCGCGCAGGTTCATCGGCAGTTCCGTGATATTCTCGCCCGCAAAAATCACGCGGCCTTCGTCCGGGCGCACGAGCCCCGCCACCATGTAGAAGGAGGTGGTTTTTCCCGCGCCGTTCGGCCCCAGCAGGCCTACGATCTCGCCATGGCCCACCGTCAGGCTGACCTGGTCCACGACGGTCCGCGTTTTATAGGTTTTGCAGATGCCTTCGGCTCTCAGCAGATGGGTGGATAGGGGGGAGCTCACGGCTTGCGGTTGGTTTTCTGTTTGTCCCGGTCGGAAAGCTTCTTGTCTACGTGGCGGAACGTGGTCTTGGTGCCGCGGCTGCTGTACATATTCCCGTTCGAGTACACGCGGATGAAGGCGTCCTTGTTCGGATTCTTGATGATGGCGTCCGGCGTAATAATCACCGGGGAGCCTGTCAGGATGATTTCCCCGGTTTTGGCGTTATAGGTGATCTTGTCCGCCTGGGCGTTGCTGGTTTCCCCCTCCTTGTTGGTATAGCTGGCTTTCACGTTGCCGGAGGCTGCGACCGTTTTAATGGAGTTATAGTCAAAATTGCCGCCGTTGGGGAGGGCCACCTGGGGCTTCTCCCCTTCTTTTTCCTTTTCCTTCTCTTTTTCCTGCTTGCGTTCGGAGGGCTTCTTGTCGCCCGGCTTCTTCGGCACGAACTCCGCATAAATTTTCAGGTGGTCCGCACAGTCCATGGAAAGATTGGGGTTGCGCACCCGGACGTTTTTCATGAACACCAGCACGCCTTCTTCCATGTCGAAGTACAGGTCCCCGTCACAATCTACGGAGTACAGGTTGTTTGAGGAATTGGCGCGCATGAAGTTCTCTTCCGGATTGGGCGCAGCGGGAGCGGTGTCCGCAGCCGGGGCGGCGGCATTGCCGGTGACCTGGTGCTGCTGGCGGAATTCCTGAATCTGCCCGTCAACGGTCTTTTCCTTCACGTTGTACGCTTCAATCGCCTTCTCACCGTCTTCCTTCAGGCCCGCGGTCGGAACGGGGGCCAGTTCCCGTTCCCTCCGGGCGGTTTCCTCCGCCGTCAGGGGACGCACGATGCCGGAGGGGGGAGCCAGGGGCGGCTCCAGGCGTGGATCCAGTTCCTTGGGCAAAGGCTGTACGATATGGGCGGGAACGCCGTCAGTGGCGCCGCAGGCAAGACCCCCGGTCAGGGCGAGCAGCAGCAGGGAGGAAAGTTTTTTCATAAAAGGAATGGTTACTTGTTGCGTTGATCCATGCGGATGGTGGTTTGAACGGGGCCAAGGATGATGCCCCTCTTGATATTGGTATCCATGTAAAGGCCGGTGCCCCTGGCGGAAAAGTTCTCTTCCTTGAGGGTGGTCTCCGTATGGGAGACGACCAGTTTTTTGTCCAGAAAGTAGGAGGCGGCCTTCGTGAAAAGATGGGAGGTCTGGTTGTTCTTTCCGTACAGGTACACGTTCAGGATGCTGGCGGCAATTTCCTGCGGGGCGGCTACGGTCACGCTTGAAGCGGTCAGCAGCATGGAAAGGCGCGGCCCTTCATACCGTGACAGGCTGACTTTGGGGAGCACCTGGCCTACGGGCAGAAGCTCCAGCATGGGCAATTTCTTGTCTACGCCGGCGAAGGGCGTGGCTGCGGGCAGGGTGGTATCCGCCTGCGCCGCCATGCCATGCATGGCAATTACCAGAAAGCATGTGAACGGTAACTTTATCATGACTGAACCGCCTGATGGATGGACTGAAGGCGTTTCAGCACGCCTTCAAGCAGGTGGAGGGGGATTTGGTTGGGCCCGTCGGAAAGAGCCTTGGACGGATCCTTGTGCACCTCCATGAACACGCCGTCAATGCTGCCGGTCGCCATGGCGGCGGACGCCAGCACGGGAGCCAGTTCGCTGTCTCCTCCCGTGGTTCCACCCAGGCCTCCGGGCCTCTGGACTGCGTGGGTGGCGTCAAACACGACGGGGAAGCCTTCCTGTTTCATCCAGTACAGGGAGCGCATGTCCACCACCAGGTTATTGTAGCCGAAGGAGGTGCCGCGCTCGCACATCATGAACTCGTCACAGCCGAAGGCGCGCATCTTTTCCCCGATGTTCACAGTATCCCACGGAGCCAGGAACTGGCCCTTCTTGATGTTCACGGGACGGCCGCTCTTGGCGCAGGCTTCCAGAAGATCTGTCTGGCGGCACAGGAAGGCGGGAATCTGGAGCAGGTCCACGTATTCGGCGGCAATCTCCGCTTCCCGGGCCGTATGCACGTCCGTAACGACGGGCAGTTCCAGCTCTTTGCCGATTTCCGACAGGATGCGGCAGCCTTCCCGTACGCCGGGTCCGCGGAAGGACGTGATGGAAGTTCTGTTCGCCTTGTCGTAGGAGGCCTTGAAAATCAGCGGGATGTCCAGGTTTTCCGCAATGGACTTGATGGAGCGGGCCATCTCCCAGACGAAGGATTCGCATTCCAGAGAGCAGGGGCCCAGGAGGTAGAACGGCCGCGGGCCGCCGATTTCAACGGATTGAATGTAAAACGACATAAAACAAAACCTGTATGTCCTTATATCATGACGGTTTCAAGCCCTCCGGTCAAGCCGCTATCCTGCCTCCGCCGGGAGATTCGGCAAGAGGGGGCTATTTTCTCCGGACCCTTTCTTTAGAAGGTTCATAAGAAAATGAAAATCAGCGGAATAAAAGAATTTTTCCTGCCGTATTGCGGAGAATGGGCGGCCATGGAGGGAAAAGGCAGTTATGGTATTGCCGGAATCCGGCGTTTCTGTTACAAACGGCAGGCATGCACCGTCCCTGCGTCTGCAAGTGGGGAAGATGCTGAACGCCGCCTTCCCTCCGGGGTCTCACTTCACATGCCCAAAAAAATTTACAAGCTATGCGTCTCCTATGATGAGGCGGGGGCCGAACTCCGGCAGCATCTGGCGGATCGCATCAAGCTGCTGGGCATGGACGGCGCTCCCGTCTGGCAGGCTTCCTTCCGGGACATGCAGGCGGACGACCTGCCTCCGGGCGACGGGGTGGTTCAGATTTATCCAGTCTTCATGCAGAGCGGCTGGACGGTGACGGAAGCGCTGCCGGAACAATTGAGCGCCATGTATGCGGAACGCGGCGTGTCTCCGGAATTCGAATTCAAGCCGGTGTGGGGAGCCGGGGAAGACGTGATGCCCCTCCTGACCGTCCGCGACGCCCTCGGGAAAGAGCTGGGGCCGGGAACGTCCCTGCTGGTGGTGGCCCATGGAGTGGTGGGAAAGGACCTTCCTCCGGAGCCGTTCGCCTTTTTACAGAAACTGCGGGCCTTTTTATGGCCGCAGGAAACGGATATGGCCCTGGCCTATTTCGGCGCTTCCCCCTCCGTGGAGGAAGTATTTCCACGTTTGAAGGGAAACAGGGTGGTAGTGCTTCCGTTCCTGATCGGGGAGGGAAAGCACATGAGGGAGGACATGCCTTCTCCGGAATTGGCGGAGAAGTGGGGCAAGGAACTGGAAATATTGCCTCCCCTGGGCGCGTTTTATTTGCAGAAGGCGCGGGAATACTGGGGAAGGGAACGCTCCGGGGTTTCCGCGAAGACCTGTGATTGACCCCTGCGGCGTTCCATGACGGTTTCCCTTTCCTCCGGGTGAGATACCGGTTCCGGTGCGGGGCGAATGCCAGCCGCAATCACGCGGCCTGCCGGACGGCTCCCGGCTCTTCCTCACGGCAGGGAGGAAAGCCCTGCTTCATGGACCGCGCCAGCTTTCTGCTGGTGAAGTAATAGGCGATGGCGAGAGGCACGCAGGAGCCGATCCAGGCGGCGGGGCTCGCCATGCTGGCTCCGGTGAAGCCCAGGCAGCGGGCCAGCACGATGGCGGCCAGGGCGCGCATGCACAGCTCCATGACGCCCGCGAAGGTGGGCACGATGCTCTGGCCCAGCCCTTGCAGCGTGTAGCGGAAGACAAAGAGAAGCGCCAGCACCCAGTACATGGAGGCATTGATGTTCAGGTAGGTCTGGGCCAGGCTGACGACTTCCTTTTCCCCGTCTCCCACGAACAGCCGGATCAGTTCCGGTCCCCAGGCAATATTGGCGGCGGCTACGGCGATGCTGAACCCCACGGACATCAGGTTGCACTGGAGAACGCCCCGGCGGATGCGCTCCAGATTCCTGGCTCCGTAATTCTGGGCCACGTACGTAGCCATCGTGATGCCGAAGGACATCATGGGCAGCGTCGCCACCATGTCGATTTTCTGGGCCGCGCTGAAAGCCGCTACTGACTGCGCTCCCAGCCGGTTGAGGGCAAACTGCACCAGAATGGCGCCAATGGCGATGATGGATGCCTGGAACCCCATGGGAAGGGCCACGCGGATATGCGCCCAGAGGTAGCGGCGGCTCATGTTCCAGTCCGCCCTGGTCAGCCGGAGAATGGGAAACCTTTTAAAAACGTAGGCGGTGCAGCAGAGGCCCGCAACCAGTTGGGAGGCTACGGTGGCGACGGCAGCCCCCGCGGGTCCCATGCCGAACCGCAGGATCAGCGCCAGGTCCAGCGCAATGTTCAGTACGCAGGCCAGAACCAGGAAATAGAGGGGCGTCCGGCTGTCCCCGAGGGCGCGGAGAACGTTGGAGAGGAGGTTGAACAGCATGGCTGCGCCGATGCCCCAGGAAATGACGATGATGTAGGCGTGGGCCGCCTCCAGGATTTCCGGAGGAGTTTGCAGCAGTTCCAGAACGGGACGAGCGAAGGCGACGCTGACGGCGGTCAGCAGGACGGTCATGATGGAACTCAGGACGATGCAGACGGCAAAGCTGCGCCGCACCGCCCGCCTGCGGCCCGCTCCAAAGCGCTGGGCCGTGATGATAGCCAGCCCCGCCGTGAATCCGATGACGAAGCCGAGGATGAAAAACATCAGGCCGCCTGTGCAGCCCACGGCGGCCAGGGCTTCCACGCCCAGCGTGCGGCCCACGATCAGGGTGTCCGCCATGTTGTAAAACTGCTGGAACAGGTTGCCGATCAGCAGGGGAATGGTAAACAGGAAAATCAATTTGGCGGGATTGCCGCTTGTCAGGGTCTTGGTCATCCGGAACGCCCGCATGGAACGCCTCTTCCATGTTTTTTCCAAGACTGTTTTGCGGCATGTTCCTGTTTTTTGTACGATAAGTATCAGGCAGGGGGTGAAAGCCGCTGCGGAGGCGCTCCTCCGGCGGGATGCCGCGGATGGCGGAATGGTTGCGTAAATCAATGATTTATGCTTTGACAAGAAGGGCGTCGTGAAGTATATTATTTGTCCCTCGCGTGATTCGGCGCAACCTGAACAATGGGGATCGGAGGGGTAGAAAGCGTCGAAGTCCCCAAAAACCGCTTTTCCTGCCGCAAGGAAAGCCACCTACATACATATATGATTAATGATCTGATTAACCAGATGGTTGAAGCCGGTGTTCATTTGGGCCACCAGACCCGCAAATGGCACCCCAGCATGAAGAAGTACCTTCTCAAAGACAAGGCCGGTATCCATATCATCAACCTTGAAGAAACGGAAAAATGCCTGGACAAGGCTTGCTCCTTCCTGGCCGATCTGGCACGCCGCAACAAGAAGATCCTCTTCGTCGGCTGCAAGCGCCAGGCCCAGGAAGCCGTCCGCGAAGCCGCGGAAGCCACTGGTCAGTACTACGTCAACCATCGCTGGCTGGGCGGCATGCTCACCAACATGAGCACCATCCGCAAGAGCATCGAACGCCTTTCCTACCTTGAAGGGATTGAAAAGACCCCGGAATTCAAGAGCATGTCCAAGAAGGAACTGGCCGCTCTGGACCGCGAACGCCAGAAGCTGGAACGCAACCTTCAGGGCATCCGCAACATGGGCGGCGCTCCGGACGCCATGGTAGCCATCGGCGCCGATCATGAAGACATCGCCATCCGCGAAGCCCACCGTCTGAACATTCCCGTCTGCGTTCTGGTTGACACCAACGCCGACCCGAAGGAAATCGATTTCCCGATTCCCGGCAACGACGACGCCGTCCGTTCCATCCGTCTGGTCCTTGACTGCATTGTCAAGGCCATCAACGAAGGCAAGGGCGCTCCCGCCGAAGCCTAAACCAACCCATTTAGAAAGAACAGAAACACTATGGCAGAAATTACTGCAGCTCTCGTCAAGGCCCTCCGTGACAAAACGGACGCCGGCATGATGGATTGCAAGAAAGCCCTCAACGAATGCAACGGCGACATGGAAGCCGCTGTGAAGTATCTTCGCGAAAAGGGCATTGCCAAGGCTGCCGCCAAGGCTGACCGTGACGCCAAGGAAGGCGTGATCCGCGCCGCCGTGGCTCCCTGCGGCTGCTCCGGCATCATCCTTGAACTCAACTGTGAAACGGACTTCTGCGCCAAGGGCGACAAGTTCCAGGGCCTGGTGAACGACGTTGCCAAGGCTCTCATGGATTCCAAGGCCTCCACGCTGGAGGAAGCCCTCCAGGTTGCCATGCCCGAAGGCACTACGGAAGAATACATCAAGGCCATGTGCAGCTCCATCGGTGAAAACATGGCTCTGCGCAAGTTCGCCCGCCTCACGGTGGACGGCTCCGGCGCCGTGGTCTCCTACATCCACATGGGCGGCAAGGTTGGCGTTCTGCTGTCTATCAAGGCCGGCAAGGAAGAAACCGTCAAGTCTGACGCGTTCAAGGCTCTTGCCAAGGATCTGACCCTGCACATTGCCGCCGCCGCTCCCAAGAGCGTCAGCTCCGACAGCCTGGACCCCGCCTTCGTGGCTGAGGAACAGGAAATCGCCAAGCAGCAGCTCATCCAGGAAGGCAAGCCCGAACACCTGCTGGAAAAGATTCTTCCCGGCAAGCTGAAGGCCCTGTACGCCCAGTCCTGCCTGCTGAACCAGGGATTTGTTAAGGATCCCAACGTCACGGTGGACGCCCTGCTCAAGCAGGTCGGCAAGGAACTCGGCGATGACGTCTCCGTCGTCTCCTTCGTCCGCTACCAGCTCGGCGCGTAAGCTCCGCGGCAGCATCAATCTCAGGAGCCGTTCCCTTCGCGGGGAACGGCTCTTCTTCTAAATTTTGTTTGACTTTTAATTTTTTTTATGTAAAAATAAAGATTTATGAAGGTTATAACAAAATTATTTTTTGGATTATTGTTCTCAGTAGCATCACTTTATGGAGCTTTAGAAGCTACACAATTGAAATGTGAGGTAGATGTAGAGGATCTTGGTTTGGAGCCATTACGACAGACCAATACTTTATATTCTTATGATGTCAATGCATCATGTGTTTTTACTTACAATCATCATGATGGTAATGGTCGCTCAGAAGATTTTAATGAAAAACTTGGACCGTATGTCGTAAGCAAACTACCTCCGGAAGGAAGAGTACAAGCTTTTATCAAAGCATACTACTCAGTATACAGAAAAGCATATGAAAAATTGCGTGAAGATTGTAAAAATAACGGGTGTGACTGCGTGCTCCACGGTTGTTCTTGTTTAGGTTGTAAGCCGGCCCCTCTTCGTCTGCGCGCTAGAAATAATATCGCTATTGAAGATGAGAAGCAAGTGGATGAAGATGCTGCCGCTTTAGTAAAACCTATTATATTGAAAAAAATAAAAAATATTGGCGGAATCAAAACTGCACAAAAGGAATATCTTTATAAACATTATAAAGACGAGATGCTTCATGGAATCATTAATATGTACACCATGTACGATAGTCGGTATATTCATATTGCGGCCATCCAGGATGAAGCTGGCCAAGTGAAGTTGGTTTTCTTTGATATGACTGATATTTATAATAAAATTGGAAAAAGGGGTGACAAGTTTGAGAGGTTGAAGGTCAAAGAATTGATGGCAAGGCATAAATCAGTGAAGAAACAAGGCGATCTGGTCAATGAATGAAGCTAATAAATATCTCGCGAATATGAGATATTCCTTTGATTTTAGAAAATACTGAAATATAAATTTGGAGAAGAATGGATAGAAGTTTATTTATTTTATCTAGAATGAATGCGATGAAAAATATTATAAAATTATTATGCGTGGTATTGTTTATATTCGTACCGTTAGTCGGGTGTTCTGATGACAAGGAACCGATTGATGAGATGGATGAAACTGTGCAGAAGGAACAAAATCTCATTAGATCCATGATGAAACTGGTTCTTCTTGAAAACGTTGAAACTGTTGAAGGAATCAAAGCGGCGCAGGATGCCTATCTCAATGATCATTATAAAGACTATGAATACCGTGGGGGCAATATGTATGGAACGTTTAAGGGCTTATATATTCAAAGCATTGGTGTTCATAATAAAAAAGGACTTATGCAACTTGTATCTTTTGATATGACCGATATTTACAAGAAACTTGAGAAATCAAATGATGAGGCTACCAGGAAGAAAGTCAAAGAATTGATAAGGCGGCACGGAGATTTAGAGAAATAGGTTGGTGGAGAATGAAATAGTTTCCAGAGATAAACCTTAATGACACTCGCAGTAATTCCTGTTGACGAAGCTGGCACGGTTGGGGTCTTGTCTTGCTCCGGGAGGATTGTTAGAGTGATGGCATGGCTTTTCTGGAACTGGATCATGTGAGCGTTGTCTTTCCTGCGGTGCAGGGGCTTCTCTCCTCCCGTAAACCGGCGCCCGTGGTGGCGGTGGACGGGGTATCCCTGTCCGTGGAGCGCGGGGAAATCCTGGGCCTGGTGGGGGAATCCGGCTGCGGCAAGTCCACGCTGTCCCGGACAGTCATGTTGCTCCAGAAGCCCACGGCGGGCCGCATTTGGCTGGAGGGGGAGGAGCTGACCGCCCTGTCCCCTTCCGAGGTCAGGAAGCGCCGCCCGGATTTCCAGATGGTTTTCCAGGACCCTTATGCCTCCCTAAATCCGCGTTTTACCGTGTACGCCACGCTGAAGGAGGCTCTGGAATGCCGTTCCCGCAAGCGTTCCTTTTCCCAGATGAGGGATGCCGTGGCGGAACTGATGGAGCGGGTGGGGCTGAATCCCTCCCTGATGCGGAAGTATCCGCATGAATTTTCCGGAGGACAGCGCCAGCGCGTAGCCATCGCGCGTGCCTTGGCGCCGGAACCCCGGCTGGTCATTGCGGATGAACCCGTTTCTGCGCTGGACGTCTCCATCCAGTCCCAGATTTTGAACCTTCTCATCGCTCTGGCCCGCGGCTTGAACCTGACCATGATCTTCATTTCCCATGATTTGTCCGTGGTTCATTACATTGCGGACCGTATTGCCGTGATGCGCAAGGGCCGCATCGTGGAATACGGGGAGGCGGACGAAGTTTTTTCCTCCCCCTCCCACGAGTACACCCAGGCGTTGCTTGCCGCAGTGCCGCGTTTGTAAATAGCAGGTCTCCGTGAGTGGAGATTTGAATGAATGCCTGGAAACGCCGCCCTTCCAAGTGGAACTACAATAAATTTAAAAGGGACGGTTCCCGGAAGGAGCGTCCCTGAATTCTTTAACGGAGCATGACCCCCGATGATTTAATTTTCGGGAACCTTGAAAAGAATATAAATGGAATTGGAACCCGGAATGGGCATGATGCCCACGGCTTCCGCATTGTTGGCTTTCGCGAAGGCGGTGATATCCGCTTCCGCCAAGGGCTTCTGGTTGGCCGTGTAATACTGGCGTTCGTAAAGTACGTATTTCATGTTTGTTTTTCTTGTTGTTGGCGACATGACTTCCCTTTTGTCGTATTCCGGAAGGTTCTCATTCCTTTTCCTTCATCGTCTTTTTGGAGGGGAAGGGAAACAAGTCTTACACGTTATGGAGGGGGAGGTGGTCACGCAGAGCGGAAGGATGGGTTTCCGGGGAGTTCATGGTTCCTCGGCGCAATTTTCCTCCACACTTCCCCTGGGGAAAATTTTAACATGATGGTGTCATTTTTATGGAATGAAAGTAATCGGAAAATTGTCTTAATAAAAGATCATCTAATCGTGAAAAAATCGCTGTTAATCCCTCTGGTTCTTTTTTGTTGTCCTGTTGCCGCGGTTGCAGTGCAGGAGCCGAAGGTGCAAGCTGCCGCCAGGGACGCCGTGGAGTGGCGGCACCATATCCATGAGAATCCGGAATTGTCTTTTGAAGAATACAAGACGAGCAATTATGTGGCGGACCTGCTTGCCTCGTTCGGCCACATTGAAGTTCTGCGGCCTACGAAGACCTCCGTGGTCGGCATTCTGCGCGGCGGAAAGCCCGGGAAAACCGTCGGCTTCCGGGCGGACATGGACGCGCTTCCCGTGCAGGAGGAGACAGGATTTTCCTTTGCCAGCAAAACACCGGGCGTAAGCCATGCCTGCGGGCATGACATGCACACGGCCATGCTGCTGGGAACGGCCAAGGTTCTTGCCTCCATGCAGAAGGAATTGCCCGGCACGGTGTATTTCATTTTCCAGCCCGGGGAGGAAAAATCGCCCGGGGGCGCCCTTCCGATCATCAAGAGCGGAGTTCTCAAAGGCGTAGACGCCATCTTCGGTGCGCATGTGATGCCCAATGAACCTGCCGGGTCCATCGGCATTCTGCCGGCGGGGGCCGCCTCTTCCTCGTCGGACGGCTTTTCCCTTACCATTCAGGGGAAGGGTTCCCATGGCTCCATGCCGCAGCTGGGCGTGGACCCCATCGTCACGGGCTCTGAAATCGTGATGGCGCTGCAAACGGTCGTCTCCCGCAATGCGACGCCCGGGGACATGGCCGTGATCACCGTGGGAAAATTCCAGTCCGGCAACGCTCCCAACGTCATTCCGGACAAAGCGGTGCTGGGAGCCTCCATCCGTTCCGTAACGCCGGAAACCCGCAAACTGCTGGAAGAACGCACCCGGTCCGTCATCGACCATGTATGCAAGGCCAATGGAGCGCAGTACAAGCTGGATTACGTTCTGGGCTATCCGTCCATCCAGAATAACGCTGCCCTGCGGGAACTGGCGAAGAAGGCGGCCGTTGAAGCCGTGGGTGAGAAGAACGTTTTTGATTCTCCCAGAGTACCGGCTAGTGAGGATTTCTCCTATTATGCGCAGGTAGCGCCCACTTATTTCATGACCATCGGTTCCGGGGACGGCCCTGCGAATCACAATCCCGGATTCAAGGCGGACGACGGAGCGATTCTCAACGGAATCAAGGCGGAGGTCCGGATTATCCTGGATTACCTGAACTCCAAATAAAAGGAGGAAGGCAACAAGGAAAGGCCCCTATTCCTGACCGGAGCAGCGGGCGGCCTCCTGCATTTCCCGGATGCATTCCTCCATTAGCGCGGCGTCTATTTCATGGACGTCCTTTCCCCGGCCTATCCCGGTAAGCATCAATACCGTCAAATGGCCGCCAAGGTGCTCACGGAAGGCTTCCAGGCCCTTCAGCACTTCGCATGCGCCATCCTCCGTCCTGCGGGAGAGCAGAGGGTGGAACACGGGCAGTCCCAGGGCTTTCAGTACGGAGACGATTCTTTCCGCCTCCGCAGCAGGCAGCCATCCCTTCCTGACGGAATAAAGGATGTCCAGGCACATGCCCACGGAAACGGCTTCCGCATGGTCCAGCGTGTAGCCGGACATGGTTTCCATGTAATGGGCGGCCCAGTGCCCGAAGTCCAGGGGGCGGCTGGAACCCAGTTCAAAGGCGTCTCCACCTCCGGCGATGTGAGCGGCGTGCAGCAGGGCGGAACGCTCCACGGCATATTCCAGCGCGTCCCGCTCGCAGGCGGCCAGCGCGTCGGCGTTCGTTTCCAGCCAGTTAAAGAAGAAGGCGTCTTTTACCACGGCCACCTTCACCACTTCCGCCAAGCCGGCCCTTTTAAGGGAGAGGGGCTGGGAATGAAGGAACAGGAAGTCATTAAGCGTGGCCCAGGCTACGGCGAAGGTGCCCAGGTAGTTCTTCTGCCCCATGAAGTTGATTCCGTTTTTGACGCCTACGCCGGAATCCGCCTGGGAAAGAGTGGTGGTGGGCACGCGCAGCAGCCGGATGCCGCGGTGGGCGATGGCGGCGGCAAAGCCCGCTACGTCCAGAAACGCCCCGCCTCCCACGGCAATGATGTAGGAATGGCGGTCGATGCCCGCTTCCACAATGTGGCGGAGGGCCTTTTCCCACGCGGCAAAGCCGGTTTTGGCCGCTTCCCCGCCCGGAACGGAACGGCAGCCGGCATAGGCCAGTTCTCCGGCGTTTTTTTCAAAATAACGGTCGATGTCCGCCGGGAGCTGAGGATAAAACCGTTCCAGTCCTTCCTCCATGAGGACGAGGACGCGGCCTCCGGGCCTTTGCTCCATCAGGCTGGCCAGCGCATCGTTTTCCGGACGGAAGGCTCCGTGGGTAAAGCCCGTTCTATAGGGAAAATCCAGCCGGATATTCAGCGTATGAAGGGACATTTCAGAAGGAATGCAATGAAATGGCTCGCGGCTTTGCTAATCCCTGCGGAGCACGGGAACAGCCCTCATCTGGATGAAGCGGTCCGCCTTGGCGGCCTCTTTCTGGGACATGTACATGGTGTACGGCTGCTGGGCCACCTCAATGCGGTGCGTGCCGCCGGGAGCGGGCAGGTCCAGAAGCTGGTTGAGGTGCTTGAGGCTCTTTACCTGGACGCCGTTCACTTTTTCCACAATGGAGGAGTTCATCTGGGCATAGCCCAGCGTGGCCTGGGTGGGCAGCGCCATCAGGAAGACCACGATTTCATCCACGCCTTTTTTCCGGATGTCTTCCTTTTTCTGAATAGCTTCCAGCAGGTTGAGAGGGGGGCGGTTCTTGCTGAGCTTATTGATTTCCCTCATCAGGGCTCCCGTCAGGGGAACGAACACCAGACCTCCGTAAATGCGGTAGGGGGGATTGGAAATAAAGGGGGCCGGATTGATCAGATCCCCCTCCAGCGCGCTCCGGTCAAGCTTGACATCCAGCGTCATGGGCTGGCTGACGCCGTCCTTATCCTTGCGGCGGATGCCCAGCGTAATGATATCCCCCGGCATGGCGGAGTCACGGAACAGGACGTTGGCGGAAACGGGGCCCAGCGCGGGATCCCTGATCAGGCCCTTGCTGTCCAGCGGAATGCCGTTGACGCTTTCCACCACGTCTCCGGGACGCACGCCTGCCTTGTAAAAGGAACCGTAGACAGGCAGTTTCACCACGTAAAAGCCGCCGCCGGTTTCCGGAAGGCCCAGGAACTTGCGGAAAACGGGGTCGGTCAGTTCCGTGACCTGGGTGCCGTCCGCCGGGAAGCCAGTGTAATTGCCGGACCGGGCCTGTTGGAGGAACCGGGAAATCATGGTATGGGTCACGGCCAGCGCCTTCTGGGCGGAAGGATCGCAGCTGGCGCTGAGAGCCACCAGTTTATTATCCCTCATGATGGGGTTGCCCGCGCCGCCTTTCAGAGGCGTGACGGAGGATTTGACATTGTACAGGACAAAAGGTTCGCTGTTGGTGAAAGGGCTGGAGCTTTCCGTTGCCAGAAGGGTTCCGGACGTAGTGATGGGGAGGCCGTCGTCATTGAACTGCCAGAAGGTCACCTTGTCGCCCAGGCGCGGGGCGTTCCCCAGCGTGACGGGCACCAGCTTGTCCAGGAAGGCGGCGTCTGCCTCGTTTTTCAGGCGCAGCAGGGCAAGATTGGCTTCCGGGTCAAAGGCGGTCACGGTCACGGGAACCGTTTGGGAGCCGTCCGCGGAGGTCACTTCCACGAAGCTGGCGGAATAAACGATGTTGGCCGCCGTCAGAATATTGCCGTCCCCCAGGTAAATGCCGAAGCCCTGGCTGTACGCCGGGTTTTCCTTGCTCCACGGCTGGACCATGGCATAGCCCTGGTTGGTGGCGTTAATGCCTACCATGGAGTTGGTGGGAGAAGGGAGCTGCGCCGGAGCGGCCGTTTCCTCCACCTGTTCAGGCGGTGTTTCCGGCTGCTGCCCGGGCTGGGGTTCGGGAGCGGTTCGTCCGGCTTCGCGCGGCTGGCAGCCGCCGAGCAGAATCAGGGAACCGAGGGCGAAAAGGGAAAGAATTTTCATGGCGGTTAACGGGCGGGGTTGGTGTTCCGGTCAGGCTGGCGGCCGGGAATGGCGCTGTCCAGACGGGCGTTTTTCGGGATGTTGTAGGTTTTGGAGATGCGCTTGTTGGCCGCCTCCATGGCCTTGCCTTCAAAGATTAGGGGGCGTTCCCCGTTTTTCAGTTCAATAATCACGTATTCCGGCATATTCTTCGGATAAAGGAGTTCGTAGGCGTGGGTGAGGCCCTTGACCTTCACGCCGTTGATTTTTTCCACGATGGCGTTGGAGATGGAGCCGGACAGGCGCGCGTTCACTTCATCGTCCAGCACCTTGGTGATGATTACCATGTCTTCATGGTCCACGCAGCCGCCGTCTTCCTGGTAATCCCGGATATCCAGGGCGACGTCCAGCATGGAGATGTCCGCCGCCGCAAGCACATTGCGCTGGATGGGCTGGAACACCAGGCCGCCGAAGACAATATAGCGGGGCATCTTGTCGTATTCCGCCATCAGCAGATCCTTGGAGAGAGAGGGCTTCATCACCATCTCCACCTTCATGGGCTTGCCGTCGCGGATGATATCCAGCGGGAGCCGGTCATCCTTGAAGCAGCGTTCAATGAGCTCTTTCATGCTGATTTTCTGGCCGTCCAGCTCAATCATGGCGGAGCTGTCCACGTCGTAGCCGTCCACCTTCATCAGCAGGTCCCCGTTGCGGAGCACTCCATCGGCGGAGGAGCCCTTGAGCACTTTGCCGATCAGGACGCCCTTCTCGTCGTCCGGCAGGCCGAACGCCTTGCGCATGGCGGGATTCAGGATGGGCGCGGCCTGGATGCCCATGTCCACGTAGCCGTCATAGACGCCGTCCTTGATGTCCTCCAGAAAGTGGCGGATGACGGGCGTGGGAATCACGTAGCCCGTGTTGTTGGCGTTGTTCAGGCCCTGGAAGGCTACGCCGATGACTTTGTCCCCCATCAGGGCGGGGCCCCCGCTGTTGCCCGGATTGATGGCGGCGTCCACCTGGATGGTCAGGTGTTCCGTGTTGCGGGGGTGGGCATATGTGGTGAAGTCGATGCGGGAGACTACGCCGCGCGTGACGGAAAGCCTGTTGCCGCCGATGGGGTAGCCGATCACCCTCACCTCGTCTTCCAGGTGGGGCAGGTTCTTGCTGAATTCAAAAGGCCGGATGCCCTTGAAGGGCTTGGGGTCGTCCGCTTCCAGCAGGGCCAGGTCCGCATCATGGGCGATGAATTTGACCCTGGCGGGAATTTTGCGGGAATCCCCGTACATGGAGATGTAAATGCGTTCCGCGTTGCTGACCACATGGGCGTTCGTCATGAAGGCGTTTTCCCCGATCAGGAAGCCGGTGCCGATGCCGCCCTGGTAGCGGCCCGTATCCCATGGAGTGGCGTAGTCCGGCGTCAGGGAATCCACTTCGATCTTCACGACTCCCTTGTATTGGTCATTGATGGAAACGACGGGGCCGGACATGACCTTGTCCACCCCGAAGTCTGAAATGGAAACGGCCGGTTCATCCGCGTAGGAAAAAGCGGCGGCGGCCAGGACTGCACACAGTCCTTGGAGGCAGGTATGGAAGTGCATGGTGGTCTGTAGTGAAGAGGTAATGTTGTGAAAGTAAGTTGGTTATAGATTGCTTTTCCGGCTTTGGGTTGCCAGGCTTTCCTGGAAGGAGTTGACTTCCTCCAGCAAGGAGGAAAAACGTTCCGTAACCTCGTTGTCCACCTGGCTGCGGCGGATGTCCAGCGCGGCTACCGTCTGGCGCGTCTGTTCCACGCACAGGGCCATGCGGGCGGCCATGGTGCAGTAGTCCGCAGCGTTTTCCTTCTCCTGGAGCAGGCAGGAGAGAATGCGCGGGGTGATGTAGCGGATGCAGTAAAAAATCTGGTTCAGGGGTTCCAGCGGTTCCGTCCGGTTCCTCTGGGATTTGTTGATCTCCCGGCTGAACTGGCGCTGGCACAGGTCCGTCAGCTCCATGACCTGCTGGAAGAGGGGGTGGAACATGCAGGACTGCACTTCCTGGGCCTCCTGTTCGTTGAGGATGTCAAAGAGGCTGAGCATGCCGGTGCTTTTGCAGGAACACGGAGTGCCCGTTTCCTCCGACTGGGCGATGTTGTCAAGCACGTCGTCCCAGCCCATCACAAAGGCCAGGCGGATGTCTCCGGTGGGGTTCAGCCTGTATTTCTGGAACACTTCCTGGTAGGCGATGGCGATGGCTTCCGCCTCCCGCAGGCGCTTGTCCCAGTGGTGGTCGGGCAGGTTGCCGTCCTCCTGGGTGTTGGCATAGGTTTTGGACCATTCCTTCACCTGGGTGCGCAGCATCTGCTGGTTCGCCATGATCTGAACCTGTTCCTCGCAGGAATCCATGATCCATTCGGGGAGGGAGACCTTGATGGAAAAGGCCGTGCTTTCCAGCAGCACCATGTCGTGGTGGCTGGTGAACCATTCCAGGTACAGGGAGTTTTCCATGGTTTTCTTCCCCTTGACGGGCATGCGGCGGCTGGCCGTCATGTCCCCCGCCACGCCCCGGATGTTTTCCGGGAGCTGGGTAAGTTCCGCAGGGAGCATCTGGGGGGAGGGGTTCCTGAAATCGACCAGGCATCCGGCCAGATCCTGGAGGCAGTCCCCCTGCAGGGTGATATTCACCGGATGGGGCATCCCCATAAGCTGCAGCGCAAGCTTGACGGTTCCGCGTTCACGGTTGTCCAGCGTGCCGTAGTGGACGTAGTCTGTAATTCTGAAAATCATATGGGGAAGTGGGGGATAGAGGGGGGGTAGGGAGAGGTCAATGTTGAATCAGCAGGAGGCTGTTACCTGGGGCAGTTCCGCATTTTTCTTTTCCACGGCATCCATGTTGACAAGCAGTTCCGCAATGGAATCCCAGCGGCCCCGGCTCAGGGCTTCACGGGCTTCCGCCGGCATCCGGATGGGGAAGGAACCTTCCTTCCAGGAGGCTGTCATGTTCAGGAGGTCGATCGTCACTTCCGTTTCCGGATGATCGGAAATGTACCGGGTCAGTGCGGCAATGTCATCCGCGGACGCGCACACGCAAGGGAGGCCGATGCCGGTGCTGTTGCCGAAGAAGATTTCCGCAAAGGATTCCGCGATGACGGCTTTGATGCCGGAGCGTTTGATGGTTTGCGGAGCGTGTTCGCGGGAGGAACCGCAGCCGAAGTTGGAGCCGCCCAGGATGATGGAAGCCCCCTTGAAGCGGGGATCGTCCACCGGATGGGATTTGGACTGTCCGTTTTCGTCAAAGCGTTCGTCCCAGAACATGACTCCCGCCAGCTCGTCAAACGTGATGCACTTGAGGAAGCGGGAGGGGATGATGCGGTCCGTGTCCATGTCCGGTCCGGGAACAGGAACGCAGGTGCCGGTGATGGAGGTGAATTTGGTCAGAGACATAAAGGAAAAAGTTGGAAAGTTAATTCAGGGAAAACACGTCGCGCGCGTCGGAGACCTTCCCGGTCAGGGCGGCGGCGGCCACCATGGCGGGGCTCATCAGCAGGGTGCGCCCGGTGGGGCTTCCCTGGCGGCCCTTGAAGTTCCGGTTGGAGGAACTGGCGCAGAGCTGGTCCCCCTGGAGCTTGTCCGGATTCATGGCCAGGCACATGGAGCAGCCCGCCAGGCGCCATTCAAAGCCGGCTTCACGGAAAATGTCCGCGATGCCTTCCTCTTCACACTGCCTGGCAGTCATCTGGGAGCCGGGAACGGCCAGGGCCCGGATGCCGGGAGCCACATGGCGCCCCTTGATAAGGGCGGCTACTTCCCGGAAATCCGAGATGCGGCCATTGGTGCAGGAGCCTACGAAGCACACCTGCACCGGCAGTCCCTTGAGGGGCATGTCCGCGGGGAATTTCATGTATTCCAGCGCCTCATTGATCATCTTCCGTTCGTCGTCGTTCCTGGCGGAGGAGGGGTTGGGCGTGCTGCCGCTGATGCCCGTGTTCTGGTCCGGGGAAATGCCCCATGTCAGCGTCGGTTCAATGGCGGCTCCGTCAATCTCCACGATCTCGTCGTACTCCGCGTCCGCATCGGAAGCGAAGCTCAACCAGCGTTCCACGGCCTTGTCCCAGTCCGCGTCGGTGGGGGCGAACAGACGGCCCTTGATGTATTCCACCGTGGTCTGGTCGGGGTTCACGTAGCCGCAGCGGGCCGCGCCTTCAATGGACATGTTGCAGAGGGTCATGCGTTCGTCCATGCTCATGGCGTCTATTACGTTGCCGCCGTATTCATAGGCGAAGCCCAGGCCGCCCTTGGCGCCCAGAAGGCCGATGATGTGCAGGGCCACATCCTTGGCGCGCACGCCGGGGGCCAGTTTCCCGTTCACGTTGATGCGGCGCACCTTGAGCGGGCTGAGGGCCATGGTCTGCGTAGCCAGCACGTCGCGCACCTGCGTGGTGCCGATGCCCATGGCAATGGAGCCGAACGCGCCGTGCGTAGCCGTGTGGGAGTCCCCGCACACGATGGTCATGCCCGGCTGGGTGATGCCGAGTTCCGGGCCTACCATGTGCACGATGCCCTGGAGGCCGGTGGGGAGGTCGAAAAAGCGGATGCCGTTTTCCGCGCAGTTCCGGCGCAGTTCCTTGATCATGGCGTCAGCCGTGGCGTCCGCGAACGGTTCCGCCTGGTTGTCCGTGGGGATGATGTGGTCCACGGTGGCAAAGGTGCGTTCCGGGTGACGCACGGTTAGGCCCAGGTCCCGGACCATTCCGAAGGCCTGCGGAGAGGTGACTTCATGCAGCAGATGTGTAGCGATGAACATTTGCGTTCTTCCGTCCGGCAGGATGCCGACGGAATGAGCGTCCCAGATTTTTTGGAAAAGTGTTTTCCCCATAACTGGTATAAGCATCCGTCCGTTCGGGAACCGCGTCAAGATGCAAGGACGTATTGCTGACACGGTCTGTGTCTTACAGGAAGTGTTTTTTTGAACATTTCCCCTGCATTCATGGTCTGAAATGGCCGCTTCCCAGCCTTTGGCGCATTTCCGTCTTCAAGGGAAGAAGGATTTTTCATGCTCCCCGGCACACTCTGCACCTTCTGAATTCCGGTGGAATTTTTCCTTCCACAGTGTTGCAAAAACGTTTCCGAACCGGTTCAGCAGGTCGTCCTTCTGCCCGGATTCCGGCATTTCCTGTTCCAGGCAGGTCATCTGCACGCCCTGGATGCCGCACGGAGTGATTGCCTGGAAGGGGGGCAGGGATTCGCGGGTCACGTTGAAGGCGAAGCCGTGCATGGCGATCCATTTTTTCACCCCTACGCCGATGGAGGCTATTTTGCGGTCCTCCACCCATACGCCCACCAAACCTTCCCGGATGCGGGCCTGTACGCCGAATTTGGCGCAAGCTTCAATCAAGGCGTTTTCCAGGGCGGTGACGTAGTTGTGCAGGTCCCTGCCGCAGCGGTTCAAATCCGTGATGGGGTACCCTACGAGCTGGCCGGGGCCGTGGTAGGTGGCCTGCCCGCCACGGTTGATTTCATGAACGGGGAAGGGGAGCGCGGAACCGGGGTGCAGGCTGGCGTGGTCGCGCGTGCGCCCGATGGTATAAACCCCGGCATGTTCCAGCAGAAGCAGGTCATCTTCCCGTTCCGGGTCTTCCTGATGGGCCCGGACCAGTTGTTCCTGAAGTTCCAGGGTTTCCTGATAGTCTGCCAGGCCGGGAATGCGGATGATGTTCATGCTGCGGAGGGGCAACCCCCGGTAAGTGCGGGGCTTAACGCGTTCTGCGCACCTGCTGGCCCAGGGCGGTGCGGTACTGGCGCACGGCGGCGGCCAGGGAGGAGGCCATGAAGTTCTGGTAGCGCTCCGTGGAGATGAGCAGAGCTTCCTGCGGGTTGGACATGAATCCGCCTTCCACCAGAATGGCTGGGTGCTTGATGGTGCACAGCACGGAATAGCGGGCGCGCTTGATGCCCCGGTCAACCATGGAGATGCCTTCCTTGATGGCGAGCGGCCCTTTCAGCATGTGCCCCTGCACGGCTGTAGCCAGGGCGATGTTCATGCTGTCTTGGGAGTTGCCCTGGAGGGCGTCCTGGCGGATGTTGCGGGACATGGAGGAGGAAGTGCCCGCAGGGGCCAGCGTGAAGGTTTCCACCCCGCGGGCGGAGGGGCCGCCGTCATTGAAGTGGATGCTGATGAAGATGGCGTTGCTGTGCCTGTTGGCGATGCGGACGCGGTCCTGGAGGGTAATGAAGTTGTCCGTGTCACGGGTCATCACCACCTGGTAGCCCATGCCCTTGAGACGGTCCCGCAGTTTTTTGGCGACGGAGAGGTTGATGTCCGCCTCCCTGCTGATGCGGTTGCGCGTGCCGCTGTCATGGCCGCCGTGGCCGGGGTCAATGACTACCGTATTGAAGCTGCGGCGGTTGGCGATGTAAGTGGGGCGCAGGACCGGGTCAATGATTTTGTGCAGGTCCATGTTGGAGACCATCAGCCCCTTGGACGGATGGTCCGCCACGGGATAGGAAAGCACGAACTTCATGTTGTTCATGAACATGTCCTGGCTGTGCGCCTGCATGCGTATCTGGATCTTTTCCGGCACTTCGTAAACTTTCTGCCGTCCTTCCGTGCGTTCCCGTGTCAGTTTGTAATGGGTGCGCACCTCGGACATCGGAATGTACTGCACGCCGTTGATGGTTTCCGGGTTCCATCCGAAGGCCGTGGACAGCGTCAGCAGAAACATGCCCAAAACGCCGAGCACGGCTGCAAATGATGTGCGAGAGGTCGGATACATAGGACGATATCGCGTCCAGACTAACGGATTTTTCATGACGCACAAGAGAAAAGTTTCCGTGAAAGATTCTTTTGCGCCTGCCTCCGGAAAGGGAAAAGGCGGCTCCCGGAAGGGGGAGCCGCCTTGAATGAGTGGGAACAGGGAAGGAGCCGGATTATTTGGCCGCCTTCTCGTCCATCTTGGCCTTGACCAGTTCTTCGATTTCCTTGTACAGGTCAGGGTTGGACTTGAGGGCTTCCTTCGCGGCGTCCCTGCCCTGGGCGATCTGGCTGCCGTTATAGCTGATCCAGGAGCCGCGCTTCTGGATGATGTCATACTCCATCGCCAGGTCCAGCAGGCTTCCCACGGAGGAGATGCCTTCATTGTACATGATGTCGAACTCGCATTCCGTGAAGGGGGGCGCCACCTTGTTCTTGACCACCTTGATCTTGGTGCGGTTTCCGGCTACGGAGCCGTCGCTGGCCTTGATCTGGCCGATGCGGCGGATGTCCACGCGCACGGAAGCGTAGAATTTCAGGGCGCGTCCGCCGGGAGTGGTTTCCGGGTTGCCGAACATGACGCCGATTTTTTCACGGATCTGGTTGGTGAAGACGCAGACGGTGCGGGCCTTGGAGATGAAGCTGGTGAGCTTGCGGAGGGCGGCGGACATCAGGCGCGCCTGGGCGCCCACCGTGGAGTCTCCTATTTCGCCTTCCAGCTCCTGCTTGGTGACCAGCGCGGCCACGGAGTCCACCACGATGACGTCAATGGAATTGGAACGCACCAGGGCTTCGCAGATTTGCAGGGCTTCTTCCCCGGAGCTCGGCTGGGAGACCAGCAGGTCGTCCAGGTTGACGCCCAGGCGGGCGGCGTACTGCGGGTCCAGGGCGTGTTCCACGTCAATGAACGCGGCCAGGCCGCCGGCTTTCTGGGCCTGGGCGATGGCCGTCAGGGTCAGGGTGGTTTTACCGGAGGATTCCGGCCCGTAGATTTCCACGATGCGGCCGCGGGCGAAGCCGCCCACGCCCAGCGCGCGGTCAATGAGAAGATTGCCGGTGGGGATGACGTCCACTTCCATCTTGACGTTGTCTCCAAGGCGCATGATGGCGTTTTCTCCGAAGTCTTTCTGGATTTGGGAGAGGGCCAGGTCAAGGTTGCGCTTGCGGGCCGCTGCCAGTTTTTCCGCTTCGGGTGATAAAGGTGTTTCGTTGCTCATAATATCGTGGAAAGTATAGCTTGCGCGGCGTTATTGGCAAGTGTTCAATAGGTCTTCACGATCTCATTTCCCGTTGAGAAAGAATAGAATTCTGACATGGGGGAAAACCTGTGAAAACCAGGTGTTTCGCTCGGGAGGAATTGAGGAAAATATGGGAGAACGTTCCCGGGAGAAGGCCGGGAACGGGGAAAAACCGCTTCCGGGAGGGGACGCCGGCACGGCGTCATTCCTCAATCGGTTCCGCAAGGGGGATGTCCTCGTAGGAATCGTCGAAAATGACGGGGATATTGTGCTCCGGAATCAGGTTGATGGCGCTGATTTTCCGGTGCGTCTGGCGTGCGTGCCGGAGAGCGCGGGACAGTTTTTCCACCTGGTGCTCCAGGCCGTAATGGCTGAAGGTGGCCTGGCAGTCGTTGGAGAAGCGCACGCAGAAGGACCAGTCGTTGGGCGTGGTGATGGAGACGATGCTGGGCAGGTATTCCGTCACCGTGCCGGAGAGCAGCTCAATCAGCTTCATGGGCGCTTCCAGCTCCCGGATGCCGACTCCGTAGCTGAGCTGGCCGGAGCTGGGCGGCCTGAGCGTGACGGAGGGCATGTGCCTGCCCTGGATGTAGGGCATGTGGACCTGCTCCATACAGGGGAAAATGACGCCCTCCTTGTCCGCCAGAACGCCGTATTTGGCGTCTCCCGGGTGGACGCCCAGTTCCGGGCAGTCAATCCATGCCACGGGGATGCGCGCGTCAATGTCCACCAGCAGCGTGGGATTGGAGGATATCTGGCGCTTGACGGCCGCCCGGCGGATGGCCGGGCATTTTTCCAGCCGCTGTTCCAGTTCCGCGGCATCCATGGAAAAGATGTTGTCCTTCGGGCCTATCCCCATGACGGCGAAAGCCTGCT
The DNA here is from genome assembly GCF_030268505.1 of Akkermansia sp. NBRC 115031. Taxonomy (NCBI): domain Bacteria; kingdom Pseudomonadati; phylum Verrucomicrobiota; class Verrucomicrobiia; order Verrucomicrobiales; family Akkermansiaceae; genus Akkermansia; species Akkermansia sp. NBRC 115031. The sequence goes on from NZ_BSQU01000002.1 coordinate 277,788, forward strand.
CGGAGTTGAAAATGCCGTTGCTTTTCAACGTGACGGTGTCGATGGAGAGCCAGTCGTACTTGAGGATGTAATCCGTCCAGAGGAAGACGATGGCCCCGATAAGGCCGAAGATGAGCGTGTAAACGGTGACGATGTGGTATAGCTTGCGCCGGAAGAGCCAGAAACGGTAGTTCCTGCCCTTGCGCTCAATGGTTTCTTTTCTGGCCTCCCGTTCCAGCAGGAGCATTTCCGGCCTTTTGGCGGAGCGGGGGACTGGCGTTGTGGCTTTGTGCGACATCGGGGGGTGTGGGATGGGCGACTCCCCGCCCTCTGTCAAATATTACGCTATTTCCGGGGGGTGGCTAGCGATAATTCCGCTATTTTTTCGCAAAGGGCCTCGTAGGACCAGCCGGCGGCAGCAGCCGCCTTGGGGAGCAGGCTGGAGGGGGTCATGCCGGGAATGGTGTTAATTTCCAGCACGAAGGGGGAGTCGTCTACCTCGCGCAGCAGCACGTCCACGCGGCCGTACACCTCCACGCCGGCGGCGCGGTAGGCCTTCAGGGCGGCCTCCTGCACCTTGGCGGCGGTTTCTTCCGGAAGGTCCGCCGGGCAGATGTAATCCGTGCCTCCGCCCATGTTCATCCACGGGTACTTGTTGCTCAGGTCATAGAAGCCGGAGCGGGGGCAGATGTGGATGACCGGGAGGGCTTCCCCGTCCAGAACGCCCACCGTAAGTTCACGGCCTTGAATGAATTCCTCCACCAGCACGGTGGTGCCGTGGGTAACGGCTTCCTCCATGGCGGGGAGCACGTCTTCCTGCTTGTGGACGATGTGGACGCCCACGCTGGAGCCCTCGCAGGGGGGCTTGATGACGAAGGGAAGGGGAAGGGACGGCATCACGATGCCGCCGGAGCAGTCCAGGATTTCCGCGCGGGGGGTGGGAACCCCGGCTTCCAGAAACACCTTCTTGGATTCGGACTTGTCAAAGCACAGGGCGCTGGAACGGGAACCGGCTCCCGTATACGGAACGCCGCGTTCCTCCAGAATGGCTTGAAGGGCTCCGTCCTCGCCGAAGGTGCCGTGAATGATGTTGTAGGCCAGTTCCGTGCCTTCCGGCAGCCGGAAGTCCGGACCATGTACGTCCACCTCCGTTACGTCGGTAAACCCGGCCTGGCGCAGGGCGCCGTAAACGGACTTTCCGGAGACGAGGGATACTTCCCGTTCCGCTCCGGGGCCGCCAAGGAGAAGGGCAATCTTGAGGTCGCGCTTGAGAGTGCTCATGTTGAAATAAAATAATGAATGGGTTAAAACTGGGGTTCCCGGTCTCCGATGACCTGGGCTTCCGATTTCAGGTCAATGCCGCGGTTTTCCATGGCTTCCTTCCGGATCATGTCAATCAGGATGGTGATGTCCCGCGCCCTGGCATGGCCGCGGTTGATGATGAAATTGGCGTGCACGTCTGACACGCAGGCATCCCCCACGCAGGCGTTTTTCAGGCCCAGCTCGTCAATGAGCCTGCCCGCCGGGATTTCCTCCGGGTTCTTGAAGATGCAGCCTGCGCTGGCTCCTACGGGCTGGGAAAGCTTGCGCTTGGCCCTGGCCGCCGCCAGGAGCCGTTCCATTTCCTCCGCCGGGGCGGGCTGCGCTTCAAACACGGCCTGAAGCACAAAATTATGGGCCAGGTCCGGGATGGAGCGGTACTGGGCGTTCAGTTCCTCCTTTGTGTGACTGCGGATTTCCCCGTCTTCATCCAGGCAGACGACGGAGACGAGGTTTTTAATCATGTCCATGCCCATGGCCCCGGCGTTCATGCGGAGGCTTCCTCCCACATTGCCTGGAATGCCGTCCATCCATTCCAGGCCGCCCAGGCCGTTCTGGACGGCGGTGGAAACCAGCTTTTTCAGCCGCACTCCCGCGCCGGCGGAAAGGCGGTTCCCCTGAATTTCCAGGACGTCGAATTCGCCTCCGGAGGGGTGGATGACGGCGCCGCGCAGGCCGCCGTCCCTGACGATGATGTTGGAGCCGCGGCCAATGACGTGCACGGGAATGTTCCTGTCCCTGCAATAATTGACGGCCGTCTGCATGCCGGAGAAGGTGGAGGGCTCCAGCCAGTACTGGGCGCAGCCTCCCACCCTCATGGTGGTGTGGCGTGACATGGGTTCGTACAGCTTGCCTTCCAGGGATTCGCCCGCGGTGCGTTCCAGATCCTCCAGCAGAGCCAGGTCGCGCGCGATGCGCATGCCGCATTCGTGGACGTTTCCGGCCCCCAGCGTCAGGAACAGGTCTCCGGGTTTCAGCGCGTTGCCGATGGCGTGGTGGGCCGTGCCCAGGTCGGGAAGGTAATGGGTTTCCACCGGGCCGTGCCTGTGCATGGCGTCGATGATGGTCTGGCCGCTCACTCCTTCAATGGGCAGTTCGCTGGCGGGGTAAACGTCCGCCACAAAGACGAGGTCCGCCGCCTGGAGCACCTTGCCGAAGTCGTCCGCCAGCATCTGGGTGCGCGTGTAGCGGTGCGGCTGGAAGTAAACCACCAGGCGGTTCGGGTGGAGGGAGCGGGCGGTCTGGAGCGTGGCGGCTATCTCCGTGGGATGGTGGCCGTAATCGTCCACAATCCGGATGGTGGGGGAAAGGTATTTGGTCTCAAAGCGGCGCTTGGCCCCGGCGAAGGAAGCCAGGCCGCGCGTTATCGCCGGGAAGTCCACGCCCAGTTCCGTTGCCAGCGCAATGGCCGCCAGGGAATTCAGCACGTTGTGGCGTCCGGGAATGCCCAGCTCCACGCGGCCCAGTTCCTCTTCCCCTTTCAGGACGGTGAACAGGGTGCGGCCGCGGCGTTCCAGGATGTCCGTGGCGGTGTAATCCGCACCAGACCAGCCGTAGGAAACGGAATTGGGATAGCCGGCGCATACGTCCGCTGCGCCGGCATGGGCGCGGCAGTAAATGATCATGCCCCGCGTCTGGGAGCAAAGCTGGTCAAACACGGCCTTGATTTCATCCAGGTCCTTGTAATGGTCCAGGTGTTCCGGCTCAATGTTGAGGACGATGCTGTGCTCCGGGATGTAGTTCACCAGCGTGCCGTCGCTCTCGTCCCCTTCCGCCACCAGGTATTCGCTGTCCTCGTTCCAGTGGGCGTTGGTGCCCAGCACGGGGATTTCCGCCCCTACATAGTGGCACGGGCGCATGCGGCCTTCCCGCATCAGGTGAGCGCAAAGGGCCGAGGTGGTGGTTTTGCCATGCGTGCCGGAGACCACGACGCCCTTCTTCCCGTTCAGGATGGCCGCCAGGCATTCCGCGCGGCGCATGCAGGGAATGTTCAGTTTGCGCGCGGCGGAAAGGGCCGGATTGTCCTCCCGGATGGCGCTGGAATAAATGACGATTTCCGCGTCGGAGACGGCGTCCGCTGAATGCGGGCAGGAAAAAGAAAGCCCCAGGCTCTGGAGCCGTTCGGTTTCCGTGCTGGTCACCCGGTCGCAGCCGCTCACCCGGTGCCCCATTTCCATCAGCATGAGCGCCAGGCCGGACATGCCGGACCCGGCCACCCCGATGAGGTGGAGACGTGCCGGATGTTCCCTGTCCATCAGGCGTTTGCGTAAAGTCTCAATCATGGATGGCTGCATGGTCCGTGTTTTCAATGACATTGGCGATGCGGGATACTGCATCAGGCGTATCCAGACGTAAAGCACATTCATTCATGGAGGCCAGCAGGGAGGAATCCTTGAAGACTTCATTCAGAAAAGCCGCAATATCGTCCGGCGTAAGGGTGTTTTCACGCATCATGCGCGCCGCGCCGTGGGCCGCGAAGACGCGCGCGTTGTGCGCCTGGTGGTCGTCCGCGGCGAAGGGGTAGGGAACCAGCAGGGCGGCCTTCCCCATATGGGCCAGCTCCGTCAGGCTGGACGCCCCGGAGCGGGAAATGACCACGTCCGCCGCGGCGTACGCAGTCGCCATGGCGGAACAGAATTCAATGACGTGCACATGGGGCATGTCCGCCGTCAGCTGGCTGACGCGCGTGAAGTCAGCAGAGCCCGTGATGATGAGAAAATCGCACAAGTCCGCGCATTGCCGGGCCGCTTCAATGATCAGTGAATTCAGGTTCCTGGCGCCCTGGGAGCCGCCCATCACCAGGGCCACGCGGCGGTCCCGGGGCAGGTGGAGCTCCGCCCTGGATTCATTCCTGTCCTTCCTGGCCACCATTTCCTGGCGCACCGGGGTGCCGGTGACAATGCATTTGGCGGGGTTAAAGTAATGTCTGGCTTCCTCAATGCCCAGCAGCACGTTCGTGCAGCATTTGGCGGTCATGCGGTTGGCCTTTCCGGGCAGGGCGTTGGAATCGTGCACGTAGGTGCGGATGCCCTTGCGGTGGGCGGCGTAAACGGGGGGGAAGGAAGTAAAGCCGCCCATGCCGATGACGACGTCCGCATTCACCTCGTCCAGAAGGCTGCGGCTGAAACGGATGGCCTTGTACAGCCTGAGCCCGAAGCCCAGCAGGGACATGGACGGGATTTTGGGCATAGCGATGGCCTCAATGGTGCGGAAATTGAGATCGCCGTAATTCTTGCTGGCCTGCGCATCCACCTTCTTCTGGGAAATGAGGAGGGTGACGTTGTGGCCGCGCTTTTTAAGTTCCTGGGCTACGGCTATGCCGGGGAAAAGGTGCCCCCCCGTGCCGCCGCAGGCAATCACGATGTTCAGGGTGGGACGCGAGGGAGAGGGTTCAGTCATAATCTTACGTCAATGGAGCGTTCGTCTTTGCGGGTGATTTCACAGTTGGGCTGTGCACCGGTGGAAAATCTCTGAATGCTGGTGAGCATGCCCAGGGCGGCCAGCGTGAAGACCAGGTTGGTGCCCCCGAAGCTGATGAAGGGCAGCGGTAGCCCGGAGTTGGGCACGGCGTTGGTCACCACGGCAATGTTCAGGATGGCGGGGCAGAAGATGATGGCGACGATCCCCACGGCCAGGAACCGGCCGTAGGCGTCCCGGCACTGCATGGCTACGCCGATGCCCGCATAGGTCATCAGGAAATAGCAGAGCAGGACGAACATGGTTCCGTAAAAGCCGAACTCCTCCCCAAGCGGGGCGAAGATGAAGTCCGTATGGGCGAAGGGAAGCGTGCCGTGCTTTTCCGCGCTGTTGCCCAGGCCCACCCCGTCCAGGCCGCCGCGGGACAGGGCGATGGAGGCGCGGTACTGCTGGAGCCCCGCGCCCAGGCGGTGGGCGTCCAGGTCCTTCCAGGCCAGGAAGCGTTCCAGGCGGTTGGCGTTGCTCTGCACCAGAACGTACAGGGCCGCTCCGGCGAGCGCTAGGGCGCCGCCCAGGTAAATCTTGCGCGTGCCGGCCACGAACATCACGCAGAACGCGGCCAGGGCCAGCGCTACGGAGGTGCCCATGTCCTTTTCAAAAAGAATCAGCGCCAGCGGAATGCCGAAGATGACGCCGGGCATCACGAACCCCCACCAGAAGGAGGTAGTGCGGTCCCGGTACAGGGCCAGCCAGTTGGCCAGCGCCATCATCATGCAGAGCTTGGCGCATTCACTGGGCTGGAACTGCATGCCGATGGTGATCCAGCGGCGTTCCCCGTTGATCTCCTTCCCGATGCCCGGCACGTAGCACAGCACCAGCAGGAAGCAGGCGAACCCCAGAATCCACCAGATATACTTCCTCCATATCCGGTAATCTATCCGGGAGAGGATCATGGCCCCCACCAGCCCCGCGCAGGCAAAGGCGGTCTGCTTGAACAGGGGCTCGTACGGGTGCTTGGTTTCTTCCGCCCAGGCCGCCGTGCTGGATACCATCACCAGGCCCACGACCAGAAGGCAGATGACGAAAAACCAGACCAGAATCATGCAGACTTTGGAAGACATGGCGGCAGGGGCGGGAAGAGAAAGAACTTACTTCTTGGGAATCATGATCTTTTGACCGATCTTGAGGCGTGCTACGTCCCGGTCGTTCATCTTGTTGAATTTCTGGAGGGAGCGCCAGTTCATCTTGTACTTGCGGGCGATTACGGAGAGGGTCTCACCCTTCTTCACGATATGCGCCACGCCGTCCGGTTCCGTTTCCGCGGCGGCGGTTTTTTCCGGCGCCATCTTGTCGCCGGGGCGTGCCGGAATGACGAGCGTGCTTCCGCTGACAAGGCGCTGCACCCTGGGATTGACGGCTTTCAGGTCATTGACGGCCACCTGGTTGTCACGGGCGATCCGTTCCCACGTATCCCCCGTGCGCACGATGTGGCGCGCAGGACCTGCCACCGGAGCGGCATCCGGAATGTGTTCCTGCACGGCGGGAACCGGCTGCCTGTTCGGGCGCGCGTCCACCACCTGTTCCGGCTGCGTGATGGTGACCGGAGCCGCGGGAGCGGCCTGGGGAGCCTGGGGCAGAACCGCCGGGGGAGCCGCAGGAACGGGCGTCTGGGAAACGGTGGGCGGCGCGGGAAGGGCGGTTGCCATTTCCACGGTCTCCGTCGTATTCCTGAACCAGGTGCTGCGGACATAGACGCCGCCGATAACAAGAAGATGGAGAAGAAGGAGGACGACGAGCCAGCGCACGACGGTGCTGCTGGGAGCGTCATCTTCAAATTCGGAGACGCGTGCGCGGTATCTGCTGAGCTTGGCACGGAGCACGGTGCCCATTTTGCGTTTCGGACGGGTGCGTCCGGTCGGATTGTGATCGGGGGTCTTGGTCGTTTTCATGATGGTGGGTTTCTGGTGGGTTGTCAGGAAAGGGGGGAGAGGGCGTTCACCGCGTCCCGGAAGGCCTGGCCGCGCTGGACGTAGCCGGTGAACATGTCAAAGGAGGAGGTGCCGGGGGAGAACAGGACGGTGTCTCCCGTCCTGGCGCGGGCGCGGGCCTTGGCCACGCAGTCCGCCACGTCCGCTGCTTTTTCCGTGGGAACCACGGGGGAAAAGGCGTCCTGGAGCTGGTCCGCAATCTGGCCGAAGACGACGCACGCGCGCACCTTTTCCTTCAGCATGGGCCGCAGGGGCAGGTAATCCAGTCCCTTGTCCTTGCCTCCGGCAATCAGGATGACCGGGGAATTCTGGGATTTCAGCGCCGCTTCCAGCGCGTGCAGGTTCGTGGCCTTGGAATCGTTCAGCCACAGCACGCCGTCCAGCGTGCGGACGGTCTCGCAGCGGTGGCCGGGGGGAGTGAACTCCTTCAATACTTCCGCAGCCGTTTCCGCGGGAATGCCCAGGTGGCGGCAGGCCAGCACGGCGGCCATGGCGTTTTCCGCGTTGTGGCGCTGGTTCAGGGTGGTATCCGCCAGGTTCAGCAGGGGCTTGTCTCCCTCCATGACCTGCGGTTCCCGGTAATAAAGGTCCGCCGCCGGATCTTCCGAACTGAAGGTGCGGACGGGGGCTTTCAGGTGCGGGAGCCTTTCCCCGGCGCGCACGACGGCCAGGTCTTCTTCCGTCTGGTTGTCGAAGATGTGCAGCTTGGCGTGGTAGTAATCCTCCACGGACTTGTAGCGGTCCATGTGGTCCGGCGCAAAATTGAGCCATACGGCCACGTCCGGGTGGAAATCGCGGATAGTTTCCAATTGGAAGGAGCTGACCTCCAGCGCCAGCACGTCCGGCACGGAATCCCGGAGCAGGATTTCCGCCATCGGGACGCCGTAATTGCCGCAGGCGATGGCCGCCTTTCCGGCGCGAAGCAGGATTTTTTCCACCAGGGACGTGGTGGTGGTTTTTCCGTTGGTGCCGGTGATGGCGATGATGCGGCCATGGTAGAAGCGGCAGGCCAGCTCCATTTCACCGATGGTTTCCACGCCTTCCCGCCCGAAGGCCCTGACAAAGGGGCTGTCCGTCTCAATGCCGGGGGAGATGACCACCAGGTCCGCGCGGAAGGCCCTCCCGTCTTCCTCCGTGGCGGCGGCGTGTAGCGGAATGTCTTCCGGCCAGTTGCCGATGGAGGGGGAGGCGTCAAACACGCGCACCCGGGCGCCATGCTTCATGGCGAGGCGCGCCGCGGCGCGTCCGCTTCTTCCCGCTCCCAGAACGGCTATGTTGAGATTGTTGAGCTGCATGTTCGTGGTTGTCAGGCGGTGGTGATCAGGAAAAGGCCCAGGAACGCCAGCAGGAGGCTGATCATCCAGAAGCGGGCAATCACCTGGGTTTCCTTCCATCCCTTGAGTTCAAAATGGTGGTGGATGGGAGCCATGGCGAAGATGCGTTTGCCGTGGCGCAGCTTGAAGCTGCCTACCTGGAGAACGACGGATGTGGCCTCCATGACGAAAACGCCACCGATGACGATGAAAAGAAGCTCCTGCGCCGTGCAGACGGCGGCCATGCCGAATGCTCCGCCCAGGGCCAGGGAGCCGGTATCCCCCATGAAGACCCTGGCCGGGTAGCAGTTGTGCCACAGGAAACCCAGGCAGGCGCCCACCAGGGCCATCATGAAAACGCTGATTTCCCCTGCGCCGGGGTGGAAGGGGATGTCCAGGGAATCCGCCATCAGCCAGTTCCCGCAAATGGCGGCAATGATGGCGTAGGAGATGCCCGTGGTGACGGAGCAGCCGGAGGCGAGGCCGTCCAGTCCGTCCGTCAGGTTCACCGCATTGGAGGCGGACATGACCACCACGACGCCGAAGGGAATGTAAACGTACCACGGCAGGTTCACCTGGCCGTAGAACGGAATGAACAGGGAGGAGACGTAGTCATGCAGTTCCACGCGGGGGCTGCCTTCCGGGTACAGGTACAGGAACGTGACGCCCGCCAGCCCGGCCAGGAACTGGATGAAGAGTTTTTTACGCGCGGAAATGCCGTCCGAGGTTTTCTTGGCCACCTTCAGGTAGTCGTCCCGGAAGCCCAGCAGTCCCAGCGCCAGGGTGACGAACAGGCAGGAGATGATGAAGGGATTGTTCATTCTGGCGCACAGCAGGGTAGCCGCCGTCATGGAGCCTACGATCAGCACGCCGCCCATGGTGGGAGTTCCCGCCTTGGCTCCGTGGAGTTCCGCCAGCTTGTGCACTTCCTCCGCGGTCCTGATGGGCTGGCCGATTTTCAGGGAAATCAGCGCGCGGATTACCCGCGGGGCGAACATCATCGTCAGGACAAAAGAGATGAGGCAGGCCAGCAGGGCTCTCCCTGCCGGTTCTGCAAGCGCCCCCGCGGGGCTGAGCTGTTCAATGAAGGAATGCATAAAATTTACTGGGGCGGAAAGGTGAGGTTCATGACTTGCTCCATCCGGGCAAGGCGGCTGCCCTTGAAAAGGACGATGTCTCCCGGCGCCGTGTGGCTGCGGAGCCATTCGGCGGCTTCCTCTGCGGAGCCGAAGTTCAGTCCTTTGGTGGATGAGTTCGGAGAAATGGCGTCCGTAATCCGGGCGGCATCCGTTCCCACGCTGACCACGCAGTCAAAGCGGAGCTTTTCCGCCGTGCGTCCCACCAGCGCGTGCCCTTCTTCGGAAAACGTTCCCAGTTCCCCCATTCTGCCCAGCACCGCAAAGCGCCTGCCGGTGCAGGAAAGCTCCGCTGCGGTGTGCAGGGCGGCCTGCATGGAATCCGGATTGGCGTTATACGTATCGTCCACTACCAGAATGCCGTTGGACCGGGTGCAGTGGAGCCTGCCGCCCGTGAGCTGCGCCCGGTTGAGGCCGGAGACGATCTGCTCCTTCGCAAGACCTGCCACCCAGCCGGCGGCGGCGGCCAGAAGCGCATTGGCCACCATGTGGCGGCCGTGGACGGGCAGTTCCACCACCTCCCGGCAGAAATCAGGAATGGAAAGGGTGAAACGCGTCCCATTCTCCGTGGAGACCGGGTTTTCCGCGCGGACGGTTCCGGAGTCAATGCCGCACTCAATGCACGCGGCGCGGGTGGACCGGCGGATCATCTCCGCATAATCGCAGTCCGCCGGGAAAATCATGAAGCCGTCTTCCGGCAGGCAGCGGGCTACCGTGCATTTTTCCCGGGCAATGTTTTCCCGGGAGCCCAGGTATTCAATATGGGAAGTGCCGATGCTGGTGATGATGCCGATCTTCGGGCGCGTCATTTCACACAGGGGGGCCAGTTCTCCCGGATGGTTCATGCCCATTTCCCACACGGCGGCCTCGTCCGCCGGGGAAGCCCGGAGGATGCTGAGGGGAACGCCGATGTGGTTGTTCAGGTTTCCCTGCGTGGCGATGGTCCGGAATCCCTGGGAAAGAACGGAGGCGGTCAGGTCCTTGGTGGAGGTCTTCCCATTGGAGCCGGTCAGGCCGATGGCGGTGAGGGTCAGCCCGGCACGCCACCAGGAGGCCAGCTGCTGGAGGGCTTTCAGCGTATCCTCCACCAGGATGACGGCGCAGGAGGGGTCCATCCCTTCTTCCACGCGGCTGACGACGACTGCCGCCGCGGTGCGGGAGGCCTCCGGGGCAAACAGGTTGCCGTCAAACTTTTCTCCTCCCAGCGCGAAGAAAGCGGCATGGGGCGGCAGGGCGCGGCTGTCTGTGCACACGCCTCCGGAAGCGACCCTGTCAAAGGGGCCGCTGACCAGTTTTCCGCCGATGGCGTTGCAGATGCCGTGTGCCGTGAGGGAGGTCATGAAAGATGAAATGATGTGTTATGCCTGCGGGAACTCTTCCCTCTCCTTGATGAACATGTTGCGCCGCACTTCCTTGGCGTCGCTGAAATCGATGCGTCCGGTGGAAAGCTCCTGGTAATTTTCATGGCCCTTGCCCGCAATCAGGACGACGTCCCCCAGCCGGGCCTGTTCGATGGCCGTGGCGATGGCCCGGGCGCGGTCCGGAATGATGGCGTACCTGCCTTCCGGCATGCCCGCCGTAATCTGGCTGATGATGGAGAGGGGCTCCTCGCTCCTGGGGTTGTCGGAAGTGACGATGCAGGCGTCAGACAGGCGCGCGGCCACGGCGCCCATCAGCGGGCGCTTGCCCTTGTCCCGGTCACCGCCGCAGCCGAACACGGTAATCAGGCGGCGGGAGCAGATTTCCTTGAGCGTCCTGCAGACGTTTTCCAGGGCGTCCGGCGTGTGGGCGTAATCAATGAAGATCTGGGCGCCTCCGGGGTGGGTGAACAATTGCAGTCTGCCGGGAACCTGCGGAATGTTCTGGAGGTTCGCGATGGCGTCCCGTACCGGGATGCCGGCGCAAATGACGGCCGCCAGCGCGGCCAGGCTGTTGTACATATTGAATTTGCCGATCAGGGGCACGCGCACCAGGTAGCTTTTTCCCTTGTATTCCAGTTCGTATTCGCTGCCCTTGGCCGTGGCGTGGTGCACCAGCATGCGGAAATCCGCGCCCAGGGCGGAACCGTAGGTCTTGACGGCCATGCGGCCGGAGAACATTTCCGCCAGGCGGCGGCCGTAGGCGTCGTCAATGTTGATGACGGCCACGGGCTTGCGGCGGGCCCTGGTGTCCTGAGCCATCTGCTCGAACAACTTCGCCTTGGCCTGGAAATAATTCTCCATGGTGTGGTGGTAATCCAGGTGGTCCTGGGTCAGGTTGGTGAAAATGCCCACGTTAAAATTAATGCCGGCCACGCGTTCCTGGTCCAGCGCATGGGAGGATACCTCCATGGAAACGCCGCGGCAGCCGTTTTCAAACATCTCCTTCAGCAGGTGTTCCAGCTCCAGCGGGCCGGGCGTGGTGTGGGTGGAGGGGGTGATTTCCTCCCCGTTGTCATAGGCGATGGTGCCGATCAGCCCGGCGCGCAGCCAGGACTGCTTCAGCAGGGAATGGGCGATGTAGGCCGTCGTAGTTTTTCCGTTCGTCCCCGTCACGCCTATCATGGTCATGTGGCGGGAGGGATGGCCGTTCCAGGCCGCGCCCATCAGGCTGACGGCCAGGCGGGAATCGTTCACCTCCACCCAGCTGACTCCGGCGTCCCTGGCTTCCTTCGTGCAGGGCATTTCCGCGACGACGGCGCAGGCTCCGCGGCGGATGGCTTCCGGAATGAACTCGTGGCCGTCCGCCTGGGTTCCCTTCAGGGCAATATAGCAGGAGCCGGGCAGAACGCGGCGGCTGTCGCATTCCAGATGGGAGATTTTCACCTGGGGGGAGCCGGTGAGCGTATGGGCGGGAAGGTCTTTGAGCAAGGTAAGTAGCTTCATGATAGGATTATCTGCGCGGCGGTTTGGACGGGGAGGAAGAGGCTTGGGCGCGGGAGGCTTTTTTGTCCGCCTCCGCGGAAGGGGTATTCTTGGGAATGTTCATGGCCGCCGCCAGGCGGGTGGCCAGTTTCTGGAAGACCGGAGCGCATACGGTGCCGCCGCCGGGGTGGCAGTGCTTGGAGGTGGGATCGTCAATGACGATGAGGCAGACGAAGGCCGGGTCCTCCACCGGAAGCATCCCTACAAAGGAGACGGTATAGCGGTTGTCAAAATAGCCGCCTGTGGGCTTCACCTTGTGGGCGGTGCCGGTCTTGCCCCCCACGTTGTAGCCTTCAATCCGCGCCCTTTTGGCGGTTCCGTCCAGGTCCGTGACGTGGAACAGGGCGTTCCGGAGGTTCCGGGCTGTTTTAACGCTCATGACCCGGCATACTTCCACGGGGGGGGATGGCTGGAAATTCTTGTCGTCCACGTAAATGCCGTCCACCAGCCGGGGGCGCATGCGCACGCCGTCATTCGCGATGGCGGCGTAGGCCATGGCGACCTGCAAGGGGGAGACCATCAGGGAATAGCCGAAGCTGATGCGGGAGAAGTTGACGAAGTTGCTGCCGTCCTGGCACTGGCTGTTGGTTTCCCCCGGCAGGTCGATGCCCGTCTTGGAGGAAAAACCGTACAGGTCAAAATACTTTTTATACGTGGGCCAGCCCGATTTCAGCGCAATGCGGAAGGCGCCCGGGTTGCTGGACTTTTTCAGCACGCCCGCCACGGTCAGGCCGCTGTAGAAACGGGGGGCGTCCGTGACGGGGCGGGAGCCGGGCACCATGTAGGGCGTGCAGTTGATCATGGTATCGAACGTGGCCTTTCCGCTGTCCACGGCGGACGTGACGGAAACGATCTTGAAGGTGGAACCCGGTTCGTACAGGGACTGCACGGCGAAGTGGTAGGCGCCTTCCTGCAGGCCCTCGCGCGTATTTAAATTATAGTGGGGACGGCTGGCCATCGCCAGAATGCTGCCGGTCTTGGGCTCCACGACGATAATGCAGCCGCGGGGCTTGTGGGTCTGGTCCGTGTAAAAGGAAATGGCGGCGTCCAATTCCTCCTCCACGATCGTCTGGTACTCCATGTTCACGGTCAGGCGAACGTTCAGGCCGTCCACGGCGTCTTTGAAACGGGAATCCGCGGAGGGGATGATGCGGCCCCGGCTGTCCTTCCGGTACTCCCTGATGCCGTTGTGGCCCAGAAGCTGGTCGTCCAGCTGTTTTTCAAGGCCGGAAAGGGCCACGGGCCGCGGACCGCTGTCCTTCGTCTGGGCGATGTAGCCCAGAATGTGCACCATGCATTCCGGCACGGAATAAACGCGCTTGGAAGAAGTCTCAAACCGGAACCCCTGGACGCGGGCGTTCTGGATGGCCTGGCGCAGCAGTTCCGCTTTTTCCTCGGACAGGTTCTTGGCGATGACGATGCGCTTCTTGGGAATCTCCCCGTCCTTTTCCACCGTGTTGATGATGTCCTGCACGCTCATGTCCGGCAGGAAGGGGGCGATCACGCTGGCGGCGTATTCCAGATGGGCCTGCACGTATTTTCTCACCATCTCCGGCTCATAAAGCTCTTCCAGCTTCTTCCTGGCCATGTCTACCCCTTCCGGGCCGTCCTCAGGCTCTTCCAGCAGGATTTTCGCCAGATTGTGCTCCTTGCTGCCGTCCTTCTTGCTGGCCGCCTGTCCCAGGATTTTGCTGCGGAAACCGGAAACGAGCTTCTCTTTCTCCTTGTCCGTGGCGGCTTCTCCCCAGAAGGCGGAGTGGACGGCCTTGGAATAGGCAAGAGCCCAGCTGATGGTCTTGGGATCGTTCAGGTGGTAGCCGTCCGCAATCAGCTCGGAACTCTGCATGTTGTTGGTGAGGATCTCCTCATTGGCGTCCATGATGCGGCCGCGCTGGGGCAGGAGAACCTCCCGTTCAATAATGCCGCCGCTGGGGACTCCGCCCGTTTTCCGGGGGGAAATCAGTTGGAGGTTGACCAGCGTCAGCATCAGCCAGATGACCGCAGCGCCCGCCACGCCGCACAGGACGAGGCTTCTTCTGGCAAATCTGGACTTCGTGATCGTGGTCATGAACGGCTCGGCGCATTTAATTGCCTGCCGCGGCAATGCGGGAGGCGTTTTCGGAAGAAATGTATTCTACGGCTGAGGGCTCGATAGGCTGAAGGTTGGACTTGTCCTGGGCCAGCCTGTCGCGGATGGCCCAGCGGCTGGTCAGGGAGGAAGTCTTGGAACGGTAATATTCCTTCGTGAGTTCGCAGGAAGCGATCTCCTCGTTCATTTGCTTGATGTCGCGCGCGACCTGGATCTGGTCGTTTTTCAGCACGGCATAAGTGATGCCCGCCCCGCAGGTGAGGGAGGCGAAGGCAATGAGCCACATGATCATGCTCACGCTGATCTGGTGGCCGGTGAAACGCTGTTTGAATCTTTTCATGGCGGTGGCGAAGGAGAGATGGGTCAGATGATTTTTTCCACGCCGCGCAACTTGGCGCTGCGGGAACGGGGGTTGGTTGAAAGTTCTTCTTCTCCCGCAGTGACGGGCTTGCGGGAAAGCAGGCGGAAGCAGTAATCCGGGTTGGGGCGCGGAGCCGGCCATTCCGGACGGTCGATTTCCGGACGGCTCCGGAGGTCGAAGAACTGCTTGACCCTGCGGTCTTCCAGGCTGTGGAAGGTAATAACGGCCATGCGGCCCCCCTTGCCCAGCAGGCGCACGGAGGAATCCAGCAGCGCGTCCAGCGCGTCCAGCTCCCCGTTGACGGCGATTCTCAAAGCCTGGAACGTACGGGTGCCGGGATGCTGCCGCCCCTTGCGCGGAAGGACGGATTCCACCACGCGGGCGAGCTGGGCGGTGGTGGTGATGGGAGCCAGGGAACGCGCCTTTACGATGGCGCGGGCAATGGCGCGGGAAGCCCGTTCCTCTCCGAACTGCCAGAGGATGTCCGCGATCTCTTCTTCCGGGGCCTCGTTCACCAGGTTGCGGGCGGAAAAGGCGGCGCGGGTGTCCATGCGCATGTCCAGCGGGCCGTCTTCCCGGAAGGAAAAGCCGCGGGAGGCGGTATCAAGCTGGTGGGAGGAAACGCCGAGGTCCGCCAGCAGGCCGTCCACCTGGGAAACGCCCTGCTGGGCGAGGATGCTTTCCACATCCTGGAAATTGCCGGCGAGCACCTTGAAACGGGAGCCGAAGCGGGCCAGTTTCAGCGCGGCGGCGCGGCGGGCGTCCGGGTCGCGGTCAATGCCCCAGACGGTAGCGCCCTGTTCCAGAAGAAATTCCGTATGGCCGCCGCCGCCGAGCGTACAGTCCACGATCAGTTTGCCGGGGCCTGCCGCCAGCATGTCCACCGTCTCATGCAGCAGAACCGTAACATGGTTGAAACCGTTGCCGGAAACGGCTCCGTCCGTTTCCGCGTCAGCGGAGGCGGAAACGGCGTCATCCCCCAGTTCGGAAACCAGGGCGTCCACTTTGGCTTCGGCTTCCGGAGCTTTCAGGGCTTCCGTGTGGTACACGCCTTCCCAGTTCATGGAGGGGGCAAGCGCCTTCCAGGAACAGACCAGCTCGTCCACCCCCTTCTCCTCCGTCAACTCCGCAATCACGTGCACATGGTTGCGGCAGATGCTCCATGCCAGCACGCGGCAGGACGTTTCCGCCGCAAGGGCATTTGCCAGGGCCTGCGCCTCCTCCGTGCGGACATGCGTACCCGCGCCCGCGCGTAAAGAAAGCTCAACATGGCCATCAAAAGCCCGGTTCAGGCTGGAGGACAATGCGCCCAATTTGCCATAAGCGCCCTTCTGTCCCGCCAGGGACATTTCCGCGGTGATGCGCGCCTTCTCCTGCTGCCAGGCGATCATGTCCTGCGCCGGAAGGGCGTCGTGCCCCCAGAAAACAATGGAATAAGCCGTAACCTCCGCATTCAGCCCGGTTCTGGCGCCGACGCCCAGGCCGGAAACAAGCCAGCCCGGGCGCAGCGCAAGCGTTGCGTAGGGATGGGCCTGATGCGTGGGCGGAATGGTAGGGTCTGGGGGCATGAAGGGAGATCAGAGAATGCCGTAGGATTGGTTGATATCGGAAATATTGGCGTTTTCACGCCGGGAGACTTCTTCATAGAGAGAAGGTTCCCATAATTCGAAATATCCTCTCCGCGCGGCGAGCCGGACGGAGGAACTGAGCTGTGCGTGTTCGCACATTTGTTTGGGTATCAGTAGTTTGCCCTGGGCGTTGATGATGGCCTCCACGCAGTTGGCATATAATCTGCCGATGAACAGGTCGATCTGCGCTTCCGTGTAGCCGGGCGTGGCTTCTATCTTGTCAATGAGTTGCTGGAATTTTTCCCGCGTATAGGCTTTAACGGTCGGCAATTCAAGGCGCCGGCCGGATAGCAGGAGCAGGGCGCAGCCTTCGGTAGGCCTCCATTCAGCCGGAATCGCAATCCGGTTTTTGGGGTCCAGCTTGTGCGTGTATGCACCAAAAAGGTTGTCTGATACACTGCTCATCGCATGCAAGTACACTACGTAGTGACTTCAATACACTTTAATGCACCTGAAATGTCAACCCCGTACTGGAAAAAAGTATTTTTTCTTGTGTTCATGTCGTGAAAAAAAGCATTGATCCGCTCTTGCGCCGCTCCGGGACCGGTATTATATTCCGCGCATGATGCAGTTTTGCGTGTTGGGCAGCGGCAGCGGAGGAAATGCCACCATCGTCAAGGCGGGGGAAACCGTCCTGCTGGTGGATGCCGGGTTCAGCGCCGCCAGGCTGCGGGATAAAATGAAATCCGCCGGCGTGGAACCGGAGGAGCTGGACGCCATTCTGCTCACCCATGAACACACGGACCACATGAAGGGCGTGCATCAGTTCACCAGGAAATACACCGTGCGCGTCTATGCCACCCGCCATACGGCCATGTGCGTTCAGGAAAAGGCGCCGGAAGCCCCTTGGGCCTACTTTGAAAAAGGGCAGTCCTTTAAAATAGGGGATATCGTCATCACCCCCTTTGCCACCTACCATGACGCCGTGGACCCGGTGGGATTCAAGTTTGAAACGGAACAGTCCAGCCTGGGCTTCATTTCCGATACGGGGCAGGCCCCTGGCTGCGTGGCGGAACACCTCTCCATGGTGGACAGCCTGGTGGTGGAATCAAACTATGATCCGGACATGCTGGCGGCCACCCCCAAGCGGCCCTGGCCGTTGAAGCAGCGCATCGCCTCCACGCACGGGCACCTTTCCAATGAACAGGCCTGCGACCTGCTGAGGCGCATCGCCCATGACGCCCTGAAAAACGTAGTGCTGGCCCACCTGAGCGCAGAAAGCAATTCTCCGGAATTGGCAGAAAGCCTGATGCGTGCTACCCTGCATGACATGGGACTGGCTTCCACCTCCCTGTTCTGCGCCAGCCAGGACTCCTGCCTGCCGTGGATACGGGTCTGCTGAATCCGCCTCTTTCCTTCCTCCTGCCGCCATGTTCCTCTCCATCTGTGAAATCATGAGCACGATCATTGGAGCCCTGGCGGGATCCATTGCTTCTTCGCGCGTGAAAATGGACCTGTTCGGCGTGATTGTCTGCGGCACCCTGGCGGCCCTGGGCGGAGGGACCGTGCGCGACCTTCTGCTGGACATTCCGGTGTACTGGACGCTGCCCTCCGGGGAAATCTTTGTCCTGGCCGCCGTCGTCACCAGCCTGGGAACCTTTTACGTGGCCCAGAAATACCCGCCGCCCATGGGCACCATCCGCGTGGCGGACGCCATCGTTCTGGCCCTCTTCGGCATGATCGGCACGGAAAAATCCTACCTCCACGGCTATACGCCCACCGTTTCCGTGATGATGGGCATCTGCACCGGCGTGGCGGGCGGCCTGCTGCGCGACGTGCTCACCGGAAACGTTCCCTACGTGTTCCGCCCCGGGGAACTGTACGCCACCGCGGCCCTCCTGGGAGGCGTGGCGTACGCGGTGCTTTACTACTTCGGGATCGACTCCTCCACCTGCTTCGTGACGGGCTTCGTGGTCACGCTCTCCGTGCGCCTGGCGGCCATCCGCTGGAACTGGAACCTGCCTTCCTACATTCCCCTGTTCTCCCCGGAGGCGGAACCGGAAGCCATGGAGGAAGAGGAAAAGGAGATTCTTTCCGGGAAACCCGGCGGACGGTAATCCGCGCTACTTGTGGAAGCACCCTTCCATGCAATAGACGGAAAGCTTCTCCACCGTACCGTCCCGCTCGCAGCAGGAGCGCATGTTGCAGTGCGGGCACAGTTCCCGCACATTTGCTACGTCCAGGGTTCCCCGTTTTTCGTGAAGGGAATAAAGGTACTTCAGGTATTTCCCCTCCGCGATGCGGTGGTGGCTGTCCTTTTCCTTCAGCCCCTTCCATTCGTACAGGCGTTTCCCGCCCTTGGAGGAATTGCAGGACTTGCATACCCTGACAACGTTATCCATGATATCTTCTCCCCCGCAGTCGCGGGGCAGGATATGCTCCGTGGTCAAATTCTTTTTTTCGCCGCAATAAATGCATTCTCCGGGATGTTCCATTTCCCTGACCCATTCGCGAACGGAGGAAGACCAATGTATGGTCCCTGCGCAAAGCTCCTTCCACTTGCTCATAATCATGCCGTAATTGGCCTTTCCGAAGCCGGAAGAAGAGGCAATGATTTTGGCATATTGGTAATAAATGATTTGGCGGACGGATTTGACGGCGGGAGGAGGCATGATGAGGATATAAAAGCTACTTGTTGAATGATGCTGTCCGGATTTTCCGGAGCTTTACTTGCCCAGGCAGAAGGAGGAAAAAATGGCGCCCAGCACGTCCTCCGTATCCACGGCTCCGGTGATTTCCCCCAGATGCGTCAGGGCTTCCCTCAGTTCCAGAGCCGTGAATTCCGGGCTCTCCTGCCGGGAGATGGATTCAGAAGCCAGCCGGACATGCTCCAGGCACAGGCCCAGTTCATGCTGGTGCCGGGCGTTGATGGCTACCAGGGAGCTGCCCGTTTCACCGGGCAGGGAGGAAGCGAAGGCCCGGACGATGGCTTCTTCCAATTCCTTTCTGCCTGCTCCGGTGGCGCAGGAAAAACGGATGCCGGGAACGGCCTCCCAGTCCGGGTGGATTCCCAGGTCGCACTTGTTCAGAATCAGCAGCCGGGGCGCGGTACGGGCGGCCGTGGGGAAAGCCTCTGTCCGGGGCGCGGAGGCGTCCGCCACTTCCAGAACGAGATCCGCGGATTCCAGCGCCCTGTTGGTACGAGTGATGCCGGCCTGTTCAATCACATCGGAAGATTCCCGGACGCCTGCCGTGTCAATCAGCCGCAGAGCCAGCCCGGCGAGCTGGATGGATTCCTCCACCGTGTCCCGCGTGGTTCCGGCGATATTGCTGACAATGGCCCGGTCATACCCCAGCAGGGTATTCAGCAGGCTGGATTTTCCGACGTTGGGCGGTCCGGCGATCGCCGTGCGGATGCCTTCACGCAGAAGACGGCCGCCCTCGGCGGTCCGCAGCAGCCCGGAAAGCTTTTCCTCCATGCTCCGGAGCCGCGCCAGCAAACCGGAAGCGGTGTCCGGGGAAATATCTTCATCCGGAAAATCAATGTAGGCCTCAATATGGGCCAGGACGTGAACCAGGCTGTCCTTCAGTTCGTCCACCTGGGAGCCGATGCCTCCGTCCAGCTGGGTTTGCGCGGCTTTCAGGGCTAGGTCGCTCCCGGCGGAAATCACATCCATCACGGCTTCCGCCTGGGTCAGGTCCATGCGACCGTTCAGGAAGGCCCTCTTCGTAAACTCTCCCGGTTCCGCCGGGGAGGCTCCGCACTGGTAAAGGCGTTTCAGCAGGCGGTCCGTCACCAGCATGCCGCCATGGCAGGAGACTTCCACGGTATCTTCCCCCGTATAACTGGCCGGGGCCGGGAACCAGGTGATGAGCGCCTGGTCAATGGCGGTTCCCTCCGCGTCCAGAATGCGGGCCAGCGTCGCGCGGCGCGGCTGGAGGCGTTCCGTGAAGGCCGCGGGGGTGCATTGTTTCAGGACGGCCATGCAGCCGGGGCCGCTCATGCGGATGACGGCAATGGCTCCCTGTCCTGCGGCGGTGGCCTGCGCGGCGATGGTGCGTTCCGGGTCAATCATGGTTCTATGGATTCAAAAAAACCGCCCCCGAGCAACTTGCCTCCGTCGTAAAAGGCGCAGACCTGCCCCACGGCCAGCGCCCGGAGGGGCGTGTCAAAGCTCAGGCGCACCTTTCCTTCTTCCAGATATTCGCAGGAGGCCCATTCCGCCTTGGCGCGGTAGCGGGGCTGCGCCATCACGCGGGAGGGCAGGGGCGCCAGCGTATTGGAAATGCCGCCAACCACCGCACGGGCCGCGTACAGTCCCTGCGTGGATGCGTCTTCATACCCCAGGATCAGGCGGTTGCGTTTGACGTCCTTCCCCACCACCACATAGGCGATGCCTTCCCGCGGGGAGGCGATGCCGTGGCCTTTCCTCTGGCCCATGGTGAACAGGTGCAGGCCGTTGTGGGAGCCGAGCACCTTCCCCTCCGTATCCACGATTTTGCCGGGTTTATCCGGCAGGTAGTGGCGCAGGAAGTCGCTCATCTTCACCTGGCCGATGAAGCAGATGCCCTGGCTGTCCTTCTTGCGCGCCGTGGGAAGGCCGTATTTGTCCGCCAGCACGCGGACCTCCGGCTTCAGCAGGTCCCCCAGGGGGAACACGGCGCGGGCTGTCTGGTCCGGACGCATCAGGGACAGGAAGTAGGACTGGTCCTTGTTAGGGTCCCGCCCGCGCAAGATGAAGGAGCCCTGCGGCGTATCCAGCCTGCGGGCGTAGTGGCCGGTGGCTACGGAGTCAAACCCCTGCTCCAGGGCGTAATCCAGAAAGACGCCGAACTTCATTTCCCGGTTGCACAGCACGTCCGGATTGGGCGTGTATCCGGCGCGGTAGCCTTCAATCAGGTAATTCACGATGCGGGCGCGGTATTCGTCCACCAGGTCGATGACCCGGAATTCAATGCCGATTTTTTTGGCGACGGCCAGCGCGTCCTGAATATCCTGTTCCCACGGGCATTCGCCGGGAATGCCCTCGTCATTCACCCAGTTTTTCATGTAGGCTCCCACCACGTCATGCCCTTGCTCCACGAGCAGGGCTGCTGCCACGGAGCTGTCCACCCCGCCGGATAAGCCTACAAGAATACGTGCCACGATGTTGAAAAAGATATGGGTGTGATAGGGAACCTGCGTTTGGGAAGTCTTTCCCGCCTGCCCCTGTAAATCAAAGATGCCCCTGCAAGCCAAGACAAAAAGCGGGGAAGACGATTATTCGGACGTAACCTGGGAAAACAAGAAGATGCCTTACAGTCTTTTTATGCAGGAAAGGGTTTGCACTAGTGACGCTTTTGTTGTCCGGATTTAGATGCCTCTTTAATTTTTCTGTTTGGGCAATCCTTTGTAAAGGTAGGCCGCTTTCGGCACCCGGCCGACGGTTCTGTCCAGCAGGGCCGGAATGTCCTTGTCCCTGTATCCGGCCAGACGCAGGTATTTTTTAACCTCCTGGGCCTTGGTCGGGAAGCAGGTCATCAGTTCCCTGATAAATCCGCGTTCTTTGCTTTTGATGGCGAATTGAGCGTTGTTGCTTCTCGAACTCAGCGCGCTTGTCTTGTTGAACAGCTTGGTATCGTTTCCTTCTGGCATTCCGGAGGCATGGTCGATGAGCATGTGGGCGAAAATTTCCGTAGCTTCAAAAGCATAATCTACCTGGCTGTGGAATTGTTTGATGATCAGAGCTTTTGCGGATAAATAAAATCGAAGGGCCTCTTCCCTGCCTGGGAGGCTGCTATTCTTGTCCGTTAGCGCAAGGAAAGGGATGCTGTTCGTGAAAAACTCTTTTGCGTGGTGATCTACGCTAGTGTAGGTAGCAAGCCATTCGACATTTTCGTAATCGTTGAGGTCAATGAACGGGGCCTTGGCAATCAGATAGCACAGGAAAAGCCCCTCCGTCAGTTCCTGAGGGGTGACGTCCTTTTTCCGGTAGCGGTTGGATTCTTTCAATATTTTATCCGCCCCCTGGTAGAACGGAATGATCTGGCCACTGTCCAGCAGTTTCTTAAGCCGCAGGAGTTCCGGGTTTTGCTTGTTCAGATTCCTGATGGCGGAAGGAAGGGGGAGCCCGCCCTGCTCCGGAGAGGCTGAACAGGGAAAAGACAGTGAGTAAAGGACGAATAACAGAAGGAAGGAATAAGATTTATTCATGATGCTAAAAACAGGAGGTTATGGATTGGCGGTAGAGTCGGCATGCAGGGCATTGCCTGCTGTGCTGCGCGTGACGGTGCATCCGAATTTGGTGATGCTTACCTTGATATTTTTCAAGCCCCTGGTGGGAGAGTCTTTATTGGTTTCCCTTTCATCTTCGTACTCAAAACTGAAATCCTGGGAATACGTGTCATTGCCAACCTTGCAGCAGTCCTTGCCGTCGGCGTGTACGTACCACCCGCAGGTCCATGAAAAGGAATCGGGAAGTTTCATGTCCTGCAAGTGCTGCAAGCGAATATCCTTCTCCTTGTCCCATCTCCAGCCGATGTTGTCATGATGGTGGGCATTCAGGGCATTGGGCCACATCAACTGTTTTCCCGGGGTATGCACCGGTTTGAATCCTTCCGGGTCTTCTGCCCGTTCCATGATGGGAACATTGCTGAAACTGACCGCCAAGGGAAGAAAAGTCACGACAAGCTTGGAGGAAGCTCCCGGTCTGTCTTTCTCCTTGTCCCGGGGATGTTTTTCCACCCGTTTCCCGGAATGTTCCGCTTTAATGTCAGAGGGAACGAGAATGCTGAAAACGGAGGGTTCTCTTTTCGGCAGTTCTTCATCAAGGCTGGTTTTAACTCGAACCTTCAGGTTAGTATCCTCGGTAAGGTTTCTGCTGATGGTCAGCGTAGCTTGATTAATATCGTCATTTGATTTCTCAATGCTGGCCGCCTTCTCCGGCTCCAGGGACCATTCAAGGGAATCCGGGTCTACGTCCCTAACTCTCTTGCCGTTCAGGGCCAAGGTGACCACTTCTCCAATACCGACTTTGGTACGTTTCCTGTCCTCGTCCTGGTCTCCCTGGTCGATGAGGCATTGGGGAGAGACGGCTTTCGTTTCCGATTCGATGTACAGGGAGCGGTCATCCGTGGCGGGAATATCTTCCGCATGCGCAAGCGCTGCCAGGGCGTGCAGAAAAATGCCGGTAGAAGAAAGGCGGAAAGAGGGGAAATTCATGCCAGGGTGCGAGCTGAGGAGAGTTATGCTCATGATAGTCTTCCGCCCCTTTTAATGTCAATGCATCCAAAAATATGTTAGATACAGTTTGCCGGGGGAAGAAACGGGCGGTTTTCCGGATGTTTACCGTCCTAGGAGGGGGCTAATGCTCCAGCTCCCGTATGATGCATTTCGCCAGCTCCCGGGGGGAGGCGGAGGGGGCAGCCGGAAGTTCCCGGAGCCATTGCTCCCGTTTCAACCAGGTACGCTGGCGTTTGGCGTATTGCCGGGTGGCGAGCGCCAGTTTCGCCTGGCAGGTTTCACGGGTGATTTCCCCGCGCAGCAGGCTGCGTATCAACGCCAGGCCAAGGGTGCGTTCCGCCGTGGCGGAGCAGGGGCCCAGGGCGGCTGCTTCTTCCACGGCCCCCTCCTGCATCATGCGTGCGGCGCGGAGGGCGATTCTCCCGTCCAGTTCCGGAACTTCCCTGGTGATGACCCAGCCGGGCCCCAGGGGCGGCTTCAGCCAGTTCTGCTTCCAGAAGGAAAGGGGTTTTCCTCCGGCAAGGACGATTTCCAGGTTGCGTTCCACATACCGCCGGTTGGAAGAATTGGTCAGGGCTGCGCCTTCCGGGTCCAGGGAAGCCAGCCTGGCGTACAATTCTTCCGTGGAACAGTCCGCAAAAGCGGCGCGGAGGGCGGCATCCCCCGGCGGCGCTTCCGACATGCCGTGGGAGAGGAATTTGAAGTACAGTCCGGAGCCGCCCGTGACGATGGCCGTTTTTCCGCGGGCATGGATATCCTTCACGCACCGCATGGCGCGGTGGTAGTGTTCCGTGGCGTCCCAGGGCATCCGGGCCGGAATGATGGATACCATGTGGTGGGGAACGCGTGCCCGGTCTTCCGGGGAGGGAGCCGCCGTTAGAATGGGAAGCTCACGGTACACCTGGTAGGCGTCCGAACCGACGATTTCTGCACCCAGCATTTCCGCCAGTTCCACGGCCACGGCGGATTTTCCCGACCCGGTGGGGCCGGCAAGGAACAGCGTGGCGGGAAGGCCTGTAGTAGAAATGCCGAGCATGGCGCAGTCAGGATTTTTCCGGATGCCTGAGGCGTTCGGGCAGCGGCTTGTTTTCTGCGGGATTGCCGATCGCGAGACAGCCGGAAGGCACATCCCTGGTGACGACGGCTCCGGCGGCTACCACGGCTCCGGAACCGATGGTGACGCCTTTCAGGATAATGGCCCTGGCTCCGATGAAACAGCCTTCTCCGATGTGAATGGGCTTGCCGTGCCCGGGATTTCCCCATGTGCTGCCCCAGCTGGCGCCGCTCCGGGGATAGTGCATGTCGTTGTCCAGAATCAGCGTGTCTGCGCCTATCAGCGTATGGCGCCCGATGTGGATGCCGTTGACGCAAACCAGGGTGGCTCCGCTGATGCCGCAGCCGTCCTCCACGGTGATGCGGGCTTCATTGGAAAGGGCCGCCAGGCAGGCATGGTGGGAAAGGACCGGATTCATCCGCGTCATGGAGTGGATGGTGACGCCGTTGCCGATGGTGATGCAAGCTCCCGGAAATTTTTTAATCCGGGGCAGTCCGGACAGGATGACGCCCGTTCCGGTACGCACTCCCCGGAGCTTGAGCAGCAGGCAGCCTATCTTTGAAAGGAACTGAATAATGAGCTTTTTTATCATGGGAAGAAAGGCGAAAACAGGTTTTCTTTGGAAGCTCCGGAGGTAAAAGAAAAACCTGTCTGTCAGGAAGCCGTGTCTTTTTTCTCTTTCATCTCCAGCAGCGAGCCATAGACGTCCATAAAGTCTTGGGAAGTAGTTTGAATACTGAGCTTCCTTTTTATTTCCTCTATTCCGTATTTTCCCATGGCAATGGATTTATCCAGGGATTCCGTCACGGCAAGGACGGCTTGGCGAATGGCTTCGCTGTCTTTGACTGGGAGGATGTATCCGGATTTGCCGTCTTCGACGTATTGTTTGCTTCCGGCATTGACCGTAGTGATAACCGGTAATTCCATACAGCGGGCTTCCTTGACAATGGTGGGTCCTGTATCGGCCAGAGTTGGAAGTAACAAGCACCAGGCCGTTTCCATCTGCTGCCTGAGTTGCATCCTGGATAGTTCCCCAAGCCAATGGATATTGGGAGGGCATCCGGAATTTAGCTTGGTGCGTAGTTTCCCGTTTCCTGCAATATAAAGGTCTATATGCGCCAGGGAGGGATCTTTAAAGGCTTCAATCAGAAAGGGAAGACCTTTACGTTCATTCAGTGATCCTGCGAACAGGCAGGATGGCCGTGTACTGGGAGCGCGTTTCTTTTCCTGGAACTCGGACTCAATGCCGTAGTCGATAAGATGGATGGAAGCTGCCGGGTTGAGTTTCCGGACACATTCCGCAGCCCATGGTGATTCACATGTAATATGCTGGTATGCCGGAGTTGTTCGTTTTTCCCAGAATGCTTGAAGGTGCGCCAGAAAGGGCATTTTACTTTCCCGGCAATAGGCATGCAGGGCCCCCTGGTATGATAATAATCGGGAATACGGCTGGTTCATGCATGCCTTGGCATATGGAAATTCAATGCCCCATGCATGGACCAGGGCTGGTTTCAGGGAATGGAGAAGAAGGCGTATTCTTTTAGAGGCAAGAAAATGCCCGCTTAAAAGTCCCAGAGCCAAACTTGGATCAGGCAGAATGTGAATGGTCTGGCCTTTCAGTTGCCGGACGGTATGGGCCTTTACATATTTTTTGAGAGTAATCCAATGAATTTCATAGCGTTTTTGATGAGCCAGATCGCAGAAAAGAGCATAAATCCATGGAATCAAGGTGTGGTCTTGATCTTGAAACTCTTCAGGAAGCAAGCGTCCCAAAGGCATGTTTGCCAAAATGGCGATAACAGGAAGAGATGACCGATTTTCCATATAAAAACAGCAAGGATTATTAATAACGCGGACGAATTGAAAAGTCCAGAAAATGCGCAAGTATGATGATGAGCGCCTTGGCTGCGAGCAAGATGAAAAAAAGATTGTGTCTGTTTTCTATCTGGAATCCCTTTTTTAAACTGATACAATAATGGTCTTTCTTTAAAACGGGAGACTTGGTTTCCGCAATCTCCTATTGAAAAATTTTAACGCGGAAATTCTCATAATTGAGAAACTGGGTTGCTCTGGAAAATGCAATGATGGAAATGGCGAAAAGGCGTTTTACCATGGGATAACGTTCGTGAGGGACATAGCCGGGGCCGAATTCATCCCATGGAATCAATTCAATCCTTCTGCTTTGGGGTACGGGAGGAGGGAATGGAGCTGAGCAGGTCTTCCCATTGTTGATATACGACTGATGGATCATACTGTTCCTGCCATTGCCGCAGCCCCTCCTGCCCTCGGCGCTCCCGGAATTTTTCGTCCGTCAGAGCCCCCACGGTTTTTTCCAATGTGGCGGAGGATGTTTTTTTCAGGATGATGCCTCCCTTCAGGGTGGAAACGGCTCCCACATCGGGAGCAAACCATGGGATGCCGCACGACATAGCCTCCAGAATGCAAAGCGGCTGCTGCTCCTGATAGGAGTAAAGGAAAACGGCGGCGCTCTCCATAATGGCGGCTTCCACCTCCGGACGGGGAAGATTGTAAAGAATCCTGAATCTGGGATCGTCCCCAATAGCCTGCTCCATTTGCTCAGCGTAGGAATTGCGTTGCGGAACAAGGAAAAGGAAAACGATGTTGTTCAGCTTGGTTTGCTTTACATGGCGAATAAACAGAAGCTGCCGCTTCGTGTTGCAGGCGCTGGCGGGGCACGTGAAAACGGGAGCGTGGGACAATCCGTATTTTTCCCGGAAGAAAGGAACGGCTTGTTTCAGCGCCGGAAACGTGTTGGGAATGCAGACGTAACGGGAAAGATTCAGTTTGGAGCAGTAGTAATAATCGAACCCTTTGAAGGGCGTTCCATAGGGGTCAAGGAAAACAAGGCGGTTTAACGAGGATTCCCGGTGTACGTTCAAAATGCCCCTGCGTATTTGGAAAAAGGAGCAGAGCCATTTTTTCATGCCGAAAAAAGGAGGGTAGTCCACGCGGAAATAGGAACGGAGGTTGGTGGGCATGCCGTGGGAACGCAGAAAAAAGGGAAGGCGCTTTTCCCGTGCGCATGCCAGCAATTCCTTCCGGCACCAGCCCGACCAGGAATGGTAAACGATAAAATCCGGCTGGATATCTTTTAAAAAAGCGTCCAGGTACTCCTTCAAGCGGTTGGTGTCGTCCGTCAGGGAATCCGGCAGGGCCGTGATGGGGCAGCATCTTGTGCGGGAAGGATCCTCCGGCAAATCCTGCTGGCGGGTGAGGACGTGAATGTCCCAGCCTCTGGAGCCCAGGCTGTGCGCCATTTCATAGGCCGCCATACTCACGCCTCCTTCCCCGGGAGGGAAGGCATAGGCGGCAATCAGAATCCTTCCTTTGCTCACGGGCGGTAATATAGATGGAAGAGGGAAATAAAACAAGAATGCTTTATGGAACAATGTTGGATAACTGGTATGGAGCAGGTTGTGGCTTATGGATAAAAAGATGTTGATGCAGTGGATTGTTGTGCTAGATTAATGCCGCTTTTCATGGCCGTATGACTGGCAGAATATCCTGTTTGTATTTTACTAGCCGGATAAATGAAACCGGGTATGAATGATTTCTGTATTTTTTGTTTTCTCGTGAAGAGAGGATAAGTCCATGGAATAAATGGTATGAAGGAGTCTCGCGTAAAAAAAAGCCTGTTGAATGCCCGGGTGAACCTCATTTTTTATGTTCTGATTCTCATCATTTCATTTTTTTCAAGAAAAGTTTTCCTGAATTGCCTGGGCGCTGATTTCGTCGGTTTGACGGGAACTTTAATGAATCTGCTGAATTTTCTCAATTTGGCGGAGCTTGGCATAAGCACGGCTATCGGATATGTTCTTTATAAACCTATTTTTGAACATGATGAGGCCAGAATTAATGAAATTATTTCTGTTCTGGGTTACATGTACCGGTGGATAGGGCGTATCATTATTGCCGCCGGATTGCTGCTTTCCTGTTTTCTGCCGCTGATCTTCCCTTCAACGGGGTTTTCCTATGGAATCATCTATTTTGCTTATTATTCCTTTCTCGCCTCTTCCCTGATTGGGTACTTCGCCAACTACAGGCAGACTCTCCTAGGGGCGGACCAGAGGAATTACGTGGTGGCCTTCTATTTCCAGACGGCCTCCATAATCAAAATTTTATGCCAGATATTATCTGCGTGGTATACGGGCAGCTATTATCTATGGATAATGATAGAACTGCTGTTCGGCATTATTTATTCCTTCATCCTTAACTGGAAAATTAATCAGGTATATCCCTGGTTGAAAAGCAATGTGGCTCTGGGAAAGGAACTGTTCAGGAAATACCCTGAGGTTATTAAATATACCAGGCAGCTCTTTGTACATCGGCTGGGTTATTTTTTCCAGTTCCAGGTCACGCCGTTTCTGGTTTATGCATTTGTTTCCCTGCAGATGGTGGCCTACTATGGCAACTATTCCACCATCATGGATAAACTGTTCCTCCTGGTCAACAACCTGCTGGGCAGCACGGAAGCCAGCGTGGGAAATTTGATCGCGGAGGGGAATGCGGAAAAAATCCGCAAGGTGTTCAATGAATTATTTTCCCTGCGCATGCTGATAGCCGGGACAATCTGCTTTACCCTTTACCAGCTTCTGGAGCCATTCATCACGCTTTGGCTGGGAGCGGGCTACATCCTCCCCCGGGAAATCATGATCCTGATCATCATCAACCTGTTCATCACTGTCACGCGGGGTGCAGTGGATCAATTTTTATACGGCTACGGCCTGTTCTGGGATGTCTGGGCGCCCATTGTAGAAAGCGTGATCAACATTTCCGTAGCAATTATCGGAGGTTACCTATGGGGATTGCCCGGCATTCTTCTGGGGGGTATTTCCAGCCTGGTGCTTATTGTTGGCATTTGGAAACCCTTCATGCTGTACACTTGGGGATTCAGAAAGAACGTGATGAATTACTGGCTCCAATTCGGTTACCAGCTGGCGCTGATTCTGATACCTATGGTGCTGATGAACTGGATTTGGAAATATTCCCCCTTGCAACCCTCCGGGTCTTTCCTGAACTGGTTTGCCTGCGCCTTCCTGATGGTTGTTTCCTATGGCGTCATAACGATTCTTTTAATGTATTGCTGTACGAAAGGCATGCGTGGCATGGTACATCGTGGACTGGCAATAGCGGGGACGCGGCTGCTCTGGAAGAGGAAAAAGTAAGCGTTCCCTATGGGGCATTATAAGGATTTTTTACTTCCTTGGCAGGAAAAATAAGTGCAACTCTTTTTTATTCATATATTCAGGGTAACTGGTTGATTTCCACGACAGCGGTCTGGGCATAGTGGTGGCCGACAAAAACCCACACTTGCCGGGGTTGCCCGGTCGTGTTGGGGGCAAGCGTCAGGGTGATTTGGCCGCCGCCGGCTGGTATCTGCTCCGCGGATTGGCTGCACCATACGGCGGCGGGGTCATGCCCGCACATCGTGTCGTTAATGGCGTACACAGCCTCCGCCAGCGTGGAGGATACCGTCAGCGTTACTTCACCGCCTTCCGCTCCCACCTCCAGCGCGGAAGCCGTCACCTCCGGCACGGGCTTGACCGCCACTCCGTCCATGACCACCTTCCCCAGGATATCCCTGGCCGCCGTGCTGCCGGGCAGGCTGCCCGTGTTCACCCGCATTCCGGCCATTCTCAACCCTGTCTCCTGCGCGCTGGCCACTTCATGGGCTTTGACTGTTGCTGATAATACAGCCGTATGGCCGCCGCCGCAGAACCGCGCTGTCATGGGCATGACGTATTGCCCGTCGACGAACAACTCCCACCTGTTTTCAACGTAGGGATGGTCTGCCGCATGCCGGGGCGCCATTGCTACGGCAAGATAGGTGGCGTCTGGGACCAGCGCCCACACATACCGGGCTTCCCCGTTGCCGCGCCCGTAATCCGTGCCGCGAATCAAGCAGGATGCAGAACTGCCCAGGTAAGACTTGCCGTATAAAGTCGCCTGCCAGGCGGGCGTCATATCATAACCGTTGTAATTATTAACGGAATTGAGCAGAGGAAACCTGTAATCCTGCCCTGTCCCGGCATGGTCATAATTGCACCAGTGAATGGGATGCGCATAGCATGGCGAGGACGGGTTTGTGGTGCATCCATAGCCATGTGTGGTGCTTCCCAGCATGATGGACGCCTTGTCCGCCCCCGTAATGCACCATGCCGCCGCCGCCGCAAAACTGGAATCTTTGTAGGTTCCCAGTGAATGAGCAAATTTCCAGGGCTTAGTGCCCACCCCCAGCAAGGAAATGCCGGAGGCGGGAGTCATTCTAATGACATGGTCATATAGTTCATTTTCAATGATGCCTTCCTTGACGGATGCATTGGCGCTGGAATACTTGTAAATGCTGAGGGATTGCATGCGCACCAGCAATGCCACCCATGGCGGAACGGCGGCATAGGAGGCGCTGCGCACCAGGAGCCATTCCCGTCTGGCCTGCTCTTCGAGCATGGAGTCCCAGGACAGGGCCTCCTGGGCCGTGGCAGGCAGCGGCACGCGTACGCCTCCGTTGGCGTTGACGGTGCCGGCAAAGGTTCCGGACTCCGCCATCATATTTTTTAAAATGGCATCCTCTCCCGGTTGAACGCCGTCCTGGACAAACAATCTCGGGACCGGCGTTTTAAAAATCTGTATGACAAAAGCGTCTTCATCGGATATTTCTACCGCATCCGTCGGAGCCACAAAACCGTATTGGCCCGCTTTTCCTGCTTCCAGAACAAGCATGAGATCCACGCTGGAACTTAAAACGGCATGTACTGTACAAGCTTTTGTACAAGTCATTACATAGGAACTTCCTTTGATAGTGTCAACTTTCATGAATAAACTAATTTTTAAAATACTCCCTACTTGCCGATACGGTCATCAGGTATAAAACGTTGACGCATTCTTGCACACGCTTTTCTGGTCTGCTTTGAATGCGTATACTGCCAGAACTGGTTGGCGGAAATAGTCACCGTGGAACCCGGTCGTGGAAAACTAATGGAGGCATCCGTAAAATGATCTTTTTGGACAAGCCGGAAAATCACTATACCGGAATCTGGGCGTGAAAAGGGCTTCCATGAAAAACCTTTGTACGTAAAGCTAAAAATCAAAAGGAAAAAATGGGCTTATTCTGCTTTAGTAATAACGTTTATGTGCGGGAAAGACAGGCAAATTCTGAAGCTGTGGCTTCGGATCATCATCAGCCGCGGAATGAAAAAGACATGAGCTTCGTGCATTTGAAGCATTTGCAGCCATGGAAATCCCGAGTGGACAATTTCCTGACTCGGGGAAATACCAAGGAAAAAAGGAATACGGATGGTATCCCGAAAAAAATGGCTGATATTGGCGTTCCTTAATAAAAAAGCGCTCTGTAAATCGGTTGCTTCCTGGTCATCGGGAAAGGCAGGAAAAGCTGGCGCAATCCTACTGGTGTTTGCCCTGCAAAAGCCGTTTGCCCTTCCCCAGGAGGCATCTCATTCGGGAAACAAACATTCGGGCAGAATCATTTTGCTTTCGGAAATCCCGGATCTTATCTTTCCACGGAGATTTTTTCCAATACTTGTAGAACAGCCCGTTATCCTGACGCAGGCTATTGGGCTGCCAGGGCTTGGGATGCCCCCAGTAATGAATGATGCCGGGACTGGTGGCGGCTTCCAACAAATCCTTCGGCTCTAGGGGATTATTCTCGAAGCTTTTTATTCCTTCCCAGCGGATCGACCAAATGGCGCCGTCGCAGATGTTCCACATGGGATGGAGCAAAAAAATACGTTCTTGATAACATGCGTTCAAAATATCCTGATCCTGCCAGGAGAGATGATGGATGTTGTTTTTCGCATAAGATAAAACTTGGGATTCAAACCGTTCTTCACGAATTTTCTTAACATGATAAAGAACAACGCCTGCATTGATGTAAATGGAATCCCTGCCCAGATTCATTTCCTGTTTCCAGCGTGAGAAAAACTCCTCAGTCAAATGTTCCGTAGTGAAAACGCCGGCGATGAGGCAATCCCCGAGCTCGGTTTCATACATGGAACTGATATCCCGGTTGAAAATGGTATCAATATCTACATACAGGGCGCGTTCCACCGTGGCGGGAAGTTCCCCTGCGAGGCCAAGACGGTAATACGTCGCTGCCGACCACTTGGAACCAACGGGAAAATCCTTGTATTTATCCTTCATGTCAATGAAGTGTAAACTCAGGCGGTAAGACCGTTGCAGAGAATTTAAACGAGCCGTATTGTCCTCGTTCAAACCGTCTGTCATGATGTAAATATCGGCATGAACGTCGGCTGGTAAATTCTCCATGAGGGAAACGATGCTTACCCCCGTTCCCAGCGCTCCCTTATCGTCTGTAGCGTATACGATGTTCATGGTAAAGGTCCGGCATGGACTATGGCAGGTGAAGAAATGGATCTGCGTTTCCCATCCGCGTTACTGGTTTCTATTGAGAAACAACATGGATCTTCCCATTCTTTCCAGGCGGTCCAGCCAGACGCATAAGGAAACGGTTCTATTCATGAGCGCAGTAAATGATTGTTCCATTCCTTCCTTTGCAAAACATGCCTTCGCATAGGCGTCAAAATAGGTCCGGTTCAGGTAGGGATGCGTCACCTTCCTGATTCTGCCCAGCAAGGAGGTCCTTTCCTCTTCGTCAAGAGCCAGCAACCTGTTGGAATGCAATTCCCTGATGATCAGGAAATGAACGGCGAACTGCCATGTGGGTTTTTTCATGGCTTCAAGTTCATCCAGCAAGGGCGCAAGGAGCGTATGAATGGAGACATGCCGGTAATTCACATCATGCATGGCGGATGATGCCCTTTGCCGGTAAATTGAGGTGACGGTTCCTCCCAGCCCGATCAGGGCTGTCTGCCTCATGCACCGCGTCCAGTACAGGCCGTCTTCTCCATAGGACATATTTTCTTCCCAGGACGGAAGTTGAAACGCAAGAGATGAACTCAGGATAACATTGCTTGGGTGCATGAATAGCAATCCCCTTAACCCCAATTTCCGGATGAATACAGGATGGGATGGGGGACGTGGCGCTATGTTGGCCAACTCGTCCAGGATGTGACGGTTGGAATAAACCAATATCTCAGGATGAAGATTGAAAAAATTAGCCGCCAGCGCCAAATGTTCTGGGTACCAGTAATCGTCCCCGTCCAGAAAAGCGATATAAAGGCCTTGGGCTTTCTTCATTCCTGCATTTCGTGCTCGCGAAACGCCGCCGTTGCGCTGGGAAATAAGATGAATTCTTTGGTCGTGAAAAGATTGGATGATAGAAACGGTTCCGTCTGTAGAACCATCGTCAACGATAATAATTTCAAAATCCTGAAATATTTGAGCCAGTACCGACTGAATGGTAGCAGCAATATATTTTTCCAGGTTATAGGCTGGAATAATAACGCTGAAAAATGGCTTCTGCATTTAGGAAGGAGATGGAACGCTTTTGGAGCTGGACGGGAATCCGGATGTGGAGGAAAGACTTCGCGCTGATTCTGGAGTAATAACAATCGGTAAATGGAGGAGGGAAAAAATCCCTCGTGACGCCTTCATTGTTAATCAACGCATTGATGGACCAAATCATAGCGGATTAAGAATCCGTGATTAATCAACGCCGCCATAAAAGATGCGCATGATAGGGAACATCAGGATGATAGGAGAATCTTTTTAATCCCTGTTATCCCCGTCATCCTTATATTCCCCATTACCTCTAACAAACTTTTTCCCAGATTTTTCCGTTGACGCCGGATTCTTAATCCGGTACAAACGTGACGCCTTATCTATAAGTACTGTGGATCATAGTCCATCTCGGGATTCACATTTCCTTTTCCGTGCCGCTTTTCTTCATGAATCCTCCGGAACTCCCCTCCATCAGCATTATTCTGACTGGGCATAATGAGGAATATTGCATTGGAGATGCCATCCGGAGCGTATTCGGGCAGGATTACGAGGGGCCGGTAGAAATCATCCTGTCTGATGACGGTTCTTCCGACGGTACCTTTGCAGTCATGCAGGAAATGGCGGCGGAGTACCGGGGACCGCACCGTGTGGTATTGAACCGGAATGAAACCCCTCTGGGGCGCGGGCCGCATATACGGCAGGCCGTGGAGCTGGCCACCCATGAATGGATTCTCCGTCAGGACGGAGATGACTGTTCCTTCCCCTGGAGGTGCAGGATTTTTGCCGGAGTGGTGACGGAGCATCCGGATGCCGTGGCTGTCGTTAGCCAGATGACCCGCGTGTATGAGGAAGCCGGCGTTATGTTCGAATTCCCGGCGTTTCCCGCTGTTCCGGAAAAGGCCCCGGTGATCAGGCTTCAAGAGGGGACTTTCTCCTCCACTGCCCATTACGGAGGCAGTATGATGATCAGGAAAAGCGCCTGCCAATGGGGGCGCTCCCTACCGATGACGGACAATTTTGAAGATGACCTGATGGGATTTCATGTGTGGCTGCAAGGCAGCATCTATGAATTGCCGGATGTCTCCCTGTACTATTACAGGTTTGCCGTCAAAAATATTTGTGCCGTCAACAGTGCAGCGCGGTTTGCCAGCATGAAAACGGCTGCGGCCTTTGAAAAAAGGGATCGGATGATGCGGCGCCAGTTGAAGAAAAGCAAGGAAGCCGGCCTGGAACTGTGTAAGGACTTGTTGAAGGGCCGCACTCCGGTTTTCCGTTCGCGGGAAGAATTGCTTGCCGAAATGGAGGAGAGAAGAAAGGCGATACGTTGCATTGATCAACAGCAGAACTGGTGGAACTATTCCTTCCGCCGAAGGTGGGCGCTAAGGAAGCCGGGATGGATGGGCATCGTCCATTGCTTGCCGCAAAAACTGTATCTGTTCTGCATGGTCTTCTTTTTCAAGCTCAGGAAAGTGAAAAGAGCCGTTTGTGGAGTGCGGTAGGGGGTGCCTGAAGACCCCGGATGGAAAGGGACCGCCAGGGCAGGGAAAAAGCTCTTGGATAAAATCTCCGTGAAGTGTTCATGGAACCATGTTCTGCATGGCTGCTTCCTCTGCTGCATGTGGAATAGCGTGTGCAGGTTTGAGTGCGTGGAATGGGAAAAAGGGGATGAATGCGTATTCATGCGCGAAAAAGAAGAAGGGGAAATCTTGATACCGGTCATTTGGCAGATAGGGACACAGGGGGATGAACTGCATGCAGGGAAGGGCGATGCATAATCTTTGTCGATAGGTGAAAGCCTCCAGGAAGCTTCTTTTCAAACCGAAGGGATTGATCGGAGGGATGTAGGGAAAAAATGAAGGAAGTGCCGTATTTCATGGAATCATCCTTCTTTGGTTGTCCGGAAAAACAGAAATCAGGATAAGAAAGCAAAAAGCATTTTATGTTTTGTTACTAAAAATGAGAACTGATGGCTTAACCGCGAATTTCTAATCCGGATTCAATAAAAAATACTTAATATAAATGGTGACAGTTGAGGGGAGGCAATCCTGGAAAGAAATGTCCTTCCTGTCGTGCAGCAGCATGAAGCCGTATAAAAAGCTCATAATGTGCATGTTGGTAAACCTTCATGTATCCGGACAAAGAACCCGGATTAGAAATCCTGTATTTCTCCACCGAGTTTTAAATCTGGAAAATGGAAGAAAAGAACAGGCATCTCCGGGATAGCCGCTATGGTTGGATAGAATTCAGCGTGATTTTAATCGCCTATAATCTGGAGCATTATTTGAGAAAAACCGTTCAATCCGTATTGGATCAGGAATTTAAGAATTTTGAATTGATCATCGTTGATGACGGCTCGACGGATGGCACCCTTCAAGTGGTGGAATTTTTTCAGGATTCCAGAATTAACGTCATTTCCCAGGAAAATGGAGGCGCTTCGCATGCCAGAAACACGGGAATGAAAGCGGCCAAAGGAAAATACGTGGCGTTCCTTGATGGAGATGGCTACTGGTATCCTGATCATTTGAAGATGGCATATGATTTTTTCCGGAAGCATCCCGGCGTGTACGTTTATGCCGCCAGATATACATGGAACAGGGAGGATTGCATTCCCCGCAGGAAGGGAAAACCGTGCTCCTTCGTAGTCAGGAAACTGGGGTTAAGAGGGCTTTTATCCATCCATACGAGCAACGTTGTTCTGAATTCCTCCCTGGCATCTTCTCTTCCCTTATGGGAAGCAGGCATGAAATACGGAGAGGATGTCCTGTATTGGATGCGGTTGATGAGAAGAACGGCGATGATTGGCTTGGGAAAAAGAGTGGGCTCCATCTATGTACAGCGTGCCGGCTCTGCCATGCAGGAGCAGGCTTGCCGTGATATTTCCGTGGAAGACCTGCTGACGCGCCGGCTGGAGGAATGGAAACTGATGCCGGACAGGGAATGGCAGTTTGCCGTGCACTTTTTAATTTTGCGGGAATTACATGTGCCCAGACTGCTGAAGATGGAGAAAGAAGCCCGTATCCGGTTCCTCAAAGAGATTGGTTCCATGCTGCATGGATGGCTGGAGGGACCCTGTTTTAATGCTTATGTGCAGGCCTGCTCGCGGGAGGAGCCGGCTGAGATGGAAAAGGCGTTTGACAAGCTCCAGGCCCGGGTAAACTGCTGGTGCGTCTGGGCGGACAGGGCGGAAAGATGGTGCATGCGCCCCTGGTCTCTCCTGGTAAATGGGTTGTATAAGGGATTTCTATGGGGCAAGTAAATTCCCTTTCCGCAAGGGGTCCGGAAAACCCGGAAAAAGGGATGGAGGAGAAAAGGCAAGCCGCTCTTCCCTGCGTCAACCAGATTTACCGGTAACGGCTTCTCCGTAGTAAAAAGAAAAAGCGCCTTCCCACGGATAGTGGAAAGGCGCGGTAAAAGGAAAGAAAGCGTATACCGGATTAATACACGTCCCGCTGGTAGCGGCGGTGCTGTTTCATGTCCGCTACGTACTCCGCAGCTTCTTCCGGAGTCTTGTGGCCCCAGGTCTGGATAACTTCATGAAGGGCGGCGTCAACGTCCTTGGCCATGCGGGAGGCGTCTCCGCAGACGTAGAAGCATGCGCCGTTTTCCAGCCATTTCCAGAGCTCTTCGCCTTCCTGGACCATGAGATGCTGAACGTATACCTTCTTCTCCTGGTCGCGGGACCAGGCTACGGACAATTTCAATCTGCCGTCCGCCGTCAATTTGGCCAGCTCGTCTTCATAGCAGAAATCGGTAGCTTTGTATGGGTTGCCGAAGAACAGCCAATTGCCGCCCTTGTCCCCGGAGGCGATGCGTTCCTCCCAGAATGCCCGGAAGGGGGCGATGCCGGTGCCGGGGCCAACCATGATGATGGGGGTATCCCCGTCTTCCGGCAGGCGGAAATTCTTGTTGGTATGCACGAACACCCTGGCCGTATGTCCCGGCTGGAGGCGGTCCGCCATGTAAGTAGAGCACACGCCGCCGCGCTTGCGGTCCCGGGCCGTGTAGCGCACCGCGCCCACGCACAGATGCACTTCTTCAGGGTGGGCGTTCGGGCTGGAGGCGATGGAATAAAGGCGCGGCATGATCTTTTTCAGGATGCCTGCAAAAGCCTCCGCAGATTCAAAGGAGGCCGGATACTCCGTTGCCAGATCCAGCACGTCGCGTCCCCACAGGAAATCGCTGAGCGCGTCCTTGTCCCCGGCCAGCAGGGTTTCCAGCTCCTGACTGCCGGAAGCGGTTGCCCATTTGGTCAGCAGGGCCTTGTTGACATTGGTGATGTCATAGCAGTTGATCAGGGCGTCCCGCAGGCTGGCGGCTCCCCCCTCCGGCGTGGGAACCTGGGAATCCGGGCTGAGGCCGAGCTTTTCAATCAGGGCGTCCACCAGGGAAGAATCATTGGAGGGAATGACGGCCAGGGCGTCTCCGGCAACGTACACCATTCCGGCGCCGTCCAGGCTGTATTCAATATGGATCGTTTCTTTCGGGCTGCCTTCCCCGGTGAGGTGCTTGACGGAAAGGACGGGTGCGGGGAACGGATTCTTTTTGCCGTACGGTTCGGTTGTCATGTGTAATGTAAGTTTCTGGAATGGAATAACGGAAATTACCAGCGGATGGCTGCGGCGCCCCATGTGAGGCCTGCGCCGAAGGTGACCAGGACGACGTTGTCCCCCTTGCCGAACCTGCCGGTGCGGCGCGCTTCGTCAAAGGCGATGGCCACGGCGGCGGCGGAAGTATTGCCGTATTTCTCAATATTGATGAACACCTTGTCCTCCGGGATGGAAAGACGCTGGGCCACGGCATTGATGATGCGGAGGTTGGCCTGGTGGGGAATGATCAGCTTGATGTCATCCGACGTCAGGCCGGCGCGTTCAATCACGCTGGCGGCGGAATCCTTCATGCGGGGAACTGCCTGGCGGAAGGTCTCCTTGCCGCGCATGGCGAGGGTAGCCAGGCGTTCGTGGGCGTTCTCCACCGTGGTGGGGCAGCGGGAGCCGCCGCCCGGAATCTGGAGCAGGTCGTGCAGGGCGCCGTCCGTGCCGATGTCCGTAGCGAGGATGGAGCCTTCCCCTTCCTCTCCCGTGGAAGCCTGGAGCACGGCGGCTCCGGCGCCGTCCCCGAACAGGACGCAGGTGGTGCGGTCCTCCCAGTTGACGACGGTGGAAAGTTTTTCCGCGGCGATGATGAGGGCCGTCTTCATCTGGCCCGTGCCGAGGAACTGGACGGCCGTTTTCATGGCGAACAGGAAGCCGGAGCAGGCGGCGGAAATGTCAAAGGCGGCGGCATTCTTGGCGCCCAGGGCGTCCTGGATATAGCAGGAGGTGGAAGGAGTGAACGTATCCGGCGTAATGGTGGAGACGATGATCAGGTCGATATCCTCCGGCTGCAATCCGCAGGATTCCAGCGCCCGCTGGGCGGCCTTCGTTCCCATGTGGGAGGTGTACTCGTCAGGGGCGGCGATGCGGCGTTCCACGATGCCCGTGCGTTCGATGATCCATTCGTGGGAAGTGTCCACCATCTTCTCCAGGTCCGCATTGGTCAGACGGCGTTCCGGAACATAGGAGCCCGTACCGATGATCTTGACGGGCAGTCTTTTAAAGGCGATATCAGAATTTGCGGCCATAGCTTTGGGCGTATGATGAACAGAAAACGTCCTGACGTTTTATGTGGGGACAGTCTAAAAGAAAGGAGGCCTGATGACCAGCACAAAACACGGGACTCCTGCCATGCCGTAAACGGATGGC
The DNA here is from genome assembly GCF_030268505.1 of Akkermansia sp. NBRC 115031. NCBI lineage: Bacteria > Pseudomonadati > Verrucomicrobiota > Verrucomicrobiia > Verrucomicrobiales > Akkermansiaceae > Akkermansia > Akkermansia sp. NBRC 115031. Next base: position 317,278 of record NZ_BSQU01000002.1, read on the forward strand.
TTACAACAGCCATCCCTGTCCGTTGGCGGGCGGCGTGGCCCCCATCTTGAGATAGGCGGAAGGCATCGCCACGCGTCCCCTGGGAGTACGGTTGATGTACCCCTGCATGATCAGGAAAGGCTCGTGCACGTCCTCCAGCGTGGAAGCGTCTTCCCCCACGGCCACGGCCAGGGAGGACAGGCCCACCGGACCGCCGTTGAACTTGTAAATCATGGCTTCCAGCAGGCGCTTGTCCATCTCGTCCAGGCCGTCGTCGTCAATCTCGATCATGGTCAGGGCATCGTGCGCCAATTGCTCCGTAATCACGCCGTCGCCGCGTACCTGGGCGTAATCCCGCACCCAGCGCAGCAGGGAATTGGCCACGCGGGGAGTGCCGCGGGAGCGCAGGGCGATCTGTAACGCGCCTGACGGTTCCACGGGAATGTTCAGCAATCCGGCGGATCGCTCGATGATCGCGCACAGATCCTCCTGCGTGTAATAATCCAGCCGGTTCACGAGGCCGAAGCGGGAACGCAGCGGGCTGGTCAGCATCCCGGCGCGGGTGGTGGCCCCCACCAGGGTGAACTTGGGAAGATTCAGCTGGATGGAGCGGGCGTTCGGGCCCTGGTCGATAATAATATCCAGCCGGAAATCCTCCATGGCCGGGTACAGGTACTCCTCAATGGCCGGATGCAGGCGGTGGATCTCGTCAATAAACAGGATGTCCCCTTTTTCCAGATTGGTCAGCACGCCTGCCAGGTCCCCCGCCTTCTCGATCTGGGGGCCGGACGTCGTATGGATGCGGCAGCCGACGGCATTCGCGATAATATTGGCAAGCGTCGTCTTCCCCAGGCCAGGGGGGCCGCTCAGCAGAATGTGGTCCAGCACGTCGTCGCGCTGTTTGGCGGCTTCCACCATCAGCATCAGGCGATCCTTGATCTTCTCCTGCCCGCGGAACTCGCTGAAGGCGGGCGGCCTGAGGGACAAATCAAAGGCGGAGGGGGGTGTCTCCGTAGTGCGTGTGTAAAAGGACTCTCCCATGCGCAGGACTAGCAAACCTGTCTTTGAGGCATACGTCAAGATGGAAGTGCGGGGGGGAAACGCCTTTTCCGGGACATGCCGGAAGCCTCTGGCCTTTTTTGATTGCGGATGGAGTGTGGTTCCGTCAGAATCACGCGCAATGAAATGGCGTATCCTACCTCTTCTGCTGGCGATGGGCGGCAGTGTTTTTGCCGCTGGCGATGTGGAATCCCGTCCCTATCACATCATCCCGGAACCAGTCGAAGTCAGCACTTCCTCCGGCGTCTGTAAATCCCCCAAAATCCTCAAGCAGGCCGCCAACAAGGCTCTGGGACCGGAGGGATACAAAATCACCATCAAGCCGCAGGGCGTGGAAATCCAGGCTGGCGGCCGCGCGGGCCTCTTTTACGCTAAAAACACGCTGGAACAGCTCCAGGCCCAGTACAAGGACGGCGGCATACCCTGCGGCGTCATTGAAGACAAGCCCCGGTTTGGCTGGCGCAGCATGATGATGGACACCGCGCGCCACTTCGTGCCGGTGGAGGACGTCAAAAAATTCATTGATGTGATGTCCTTCTACAAATTCAACAAGCTCCATTTTCACCTTACGGATGACCAGGGCTGGCGCCTTCCGGTGCCCGGATACCCCAAGCTGGAAAGCGTGGCCTCCAAGCGTAAGGAAACCTTTGGCAACAAAACTCCCCATGGTGGCATGTACACCAAGGAACAGCTTAAAGACCTGGTAAAATACGCGGCTGCCCGGAACATTGAAATCATCCCGGAAATAGACGTGCCCGGCCACAACCAGGCCCTTTGCACCGCCTATCCGGAATTCCTCTGCTTCCCGAACCCCAAACTGGAAGTGCGCACGAATGCGGGCATCTCCTACACGCTGGTATGTCCCGGCAACCCGGACGTCTGGAAATTCTACAACGCCGTCTTCAATGAACTCAAAGACATCTTCCCATCCCAATACGTCCATCTGGGCGGAGACGAAGCGCCGGAAGACAACTGGATGAAATGTCCCAAATGCGCCGACTTCCGTGAAAAAGCCGGTATCCATGAGGAAAACAAAAAGGCCGCCGCGCAAAAGGAAATGGTGGAATTCTTCACCCGGTGCGCCAAAATGCTGAAAAGCCGCGGGAAAACGGCCGTCTTCTGGTATGAACCCATGGGCAAATATCCGGACGGAGTGATAGTCACTACGTGGAGAGGCGGTCACACGCCTAAGACGGTTGCCAACACCACGGGCGACAAGGTGGACGTCATCTGCGCGCCCAACGGCAAATGCTACTTTGACTATCCCCAGCTTCCCGGTGACTGGCCTTCCGGCCAGCCGGATACGGGCTGGATGCCCGTCAACACGCTGGAAAACGTGTACTCCCTGGAACCGGAACATGGTCTCTCTGCCAAAGAAATGGAACGCGTGCGCGGCGTAGACTGCTGCCTGTGGGCGGAACGTCTGCCGAACATCGAACGTGTCTTCTACCAGGCTTACCCGCGCGCCCTGGCCCTCGTGGAAACCGCATGGTCCCCCAAGGAGGTGAAAAACCTGAACCGCTTCAAGGACAAACTGGAATTCCACAAAAAATTCATGCAGAAAAAATGGGGTATCGATCTTGAACGCCCGGGAAAGAAATAATGACCGGACAGCAAGAGTCCCTTCCTGAAAGATGCAAACGTTGAAAAAATAGTAAGAACGTTCTTTCCCTTTCTGAAGAAGAGAGGCATCGGGCACGAAGGACTCAACCTTGTTCAATGACAGGCTTCTGTAGATAACAGAAGCCTGTTTTTTGCATGGTATGCATGATTCCTTTCCCATTCTCTTTGAAGAGTCCCAGGCAATACCTCTGTGCTTTCCATCCTTTTCAGGCAACGGGGAAGAGGCGAGAAGAGCCGGGGAAAAACAGGAAAATGCCTCCCAAGTGAAAAAAAGATTGCCAACCCCCTCTTCTGCCGTTACATTACCCCCGCTTTCCTATCTAACACAATCTATCAACGGGCAGGTGTCAGAGTGGTCGAATGAGCACGCCTGGAAAGTGTGTGTACTGGCAACAGTACCGAGGGTTCGAATCCCTCCCTGTCCGCCATCAATTTTCTGCCGCAATATATTCGTAATGAGTATATTGCGGTTTTTGCTTGTAGGAGGGTGCGGAAAATTGTGGGAAAAAGCGATTATGTTTTGCATCTTGGTTTCTAAAATAGTATAGTGTGTTGAAAATTCAAATTCTTAGAAGATATGGGAGAATGGTCAAAGAAGATAGGAGAATATGGGGAAGATGTCGTATACCAAATACTGTCGCTTGTTGGCTGGAGTGCAGCAAGCAAGGGAAAAGACATTCCTTGTGTTGATAAAGAAAACCATGCTAAAAATGGCACAAAAGAACGAATAGAACATGGTATTGATTACATGTATACATACATGAGCCCTCTTGTTTCTGGACAATTAGTTCATGCATTAATATCATCAAAATATAGTACAAACAAATACCCCAATAGCCCAAATAGACTTGTTCGGGAATATACGAATGATTTAGTTTCCGCCTTAGATTGTTTTGATGGCTCGAAAATACAAACCGATATGGACGAAAAATTCGAATACTCTTCGACTAATGATGTAGGCGTTCTTTTTTGGTTAAACAATATTGCAGAAGAGGATGATGATCTGGTACAAAAGATTAGTTCCATGAGATTAGATGCAAATACAGTAAAGAAATCTCTATATATAATAGACAACAAAAGAGCTGGATTCATATTGCAATTAATGTTATATATAAAAGCAAACGAATTTAATTATGACTATGATTTTTATTACCCAAATACAGGATTAAATATAAATCCTATAGACAGGAAAAATGTTGGTAAAATTTTACCAATTGAATATTTTAATTCACCAATTATTCCGATAAAGCTCACTAACAAGAAAAGTAGAGAAACGAGCTTGTTCTTAGGCATTTTAGATAATTTTGAATCAGATAGTCTTATTCGCTTAATCGGCCTTGCAAAAGATATCACAACAGAACTTACTGGTAAAGTAGTAATCGGATTTCATGATTACAATAGGCTTAATGATGAAGAGTACGTTTCTACAGCAAAACAACAATTCCAAGACGATATTTTTACTAAATCTGTTAAAATAATAAATTACACTAATCCATTAGATCTTCTTATTGAATGAAAACAGAGCATAAAGATATAAAGACAGTACTTCCTTATGGTGAGAATTTACGTGGATTTATACAACAAAAATTTATATCTGAATCAGAGTTGCATAAAATATTGAAAAAAAGAGGAATATATGCTTTATCTTCTGATAAGGAATATACTGTTCCTTTGATTCAAACGTTATTGATAAGCCCTCAAGAATTTGATTTGATAAGGGATGCTTTTTCTTCAAAGGAAGACAACAAAAAAATAATTTCTCGAGATATCAAGTGGACAAATAATGCAAATATTTTTGCACAAGATGTTCGTCAAATTGATGGTAATATTATTGCCGATTATTTAAAACGATATTTACCAACATGTAAATTAGAAAGACCATTGAAATTAAGTATTGTTGAAGATAATCCCAACCATGTAAAAGCAGAATTTACGCTAAAGAGGGTGGATCGAAATAAAGCATGGTACGAACAAACCAATTTATTTACAGGCTCTTTTCAGTTCATTAGAGACACAAATTCAAAAGGGCGCGTGGTCATAGAACATACTTCTCCTGAAACTAAATTGCTTGCAGAATTTGCGACATCACAACAAATAAAAAATTATAAGTCCAGAGGAGTAATACCTGATGATGCTATATTAAGGAAAATAATTTTTAACGAGTTCAAAAATGGGGAGCGTTTTGATTTTTTCTTCCAATTGACAAGTAAAATTTCTAGTGATTTTTTAGAATTTGAAGCAATAAAGGATGTTTCTATACAACCGGAGGAAACTGTTTCTCAAGCAGATATAAAATGGATGGAGAAAATTAAAAAACTAGCATTAACTGGAGAAGAATTAGATAAGAAATTTTTCATCCAAGACAAAAAATATCATACGGACTTAAAACTATGGTCTATGGATTCTTCATTCAAATATTCATACAGGGGCCACAAAGGGATAGTTAGAGTCAATTTTGGTTTTCCTGATTTCAATAGTGGAAAAAATGAGACAGCAGAATTTGAAATTAACATTTCTACTTTAACCTCTTCCGATTCCATAAATTTTATAACTAGAAATATGTTGAAAAAGAATCTCCTGTCTGATATCGATCGTCTCAAATCAGCCGCCTATGATACATTTGTATCTAGTAAGATAAAATAATATATGGAACTAGATTTTATAGAAACAGAAATATCTACTATTAGTATCCACAAAGTAGGTAATAAATTTACTAATGAAGGGTGTATATTTTCAAAAGCACCCATTTTCATATCTAAAGATTTACAAAATATTTTAGTTCATTATTTTGTTTCGTCTTTTAACTTGAATGAATTCTATCGATTCAGTCATGAAATAGATCTAAACTTAAATGAATTGTATCTATTTTCAAAAAATATTTTTTCTGACAAAAAAAAATTCCATGATCAATCCTTAAATATTGCAAAGTATTTATATGAAAAAAGTAATCATCCTAAAATAAGAGGAGGAGAACTGTATGTAGTTCATTTTAAGAAATGCCTGCTAAATAATAAATATGTAAATGCTATTGGGATTTTCAAATCAGAAAATAGAAATACTTTTTTACGTGTTTTTCTATCAGATGACAATGATTTTGTTATAGAAAGTGAAAAAGGAATCGATATAAACAAACTAGATAAAGGTTGTATAATATTTAACCAAGAAGAAAAAGATGGATTTTTAATTGCGGTTGTGGATTCATCGAATAAAAACACACGTCCAAAATACTGGACAGATGATTTTCTTCATATTGTTCCGAGAAAAGATTCATATCAAGATACAAAAAACATTTTAGCTATTTCTAATTCATTTATATCTAAAAAAATAGGAAAAGACGAAAAATTTACTAAATCTGACCAGGTAAAATTAATTAACAAATCATTTGAATTTTTTGCAAATAACATAAATTTTAGTATAGATAATTATGCTAATGATGTTCTAGCCGAATACGGTCTTGTTGATAAATTTGATACATATAAATCAAAATATTTGCATGATAATAACATAGAAATTTCAGATGATTTTCATATTTCTAAACAAGCTTTAAAAAAGCAAATGAGAAAATTGCGAGGTCTAATTAGATTAGATGATAATTTTGAAGTTTTAGTACGCAATAGTAATAATTATATTAAGAGAGGTTTTGATAAAGAATCTGGCCTATATTACTATCAATTATTTTTTAATGAAGAACATTAAATATTGAAAATACAATTTCACCCATTTGTCACTTCTTCCTGATTAGGTTCGTAGCTTCCAAAATCTGTTCCAATCAGGATTTTCTTCTTTTGAATGATTGTCCCTAAGACTGTTCTTGCCCTAAATCTCTCCAAGAACCTTCCCTGCAATCTCTAAGTCATTCCTCTATATCCTAAACAATTTTCATAGGAATAATTTTAGAATTAATTGCTTAGAATTATTTTAATTAAAAATGCCTTCGTACAAAACTGATTGACCTTGGAAGTCCTGGAATCTGGTCATACGTAATCATACATTTGGTAATTCCTCCATTTATTATATTCATACATTGAGTGAGATTATTTTTCTTATAACTTATTTGTTTCCATGCGCTTATGAATTTTCATGAAATTTCTGGAAACAATACTAGATATACAGCGGTATACATTAAAAATTCTCTCTTTTATCTTAAGTATACATTGTATGAGACCATTTTTATCATAACTTGCTCATTACAATAAATTTGTAAATTTTAAACCCGTTTTATATTCCTTCATTACTTCATTGTACAGGATCATTTTTGAAATCCCATGTTTGAGAAAATGCAGATTACTGTATACGTAGAATCATTTATACACAGATTATTTTATTCTTAATAGTCCTAGAATTGATTGTATGGATTTTTTAGCCTCTCCCCTTACCAATTACCTTCTTTCCTGAATAATTTCCGTAGAAATCAATTTAGAATTAATTGGGCTATATTCCTTTGATTCCAAGTGATGAATGCTGTTTGGATGACCACGAGGAAAATGTTTTTTTGAAAACGGCTTCGTACAAAATCCTCATAGGGAAATGATGCCGTGTTTTTGGTCAATGGTACGTGCTATTCTTACTAATGAAGGGTAATTTATTCTGAATGACTCCAGGATCATTTGTAAGGATTTCAAAGGAATGATGGGTATTACCCATACGAAAATCTGAAAAATGACCGCAAAAAATAATTTTGCCTTACAAAGGGCTAAATGGATTTTCCTCTTTTCTCACCTGATACATTTCCTAAGGGAGAAAAAGTTTTCATTTTTACCATAGGTTCACGGCATATTTAACGCTTGTGAAGAATAATCGGGATTCCCCAATAGCTTTATTCGTTTATTCCAGCAATGTCGGTTTTGGGTTTTGGGTAGGCTTTATCGGTAATCCATTTTTTCGTTTCAGCCACCATTTCGGGGGTGACGGTGAAATCGTAATTGGCATAGTCGCCGATGTGGAATTGTCCGGTTTCGAAGAAGCCCCATTTCTCGAAGAAGTCGGTCAGGTCGGTTTTTGTGACGTCACAGCATGCCCTGATGAATTCGAACTGGTATTTAATGGTATCATTCCCTCCGTAGTTTCCTGCGTTGTTGCGCAGGTATTCCATGACGTCAGGGTAGAAGTCGGGATGTCCGTTTTCGGTAAAGTAGAGATGGAGCTGCCACAGGGGGACCAGCTTGTTGAAAACGTCCTTTGATTGCAGGTAGGCAATTTTCCCATCGATGATTTCCTTGCGCGCCTTGTCGTAGCTGCCCTGGCGTTTCAAGCGGCTTTCGTTGCCCGTTTTGGCGGCGGCTTGAAGAGAGAAGATGTTGTTGCTGACTTCCGTCATGCCGCCCCAGGTCATCGGGCGCATTTGCATCACGTGGCCGACTTCGTGGGAGAAGCCCCAACAGGCGTCGCCTTTGAGGACGTTTTCAGGATCGGTCACCATTCGCATCGTACCATTGTCTCCCAGGTAGGCTACTCCATCACCGTCGCGGAACATGTAGTAGTTGAAGTTCACGCGGGCAAAGACGCGGTTTTTCGGGATTTTGCCGTATTTCTCAAGGCCCATCAGCTGGTATTGGATGCCTATCAGCTTGTCGTAGGCGTTGATGAGTTCAGTGCCGCGGTCCCTGGTGAATTTTTTCAGGAATTCGACGGGGTAGGCAACCTGGATGTATTTTCCCCGGGCGTCCATGATCGGGGAGACGGCCTGGTCAAGCAGGCGTACCCAGTCTTCGTTGGTATCGCCCCGGGTGGTGTCGAAATAGCCGTTGACTTTGCCCGTCACGAAATGGACGGGGATTTTCGGTGCCGTGTCGGCATCGTTGCTGAAGTAGCTGATGTAGGCGTTGGCGGGCGTTTCTACATCAATGATGTTGATTCCTTCCTTAAGGGGTATTTGCTTTTTGTGCAGTCCCCAGCCGTTGGGATCCTTCGTCGGCTGCACTCCTTCGGCCGGCTTGCGCATCAGGTTCGGGAGCAGAAGACTGATTTCACGCCCATCCGTCTTGCCGACCAGCACGACGTGCTGCCCTTTTTCCAGATAGACGCCCGTCATGTTGTCGTATTTACTGAATCCCTCTCCGATTCTAAGGTTTTTGCCCGTCTGGCGCGGTGAGGGGAGGGCCTGGTATTCGGCATACAGGTAGTCCGGCTTGTAGTTGCCTGCCAGGATTTTGCCCGCGAGTTCCTTCATCGCGTCAGACTGGAAGGCGGAAATGTCTTTAACATGCTGCTTCAAAGCCGTGCAGGAGGCATCCTTGAATAGTTGGAGGTCGTTGCCGATGCTTTCCGGAGTGTTGGCCGCAAGTACGGATGCGAGCGACAACAGGGGCAGGGAGAGGAATGAAATGATTCGGTTCATGATAACGTGGGAGTGGGTGATTCTATGATGTTACAAGTTACATTCTCCGTTTTCCTCTTCTTTCACCATTTCTCTTTTTACCGGCAAACGAAAAAATCAACCTGCTTCAACGGAAGACGGGGCGGGTTGATGAATGGGAACGCTCTCACGTTGTATAGCTGGTTTTCTTTTCGTATGGCGTGTTTTTTAAGGCTTCCATGTTTTACTCAATTGCCTTCCCATACTGCGGTAGTCCTATGAGGGCGTTTGCGACTGTAACCCTTGAGCCATTTGATTGAGTCCTTCTGAAATTCTTCGACATCGGCATAGAATTTCTACCACGCGCCTCCCCGCAATATTCTCTTCCTGTCATCCGTCAGAATGGCTTTTATGTGCCATCCGTGTTGCTGATAGAAGAACAGCACGTTGTTGTTCAGGATGAGGGCTGCCTGATCGAGGCGTTTCTCCATGTAGAGAAAGCGGAGGCAACGGATCCATAGGTTTCTATGAGCATTTACAGGTAGATTCTGCCTGTGTTTTTGGGTTTGCCCGTACAGAGAGAGTCCGGCACAGCCGGGAACCTTGCTTTCCACAGCCATTCCTTGAAGCAAAGTCGCTCTTTTCGGAAGGATGGGCGCTGTTTTGAGTTGCTTGACTTGAGTGAACTCCTTTTCCAGTTTCAGAAACCATTTCCTGCGGTTTCCCGGATGCGGGGTTCCACTTCGAGAGACATTAAAGTTATAGAAATGATCGGCTTCTCACCCTCCTTTAAGAGTCTTATTCTTGAACGGAGAGGCTTCGATACTGTTTTAACAGGAGAGTAGCCTCCAACCGTTTTTCCAATTCCAGCTTCTGATGAAAGGGTCCTTCATTTTTCAAATCAGGTTATTGTTTTTGAGGGCTAACAAGCTTCTTTGGGTCAAGGCTACCTATTTTGCGCTGCTGGCTATTGTTACGGCTATTGCCTCCATTTACCTGGGCGAGTTTGTTCCGTTTGATATTTTTCAAAAGATCGGGGCCGATACGGTCGATACAATTTTGAATATCCTGGCTTCAAGCATGCTGGCGGTTACGACTTTTTCCTTAACCACGGTTGTTTCCGCTTATGCAGCGGCGACGTCGAGCGTAACGCCCAGGGCTACGAAGCTGCTGATGGAGGATTCCACGGCCCAGAATGCTCTTTCCACATTCATCGGTTCCTTCATTTTCAGCCTGATTGCGATTATTTTCCTGAATTCCGGCATGTATGACCAGCGGGGAAGGGTGGTTCTGTTTGTTGTCACCCTGGGGGTGATTGCCATTATTCTGGTCACGCTCATCCGGTGGATTGAGCATTTGTCCAGGCTTGGCCGGGTGGGAGAGACTTCCGAGCTGGTGGAGGGAGTAACGGAAAGGGCATTGCTGGAACGCGCCCGGGAACCCTATCTGGGCGCCAATCCCCTCGTTGATAGGGAGCTTGATATTCCGGAAAATGCCGTTCCCGTCAGGAGTGATCAGACAGGCAATATTCAATATATTGATATTGAAAAGCTGGACCATCTTTCCAGGGATAGAGATCTTGATCTTTACGTCGTCTCGCTCCCGGGGGATTTCGTGTCCGTTACCTCGGTTCTGGTTTATGCTGACAAGCCTGTGTCAAATGAAACCCGGCGTGATTTGCTTGGAGCGTTTATCATCGGGCATGAGCGCAATTTTGAACAGGACCCCAGGTTTGGATTGTGCGTGCTTGCCGAGATTGCTGCCAGGGCCCTGTCTGCAGCCGTCAATGATTACGGAACGGGTATTGATATTATTAACCGGGGCGTGCGGCTGCTGACGAAGTATGCCCGGGAAGAACGCCGTCCCGGCGTGAAGCACGAGAGGATATGGGTGCTTCCGTTGACCGTCTCCAATTTGTTTTCGGATATTTTCAGCCCTATTCTGCGCGACGAAGGAGGGATTATGGCGATTGACATCAAGTTGTTGAAGGCTTTTGCCGCATTGCATGGCCTGGATAACGGGCAGTTCAAGGAGGAAGCCCGCAAGTATTCCCGCCAATGCTATGAACATGCATCCAGAACGGTAGTGCTGGATGAAGATAAGGAAGTCCTGAAAAAACTGGTCATTGATTAGCTTGCTTGTCTTCACGGTGAAGAAGAGGGGTTTTAGAGGTCCAGGTATGGTTGAATGGGCTGAATCTTATTAACGGTCCACAGTTTCCCGGATGGACCAGGTTGCAAAAAGGCGTTATTTTCCGGGAGAATCCATGGGAGAGAAATCATCATGGTAAAACGGATGGCTGCCCGGAATTTCCATGTTCATCAATGGGGCAGCTACGGGCGTCATGTCTGTTGAATGATATTCAACATTTTCATGTGTAGTGTTTTTGGGCAGGAGGAAGTTTCATTCATTCCCCGGTTATTTTCTTCAGCATGTTGAATTTTCGATAGGTACCGGACCGTACATGACCATGATTCAGCGTATTGTCATGAAGGTAAGCACATGTTTTCGTACCGGAGTTCTTTTTTGCCTGTTGATGGCTGGCAGTCCTTATGGTTTTGCGGAGAAGCCCGTTTTAACAGACTGGAATTATTTGCCGTCCTACGGGCAGTCGCTTTCCGTAGGATGGACGGCCAAGCCGGTGGTGACGACGGAGCAGAAGAACGGCAATTTGATGTTCAAAGGCGGCGTTCGTCCTTTTGAGGGCGGCAATGACCGGAGCGCCGTGATTCCCCTGGTAGAAGGCATTTCTCCGGACGGCGCCAGGGGAGAGACGCCCGTTTCCGGCGCTGCCGGGAATTTCATGCGCCTGCTGAAGAAGCGTGACTCCGGGAAGGCGTCCAACGTCCGGTTCCTGTGCTCTGCCGACGGCGTGGGCGGCGTCAGCATCGGTGTTCTTTCCAAAGGCAACGCCCCCTATCAGCGTATTCTGGATGATTTGACAGCGGGGCGCGAGCTCGCCTCCAAGGCCGGCAAGTCATTTTCCATGCCTTGTTTCCTGTGGACGCAGGGGGAAACCGACCAGCAGGACAGGAAAACCGGGGAATGGTACAAGGAGAAGATGCGCGCGCTGATTCAGGATATTGACGCGGACGCCAAGGCCGTTACCGGACAGAAGAACGATGTGCTCTGCTTTGGATACCAGGTTGCCTCCCATCTCAATTATTTTGCCCAGAATCCGACGGATTATCCCGCGATTGCCGTGGCCCAGCTGGATTTGGCTCTGGAAAAGGACAGCCGGTACATCATGACTACGCCCATGTACCATTTTTCCTATAGCGACGGGGTGCATTTGACCGCTCCCATGTCCCGGCTTTACGGGGAGTATGCCGGATACGTCATGTACAAGGTGCTGGTGGAGGGCGTGCATTGGAAGCCCATCCATCCTGTCGCCCATGCAGTTGGCAGGAAGGGGAAGGACTGGACGGTAGACGTGAAGTTTTTCGTGCCTGTGCCTCCGCTGGCGCTGGATACCAAGACGATCCTTGATCCGGGCAATTACGGCTTTTCCCTGGTGAACGCGCAGGGCGAACCCCTGGAGATCAAGTCCGTCACGCTGAACGGCAGAGACGCCGTCCGCATCATAATGTCGTCCGACCCTTCCGGCTGTCATCTCCGGTACGGAATGACCTTGAAGGAGAAACTTCCTTCCGGCCCGCGCACCGGAGCGCGCGGATGCCTGCGGGATTCCCAGGGGGAGAAGGTAAAGACCCGGATTCAGGACGTCGTTTACCGCATGGACAATTGGTGTCCGTTTTTCGACTATCCCTTGGATTCCCGGAATGGGATGAACAAGACGGAGTCCAGGTAGATTTTCATGTGACTGCCAGATTTTTTTGGTTTCTCACTCCTTCAGCATGGTTTATCCATTCCTTTGGAGAGAGTCAGAGTTTCTGCTCTGGTCTTAGGATGGTACGGCATGGATTGCGGTTGTAGAGCCCTTCGGAACAAGATAAAGTCCAGTAATGATGAATTCCATGTTCAAGTTTTTGATGGGTGCGGTGTGCGCCGCAGTTCTGCCCGCCTTCGGGCAGGGAGAGAAGACGGATTTTCCCACGGACAAGGCGGTGACCGTATTCAGCGCTGGGGAAGGGAACCCTTATGCGTCCATCCGCATTCCCGCCTTGCTCAATATCGGGAAGGGGCAGCTTTTGGCGTTTGCCGAAGGCCGGTATAAGAATACTGACCAGGGGGAGAACGACATTATCATGAGCGTCAGCAAGAATGGCGGAAAAACCTGGTCACGCCCCCGGGCGATCGCCAAGTCGCATGGGGCCACGTTTAACAATCCGTGCCCGGTTTATGATGCCAAGACCAAGACCGTGACCGTCGTATTCCAGCGTTATCCCGCAGGAGTCAAGGAACGGCAGCCCAATATTCCTCAGGGTTGGGATGACGAGAAGTGCATCCGCAATTTCATGATCCAGAGCAGGAATGGCGGTTCCTCCTGGACGAAGCCGGAGGATATCACGAAGACGACCAAGCGCCCCACCGGCGTGGACATCATGGCTTCCGGCCCGAATGCGGGAACCCAGTTGAAGAGCGGCCCCCACAAGGGGCGCCTGGTGATTCCGATGAATGAAGGGCCGTTCGGCAAATGGGTGATTTCCTGCATTTACAGTGATGACGGCGGCAAAAGCTGGAAGCAGGGCCAGCCGACCGCCAATATGAAGGGCCTGGTGAATGAAACGTCCATCGCGGAGACGGATAACGGAGGCGTGGTCATGGTCGCGCGCCACTGGGGCGGAGGCAATTGCCGCCGCATCGTGTGGTCACAGGACGGCGGCGCGACATGGGGTGAAGTGGAAGATGCTCCGGAATTGTTTTGCGACAGCACGCAGAATTCCCTGATGACTTATTCTCTGACGGCCCAGCCTGCCTTTGGCGGCAAGAGCCGCCTCCTGTTTTCCGGTCCCAGCGCCGGACGGCGCATCAAGGGACAGGTGGCGATGAGCTATGACAACGGCAAAACCTGGCCGGTGAAAAAACTGTTGGGAGAAGGCGGTTTTGCCTATTCCAGCCTCGCCATGGTAGAACCCGGTGTCGTGGGCGTGCTTTATGAGGAGAATCAGGCGAATATCAAGAAGTTGAAGTTCGTTCCCATTACGATTGAGTGGCTGACCGACGGAAAGGATACGGGGCTGCCTTCCGGCAAGAAACCCCCCGTGGCTAAATAAGTTTTATGGGGAGGATGGATTATTTCATCCTCTATTTTGAGGTAGTGGCTAGTTTGAATTTGCCATACAGTAGTTCAAATTGTTGTTTAATATCAAAGCCTGGATGGGTATCAGAGGTTTTCATGATCTAGTGGTTCGCTCAATAGCCCTCATATAAAGGACGTGACAAAAAAGATTTTGTCGGGTATCTTCTTCTCTGTCGAATTCTTCATGAATTCGAGGATTGAAATATATGTGGGCTTTTGATAGCCGACGAGTGAGCATGGTGCAGGTTTTACCTGCACCATGCTGTTCGTTGAAATATAGTTTAATGCTTTCAATGGCATTGTATTTATGATGATGGTATCTCTCTCCGGTTGTTAATCATTAGGACTATTAGTTGGAAGATTTCAGAGTATAGCCATGTCTTGTGGTATTATTGTAGAGAACTTGATAGGAAAATGCCTGCGTCCACCCTCAAAAAGAATGAAAGAGAATTAAAGAATGTTGTTTACATATATCGAAATCTCTCGTTTTCTCATGGGAATATCCATTTGATGTATGACAAGGTGCGGATGGTTTGTCGGCTTGATTCCGGGGAGGACGCAGTTACCCTGCAAGGCATCCGTTGCCCTTGGAGCTCTTCCCATTCGGGAGGGCCGGCAAACGGAAGATGATTCCCCGTTTCAATATATGTCCTGGATTTATCTGGTGTTGGCCGGTCTCTGTGAGATCGGATGGCCTCTGGGCTTCAAGCTTTCACAGGCGCCCGGCACGGGTTCCGGCAGGTTTGCCGCCTGCATTGCGTTCTCCGTGTTCAGCATGGCCCTGAGCGGTTTTCTTCTGTGGCTGGCCCAGCGCAGCATTCCCATCGGCACCGCTTATGCGGTGTGGACGGGCATCGGCGCGCTGGGAACGTTTCTGGTGGGCATCCTGTGGTTCGGGGATTCCTCCAATGTCTGGCGCATGCTGGCGGCCACCTTCCTGCTGATAGGCATTATCGGGTTGAAGCTGGCCCCCGGGCATTGAGCTTCCCTGTAGGGCAATTCATGCCGGGGCGCCGGAGAAGGTCAGCGTGCAGCAGCCCTCCAGAAGGGTTCAACGGTGGGAAATATATTTTTCCCACACTGTTCCGCAGGCGTCGGAAGGCATGCGCCAGTCTCCTCGCGGAGAAAGGGCAATGGTGCCTACCTTGGGGCCGTCCGGCATGCAGCTGCGCTTGAATTGCTGCCGGAAGAAGCGGCGGATGAAGATGCCCAGGCAGCGGCGAATGAAGTCCGGCTGGAATTCGCCGCGAAAGGCGTGCTCCGCCAGATACAGGATTTTGTCCGGCTCTGCCCCGTATTTGATGAAGTGGAAGAGGAAAAAATCGTGCAGGTCGTAAGGCCCCAGCACGTCTTCCGTACGCTGTTCAATGGAGCCGTCGCCTGACGGAGGCAGAAGTTCCGGGCTGACGGGGGTGTTGTTGATGTCCGCGAGGGTGGCGGCCAGTTCCGGGGACGATTCTCCGGCGATGTGTTCAATGAGGCACCGTATCAGCGTCTTCGGAATGGAGCAGTTGACCGCGTACATGGACATGTGGTCTCCGTTGTAGGTGCTCCAGCCCAGGGCTATTTCCGACAGGTCTCCCGTTCCCACGACCAGCCCCCCGGTTTTGTTGGCCAGGTCCATCAGGATTTGCGTGCGTTCGCGGGCCTGGACGTTTTCATAGGTGGTAGTGCGTTCGGCGGGGTCGTGCCCGATGTCGCCGAAGTGCCGGAGGCAGCATTCGGAAATGGGGATTTCCCGAAGCTCCGCGCCCAGAAGGCGGCACATGGTTAAGGCATTGTCGTGGGTTCTGTCCGTGGTGCCGAAGCCCGGCATCGTGACGGCCAGAATGTCGGAGGCGGGGCGTTTCAACGCCCGGCAGGCGCGCTCGCAAATAAGCAGGGCCAGCGTGGAGTCCAGACCGCCGGAGATGCCGATGACAAGCCGCCGTGCATCGGTGTGCTCCATTCTTTTAGCCAGTCCCGCTGTCTGGATGGCGATGATTTCTTCGCACCGTTCCGGGCGGTGTGCGGGGGAGGGCAGAAATGGCCGCGCCGGATTAAAGGCGTATTCCAGACCGGGGGGGGCGGGAACTTCCGCCGGCAGCGTCAGATGAAGGGCATTTCCGGCAGGGGAAAGGGATTTGCTGTCATTGAAGGAGCTTTCGGAGAGGCGCGCCGCCGCCAGCCGTTCAAAGTCCACGTCCGCAAGGATGAGGGAGCTTTCCCTGCCGAACCGTTCGCCTTCAGCCGCCAGCCTGCCGTTGTCCGCAATGAGGGAATGCCCGCCGAATACGGTGTCCGTGGTGGATTCATGCACGCCTGCGGAGGAAAGGACATAGGAGCAGAGGCACCTGCCGCTTTGCTGCTTGACCAGTTCGCGACGGTAGGCGGCCTTGCCCGTGAGTTCCGTTCCCGCGGAGGGGTTGAATATGGCCCTGGCTCCCTGAAGGGCCAGTCCGGAGCTGGGGGGAATGACGCTCCACAGGTCTTCGCATATTTCCACGCCGAAGCTGAAGGAGGAGGCTGCATCGTGGAAGATGATTTCCGTTCCGAACGGAATATATGCCCCATTGACTTTGGCCTCCTTCGTCCCTGTTCCCAGCTCCCTGCCGGATGTAAACTGCCGCTTTTCGTAAAATTCCCGGTAGTTGGGGAGCACGGTTTTGGGGATCAGCGCCAGCACTCTGCCGGACTGGATGACCGCCGCCGTGTTGTACAGGGCATCTTCATGCAGGAAGGGCAGGCCCGCCACGGCAATGGTGCCTGAGCCTTCCGTCGCTTCCGCAAAGCGGCGCAGGCCGTCCAGGGCCGCCTCCCGCAGGCGCGGCTGGAAGAA
The DNA here is from genome assembly GCF_030268505.1 of Akkermansia sp. NBRC 115031. Lineage (NCBI taxonomy): Bacteria > Pseudomonadati > Verrucomicrobiota > Verrucomicrobiia > Verrucomicrobiales > Akkermansiaceae > Akkermansia > Akkermansia sp. NBRC 115031. The sequence goes on from NZ_BSQU01000002.1 coordinate 334,255, forward strand.
GAGGTCTCCGCAGGAGTAGCCCGTGATGCTCAGCTCCGGAAAGACGACGGCAGCAGCTTTCTGTTCCGCAGCCTTCCGGAATCCGTCCATGAGCTGGTCGACGTTGTAATCCACATCAGCCACGCGGAGCTGGGGGACGGCGGAGGCAAGTCTGTAATATCCGAACATGGGCGGCGCAGTCTGGAAAATGGAGCCCGCAGATGGTCGTTTTCCCGTAATCAGGACGCAATCCGGGAGAAGCGGGCCTGATCCGGATACTAAAAGCTCGTGAAAGACTTGTAAAGCCATCAGTGGGGACTGCATCCCGCCCGTTTGCCGGGAGGATGAGGAAGCGGCAGGAAAAGGTATTCACCCGGCTGCCTTCAACGGGCCAGGCGGCGGGAGCGGCTCTTATGCCTTTTTCCTGAAATCCCGCGGTGCGGCGGCTTTTCATGTTCCGGGAACAGCATTGAAGCTGGAAAAACGGGAGAAAAGGAGTAAACCATCTCACAAAGCCCGATGAATAATACTGACCGATTTACCGGAAAAGCCGGGGCCTACGTTCAGGGCAGGCCCGGTTATCCCGCCGCCGTTGTTGAGCTTCTGACGCGGGAAACCCGCCGGGAGAATCCCCGAATGGCGGATATAGGTTCCGGAACAGGCATCCTGTCCCGCGCCATGGTGGAGCATGGCTGGACCGTGTACGGCGTGGAGCCTAACGATGACATGCGGAGGGAGGCGGAGAAGGTGCTGAAGGGTTTCCACCGCTTCCATTCCGTGCCGGGAACGGCGGAGCATACCCTGCTTCCCGGCGCTTCCGTGGACCTGGTAACGGCGGCGCAGGCGTTCCACTGGTTTGACGCCGCCGCGTTCAAGCGGGAATGCCGCCGTATTCTGGCCGCGGAGGGCAGAATAGCCCTGATCTGGAATTCCAGGGTGGAAGACGGCCCCATTGTCCGGGAGGAAGGGAACATCCATCGTCTTTACTGCCCGCGTTTTTATGGATTCAGCGGGGGCTTGGCCGACTTGACGGATAGACTCGGCGAGTTTTTCGACCACCGCTTCCGGGTATTCCGCTTTCCGAATGATCTGTCCTATACGCGGGACCAGTATCTCCGCCGCATGATGTCCGCCTCCTATGCCCTGACGGAAAAGGATGAGGGCCATTCCCCCTGGCTGGACGCCCTTAACGGGCTGTTTGACCGGTTTGAGACGGGAGGCCGTGTTACGGTTCCGAATGAAACCGTGGTGTATTTAGGGGCCTGCTGAGGACGCACCGTTCATGCACTGCATCCGGAAAAGGATGTTCACGCGTTCCTTTGCCGGTTGTTTCCTTGGCCTCCATCCAGTGCGATGTTCTTCCGGCAGAAGCCCGGAACCGCAACGGCCCTTCTGCCGGAATATCCCGGAAATGTCCGGCAATGAAAAAAGGAAAGCTTTCTTTCAATTCATGGATTGAAAGATGATGGCGGCAAGGACGGCGATGATTGCCAGAACAACAATGATGGTGGGAATATAGCGGGTTTTGTTCACGTCAAGAGTCCACTCCCTGTTGAGGCGGGAAAGATTCTCCCCTGCCGCGTAGCGGGAAAAAAGGTCATGAAGCTGGGAGTAATCCAGGGCTTTGGGAGCCATGTAAAGTTCCCTGTTCTTCCCGTTGACGAACGAGATTTCGCAATGGTAGTTTTCCGGACCGTTGCATGTGGTCTGGAGGAACTCGTCTCCGCGGCTGCAGATGATGAAGGCCTCCGTATCGTTTTTGATGCTGGAAAGGGCTTTCTCCTGTGTTTCGCAGGGATCTCCGGAGAGCTCCCAGACGATGGGAGGAAGGGATGAATGAAGGCTCATAATAGAAACGGAACGGTAGAGGAAGATTTCTCCTGCCGCCAGTATAAAAGAACTCCCTGCTTCATTCTTGAGAAGAGAACGGACCCTTGTACGATGCTCCGGAGGGTGATGAGCGCCTTGGCGGGGTACGGCATTCAACGATTGTCTTTCCGCGCCAATTCCGGGCCTGAATGTTTCTTCCGGGCACGTGTCGTCCGGATTTCTACGGCCCCGCATTGATATTTGCTTTTCCGACTCCGGAAAAATCATCCCGGGATGCAGACATGGCTTCTTCTCTCACGTTATTCTTGCTTTATCCCGGTGGGCCTGCCGTGCTACGATGGCTCACCGCCATGACGCAGCAGCCTTTTTCCCAAGAACCTTTTATGGTTTCCGGATTGCATGGGGACCAGATTCTGGGCGCCCGCAGCAATCAGCAGGATTCCTTTTCCATCCTGGCCGGGGATGACGCCCTGGTGCTGGTCCTGGCGGACGGCATGGGGGGCTATACCGGAGGGGAGCTGGCCAGCCGCGCGGCTATAGAAGGTTTTTTTCAGGCGTTTGAGCGGGAAAACCGGTCTCCCGGCAAGAGGATGAAAGACGCAGTGACCGCCGCCAATGAACAGGTGCGTACGGTCCGGAAGAAGAGGGGGAAGGATGACGAGATGGGCACGACGCTGGTAGCGGCCTGGATAGGGCCGGAAGGTCTGCGCTGGGTCAGCGTGGGAGATTCCCTTCTGCTGCTCATCCGGGAGGAAAAAATGTTTCTGCTTAATGACCTGCACCAGTATTCCGCGGAGCTGGAACGCATGGCGGATGAAGGTTCCATCAGCCGGGAGGAGGCCTTGAGCCATCCTTCCCGCCATTCCCTGACCTCCGCCCTGATGGGGAGGGAAGTGCCTTTGGTGGATCTGCGGGAAGAGTGCTTCCCTCTGGTTCCCGGGGACCGCCTTCTGGTCGCCAGCGACGGAGTGGGGCCTTATCTGGACTCCCTGGGCCCGGCGGGGATGCGGTACTTGTCCATGCTGTCCGCGGAGGAATTGGTGCGGTCCGTGCTGGAAGGCATCAACCGTGACGGCGCGCCCAACCAGGATAACGCCACGCTGATCTGTGCGGAAATAGCGGAAGCGTGATTCTCCGGAGGCGGTGTGGCTGAAAAGGGGCCGGAAACAGGCGCTGGTTGAATTTCACATCCCTCCTCCGGCCCGGACGGATAATTAAATGCCCCGCATGCAGGAGACGCATGCGGGGCATTCCTTTTAAATGGCTGGAGCCGTCCGCGTTCAGGAATGATATTCCTGGAGGGAGCGGGGGGATACCTTCACATGCTGGGCGGAGCGGATGCCCTCCACCGTGGCCCTGGCGGCGGCGATGGTGGTCATGTACGGAATCTTCTTCTGGATGGACTGCATGCGGATGAAGGAGTCGTCAATCATGCTGGTGCGGTCCACCGGAGTATTAATGATCAGGTCAATCTGCTTGTTGGTGATCATGTCGCCCAGGTTCGGGCGGCCTTCATGCAGCTTGTTGACCACTTCCGTTTCCACGCCCTGGCCGCGCAGGTATTCCGCGGTGCCTCCGGTGGAGACGATCTTGAAGCCCAGGGAGATGAGGTCCCGGGCGATGGGTTCAATGAACTTCTTGTCGCGGTCGGAGACGGTGACGAGCACCTTGCCGGAGGTGGGCAGGATGCAGCCTGCGGCTTCCTGGGCCTTGTAGTAGGCCATGCCGAAGTTGTCCGCAATGCCCATGACTTCCCCCGTGGCGCGCATTTCCGGCCCCAGGACGGGGTCCACTTCCGGGAACATGTTGAACGGGAAGACGGCTTCCTTCACGCCGATGAAGCGGCAGGCGCGCGGCTTCAGGCCCAGGTCCTTGAGCTTCTTGCCCAGCATGATTTCCGTGGCGTGGCGCGCCATGGAGATGCCCGTGACCTTGGAGACGATGGGCACCGTGCGGGAGGCGCGGGGATTGGCTTCAATGATGTACACCTCGTCGTCGCAGATGGCGAACTGCACGTTCAGAATGCCCTTCACCTGGAAGTCCTTGGCGATCTTGGCGGCGTGTTCCTCAATGGTGCGGACGTGCTTGGGGGCGATGGTCACGGGAGGAATGGCGCAGGCGGAGTCTCCGGAATGGATGCCCGCCAGCTCAATATGTTCCATCACGGTGGCCACGAAGGTGTCCGTGCCGTCGGCCAGCGCGTCCACTTCCGCTTCAATGGCGTTGTCCAGGAAGCGGTCGATCAGCATGGGGTATTCCGGGCTGACCTGGATGGCCTCCACGCCGTAGCGCTTCAGGTTTTCTTCATCGTAAATGACTTCCATGCCACGGCCGCCCAGAACGAAGGAGGGGCGCACCATCACCGGGTAGCCGATCTGGCGGCCCAGTTCCACGGCTTCTTCCAGGGAGCGGGCGGTGCCGCTTTCCGGCTGGCGGATGTTCAGGGCGATCATGCGTTCGCGGAAGTATTCGCGGTCTTCCGCCAGGCGGATGCCTTCCGGCTGGGTGCCCATGATCTTCACCCCGGCGTCCTTGAGGGCCTGGGCGATGTTGAGCGGGGTCTGGCCGCCGAACTGGACGATGACGCCTTCCGGCTTTTCCTTCTCGTAAATAGCCAGCACGTCTTCCACGGTCACGGGTTCAAAGTACAGCTTGTTGGCCGTGTCAAAGTCCGTGGAGACCGTTTCCGGGTTGCAGTTCACCATGATGGATTCATACCCGTTGTCCCGCAGGGTGAAAGCGGCGTGCACGCAGGTGTAGTCGAACTCGATGCCCTGGCCGATGCGGTTGGGACCGCCGCCCAGGATCATGATCTTCTTCTTGTCGTTCACGGGCACTTCATCCTCTGCGCCGCTGTAGGTGGAATAGTAATATTCCGCGTGTTCCACGCCGCTGACGGGCACGATGCGGTAGGTGGCGGTGATGCCGTTTTCCTGGCGGCGGGTGCGGACGGCCTTTTCAGGCACGTTGAAAATCTGGGCCAGATACTTGTCGGAGAAGCCCATCTTCTTCGCCTGGCGCAGGGTTTCCACGGGCAGGGAATCCCAGCCCTGGCCATCCAGGGAGAAGTCAAAGTCCGCCAGTTCCTTCATCTGTTCAATGAAGAACGGGGTGATGCGGGTCAGCTTCACGATTTCCTCCACGGTCACGCCGCGGCGCAGGAGTTCGTAAATCTGGAAGAAGCGTTCGCTGTTGCCGTACGTGATCTTTTCACGCAGTTCCGGCGTGGTGAGGGCTTCCAGCTTCTTCACGCGGCCCAGCCCGGCGCGGCCGATTTCCAGGGAACGCACGGCCTTCTGGAAGGCTTCCTTGAAGTTCTGGCCGATGCTCATCACTTCCCCCACGGCCTTCATCTGGGTACCCAGCTTGTCGGCTGCCTTGGGGAACTTTTCAAAGGCCCAGCGGGCGAACTTGACGACTACGTAGTCGCCGTAAGGCTCGTACTTTTCCAGGGAGCCCTTGCGCCAGTAGGGCAGCTCGTCCATCGTGATGCCGGAGGCCAGCTTGGTGGAGACGGAGGCGATGGGGAAGCCGGTGGCCTTGGAGGCCAGGGCGGAGGACCGGGACGTGCGGGGGTTGATTTCAATGACGATGATGCGGTTGTCCTCACGGTTGTGGGCAAACTGCACGTTCGTGCCGCCCGTGACGCCAATGGCGTCCAGAATGCGGTAGGAGTAATCCTGAAGCCTGTCCTGCACGTCCTGGGGAACGGTCAGCATGGGGGCCACGCAGAAGCTGTCCCCGGTGTGCACGCCCATGGGGTCCACGTTTTCAATAAAGCAGACGGTGATCTTCTGGCCCTTGGCGTCGCGCACGACTTCCAGTTCCAGTTCTTCCCAGCCCAGCACGCATTCCTCCACCAGCACCTGGTTGATCAGGGAGGCGGCCAGGCCGCGGGGGACGATCTGGCGCAGTTCCTCCACGTTGTACACGATGCCGCCGCCCGTGCCGCCCATGGTGTAGGCGGGGCGGAGCACGACGGGGTAGCCCAGCTCGGCGGCCACCTTCTCCGCTTCCTCCACGGTATAGACGGGTTCGGACTTGGCCACCGGCACGCCGATCTTGTCCATGGTTTCCTTGAAAATGATACGGTCTTCACCGCGGGCGATGGCTTCCAGGTCCACGCCGATGACTTCCACGTTGTACTGCTTCAGGATGCCTTCCTCATTCAGCTTGGAGGCCAGGTTCAGGGCCGTCTGGCCGCCGAGGTTGGGCAGCAGGGCATCCGGGCGTTCCTTTTCAATCACGGCCGTGATGCGGTCCACGGTCAGGGGCTCAATGTAGGTGTGGTCCGCCATGCCGGGGTCCGTCATGATGGTGGCGGGGTTGGAGTTCACCAGAACGACGTCGTAGCCTTCAGCGCGCAGGGCCTTGCAGGCCTGGGTGCCGGAGTAGTCGAACTCGCAGGCCTGGCCGATGATGATGGGGCCTGAGCCGATGATGAGGATTTTGCGGATGTCTTCGCGTTTTGCCATGGTATGATGCCTCTATGTGGTCCGTGGTGGTTAAAAATAAATACCGGAAACAAGGTCCGCCCAAGGTGCGTTGCCTCTCCGCTCCGCATACCCGGCGCGTGACCTGACGCACAGTAAGGGACGTTCTGCGATAAGTCCAGACAAAACAACAGGAATTCCGGGGAAAAGGCTATGGTCTTCTTCCCTTTCCGTACAGCGCTGCGCGCGCAATCCGCCCTTGATATTTTCCGCCGCCCGTATACCCTGTGGGGCAAGGATGAGGAATGCTCTGATATTGATTTGCTGCCTTGGGCTGCTGTGGCCGGCAGCCGTGACGGCGGCGGAACGCGCCCCCGCAGGCCGGGGTGCGGCCATGACTCCGGGTGAGGCCGCATGGTACCAGTCCCTGCGCGCCGGACTTTCCCAATTCCGGAAGGGCGGAGGCTACAAAACCAACAGGGAAGCCATGGAAGCCCTGGCGCAGAAAACCTGCCGCTGGGACCCCCGCACGCGCCGTCCCGTCTTCCTTCTCCGGGAGGCCACCCCTTCCTTCTGCTCCTCCGCCTGCTACCTGCTCCTTTTAAAATCCCTGCAACTATGGGACGCCGCCCAGCCGCAGCCCGTTATTTCCGAGCGAGCGTGGCTGGCCCTCATTCCCCGCCTGGGCCAGCATGACGGCGAAGGGCCGTGGGGCTGGGCGAACGCCAACGGTCCCGGCCTGGCCGTGCTGGTGCACAGGCTGGGAGCCGGCGTCAACTTTGAAGACTGGCGGAAGGCCCGTCCCGGAGACTTCATGAAAATATTCTGGACGGACCACATCGGCCGCCGGGAATCCGGCCACCTGACCGTTCTGGTGAAGGACGGCGGGGACACGGTCACCTTCTGGTCCTCCAACATGCCGGACGGCTACGGAGCCAAGACAGTGCCCAAATCCCAAATCAGGCGCGTCATCTTCACGCGCATCACCAGGCCGGAGCGGTTCAACCTGGCTCCGGCGGTAGGAAGCCATCCGTGGCTCTCCTCCCTGCTCCGGCAGGAGGTGGGCATCAAGGAGGTGCGCAGATACTCAGGCATGCAGAACCCGTGACCTCCTCCCGCCGTGAAGAAATGCTCCTTCCCTCCCTCCGTCACGCCGGAATGCTCCGTGCTGGTGCTCGGCTCCCTGCCGGGGGATGAATCCCTGCGGCAGGCCCAGTATTACGCCCATCCGCGCAACGCCTTCTGGAAAATCATGGGAACCCTGCTGGATTTTGATCCCTCCTTGCCGTATGGGGAACGCCTGTCCCTGCTCAACCTGGGCGGGGTGGGGCTGTGGGACGTGGTGGCCTCCGGCGTCAGGCCCGGCAGCCTGGACCAGCACATCTCCCAGGAACAGCCCAATGACATTGCCGCCCTGCTGGAATGTTTCCCCGGCATCGGCACCGTCTGCTGCAACGGCACCGCCTCCCATAAATACCTCAAGCGGTATTTTCCGGAACTATTCCTCCGGGAAACCCCTGCCATCATCCAGATGCCCTCCACCAGCCCGGCGGCGGCGCGGCTGACGTATGAGCAGAAATTCCGCGCCTATGAGGAAGTCATCCTCTCCCGACTCCGGCAGGGAGGGAAAAAAGGCTGAGCTCCCGCGCCTTAATTGCCGTCTAATTCCCTGGAGGTTTTGGCCCCCGCTTCTTTCAGGATGCGCGCCAGGCTGCTCTTTCCGGTGGCGATGGCGCGGTCCAGGGGAGTGGCCCCGCCCCTGGCGCGGAAATTCACGTCCGCCTTGTGCTCAATCAACAATTTGGCGGCGGCGTTTATGGAATTTTCCTGAAGGCCGGAAACGTCCGCGAGCACCCACAGGGCTGTTTCCGAATTGGCCGGCTTGTAATGGCCTAGCCGCGGCTTGCCGTTGGGTTTATTGGGGTCCGCACCGTTTTCCAGCAGGAACCTGACACTCTCCTCATTCCCGTACCTGGCGGCGGAAATCAGCAGGGTTTTGCCGTCGTTGCACACGTAATCCGGGTCCGCCCCGTGCTCCAGCAGATAGGCTGCCTGCGGGGCCCTGGGATTGAAATAATGCCTGGAAAGAAGGGAGGAAGAGGCGTTTTTATACTCGTCGGACCGGCCTATTTCCAGATTGACGTCCGCCCCGTTGGCAATCAGGAGGTCCGCCAATTCAAAAAACTGCATGTCCAGCGCCAGGGCCAGCGCGCAGGAATTATCCCCCCTGATGCCCTCCCCCTGGTAATTCACGTCCGCCCCGGCGCGGATGAAAGCGCTGACTTTGGACAGCTCCGGCTTCGTTCCCTGTTCCGGCAGCTTGTCATACTTCCTCTTGCCGTTGATGGTGACGGAGGTGGTTGTGCTCTCCCGCGCGGGCCTGTAATCCTTCAGCTTGTACAGGTATTCATACAATTCCAGCCCCTTCTTCTCCCGGGTGGCGCGGTCGGCGGAGGGGTCCACGGGCAGCGGAGCCTTTTTGGGAATCAGGCGCAGGGAGCGTTCCGCCGTGCGGTGCCCCTGCCTGGCCGCCTTGGAAAACCAGAATTTGGCCTGGGAGGGACTGCGCTTGACGCCGTCTCCTTTCAGGAAGCAGAGGCCCAGACGGTACTGGGCTTCCGCATTTCCTTCCTTCGCTTCCAGGTAGATGCGCCTCCCTTCTTCCGGGGTGACGGCGCGGACGGCGGGCGAACAGCCGAGGAAGACGGCGGCTGACAACAGCAGACGGGAGTAGTAGGTCATAGTGGGGTAGGGGAGGTGAGGGAGTCTTCATTCAGGAAGACCCGACGGCGGCCAGCAGGTGGACGTCCAGCGCCAGGGCTTCATGAATGTTGAAATTCAAATCGTCGCGGAGCCTGTTAAGGGCTTCCATGCGCTTCAGCAATTCGTTCACGGGCATCTGCGCGGCCAGCGTGCGCACCTCCGGATGAATCGGCGTGACCTCCGGAGCGCCGGAGGCGATCAGGGCCGCCTGGCCGAACCAGCTGATGAGCAATTCCAGGGCCTGGTTGCGCTGTTCCAGGTACTCCGTCTCTATCTGGGCGGTGTTCGCGTCCTTGTTGCGGGACTCCCAGTCGGAAGTATCCGTGCCCTGGGCGGCTTCCTTCGCTTCATCCTTCAGGGCCTGGTTCAGGTTTTTGGTGATGGCGGCCTTGGCCTCCGTCATGACGTCCACGAACTTGCTGCGGAAGGCCAGCGCGGCCAGGTCATTGTCCAGATTGCGGCAGGTCTCCAGCCAGTGGGGCAGCAGGGCCTCCTGGATGGGGGTGAGCCTGAACTCCGCGGATTGCAGCAGGTTGACACGCACGCATCGGGAAATAATGGTCTGGAGAAGCTGGTCCGGCTGGGAGGTGGACAGAATGAGCAGGCACTGGCTGGGCGGCTCCTCTAGGGTTTTCAGGAAGGCGTTGGCGGCCTCGTCATTCATGCGCTCCGCATCCATGAACACGGCTATCTTCCATTTTCCCTCCGCCGCGCGCTGCTGGAGGAAAGGTTCCACCGCGCGGATGTCATCCCGCAGGATGCGGCGCGACTTGGACTTGGGGCGCACCAGGCGGCAATACTCGTCCCGCACGCCGTCCAGGTGGTCCGCCCGGATGCCGTTCATCAGCTCCAGCAATTGAAGGATCAGGCGGGAGGCTCCCTGGTGCTCGTCTCCCACAATGAGCAGGGCATGGGGAAGCCGGTTGCGGGAGAAGGCGGTGCGGAGCAGGTCGAACGCTTGGGATGCCGTGAATGCCATACGCTCCCTATGAAAACATTTCGTTGCGTCAGGGCAACAGAAAAGATTGGTATATGTCGGATATTTCATGTACTAAGGGGGCCGGTTATGGAACAAAACGACATCTCATCCCGGATTGTCTTTGCCGACCGCGGCAAGGTGAATGTGGAAAAAGGCGTGGAATTCGCCCCCAAATTTGACCAGAACGGCCTGATTCCGGCCCTCGCCATGGACCACGTTACCCATGAACCGCTGATGCTGGCCTACATGAACGCGGAATCCCTGCGCATGACCATGGAGCTGGGGGAAGCCGTTTACTACTCCCGTAGCCGCCAGGAAATCTGGCACAAGGGCGCGACCAGCGGCCACGTGCAGAAAGTGAAGCAAATCCTGATTGACTGTGACCAGGATGCCCTGATCGTGCTGGTGGACCAGTGCGGCGCCGGAGCCTGCCACACCGGGCACCACTCCTGCTTCTACCGTTCCGTGCCCTTCGGCGACGAGCTGAAGGCCCAGCCCCAGGGGGAACCCGTCACGCTGCGTGAAGCGGACGGCGGCGTCGTTTTTGATGCTGAAGCCGTATACGGCAAGGGACACTAACTCTTTTTTGCGCGTCAATCTGCGTTCACCGGGTTGACGTGCCCTCTTTTTCTGCTGTAAAGTCATGAATGTGAAAAAGCTGCTTGTCATGATGGCCGCCGTCTCCGGAACGCTGGTGCTGTGCCAGTGCTCTTCGGAAGCGCCCCCGCCCCCTGGAACCGTCCGCATGGTGGACCAGCAGGCGATTGCCCTGATGCAGGAAGCCAGGGCGAAGGAAGCGAAAAACGACCTGTCCGGCGCCATCAAGAAATACAAGCGCGTGGTGGAAAAGCACCCCCTTTCCAAGGAAGCGCCGCAGGCCCGGTTCAGAATGGCGGAACTCTATGAAGCCCGCAAGGAACCTGCGGATGCCTTTGACCAGTACCAGAAGCTCATTGACCGCCACCCGGACAGTCCGCTGTACAAGCAGGCCATGGAACGGCAGAAGGAAATGGCCTTCGGCGCGGCGAGCGGCGCGTTGACCAACCGCGTACTGTGGATGTTTGACGTCCGGATGGACCCCAAGAACGTTACGGAATGGCTGAACCACGTGCGTGACAACGCCCCGTACGCCCCTACCGCCCCGCAGGCAATGAACGTGCTGGGCAGCTACCTGGCCGCCCGCGGCCAGATGAAGGAGGCCATTGAGGCGTATCAGAACCTGGTGGACAACCATCCGCACTCTCCGCTGGCCCCGACGGCCCAGCTCCAGATAGCCACCCTGTACCGCCAGGCCGCCGCGGACGGCGACCGCAACCACGTCAATGTGGCCCGCGCCCAGGAAGCGTATGAAGACTACCTCCAGCGCTATCCCAACAGCGCCCGCGCCGGGGCCGCCCGCTCCGACTTGGCCGCCATGAAGCGTGAGCTGGTGGCCCAGCAGCTGGAAGTGGCGGAATACTACCTTACCAAGATGAAAGACACCGATGCGGCCATCTTCTGCTACCAGGAAGTGGCCTCCAAGGGCAGCGTCAATCCCGCCGCCGCCGCCAAGGCGAAGGCACGCCTGAAAAAACTGGGCGTCACCAGCAGATAACAGGAACTCTACGTCCGCATGAACCGTATCCGGAACGTCTTCAAACTTCTTCTGCCCGTTCTGTGCCTGCTGGCCGGTTCCTGCGGCTACCAGCTCGGCGGCACCAAGCCGCCCAAGCTGGAATTTGCGCAGACCGTCAAGGTGTGCCTCTTTGCCAACAACTCCCTGGAACCCCGCGCCGCCACGCTGGTGACCGGCGCGCTGGCGGATGAACTGCAGCGGGACGGCACCTACCGGCTCAGCACCGGTGCGGATGCGGATATCCGGGTGGAAGGAGAAGTGTACTCCATCACCTTCGACCAGTTGCGTTCCAGCCGGGAAGACACCTACAAGAGTACGGAGCTGGGCCTGCGCCTGGCCGTCAAGTACCGGGTGGTGGACGCCAGGACGCAGAAAGTCCTGTATGCCAGCTCTGCGGAGGAAGTGGGCCAATTCTTTGACCTGGGCAACATCCAGACGGCCCGGACCAACGCCCTCTCCTATGCGGCGCGGCTGGTAGCCACCTCCATTGCGGAAACCCTCACCAACGGCTAGACCTGTCCGGCTCCGGAAAATTTGTGCTTATGGCGGAAGTGGAATACAGCGTTTACTTCGTTCCGGTGCCGATCGGCAACCGGGCGGACGTCACCCTGCGGGCGCTGGACGTGCTGCGCAAGGTGGACGTCATTGCGTGTGAAGACACCCGCCATTCCGGGCTTCTGCTCTCCCACTATGAAATCCGCAAGCCCCTGATGAGCATGCACGACCACAACGAGCAATCCCGCGCCGGGGAAATTGCCGCCCGTGCCGCCGGCGGGGAAAGCTTTGCCGTGATCAGTGATGCGGGCATGCCGGGCGTGAGCGATCCGGGCTACCGCCTCATTCAGACGCTCAAGGAAAAGGAAGTAAGCTTCACCGTGCTTCCCGGACCGTCTGCCGTGGTGACGGCCCTGGTGGGGTCCGGACTGCCTACGGATGCCTTCTTCTTCGGCGGCTTTCTGCCCGTCAAATCCGGCAGGAAGGGCTCCATGCTCCAGGCGGCGGTGGAAGCTTCCCATACCAGTATCTTTTATGAATCACCCCACCGCATCGTCAAAACCGTGCAGGCGCTGGCGGCGCTGGACCCGGACGTTCCCGTCTGCGTAGCCAGGGAACTGACCAAAACCTTTGAAACCTACCACCGCGGCCCGGCTTCCCGGCTGGCGGCGGAATTTGCGGAACGTGCCCCCAAGGGGGAAATCGTGCTGCTGGTGGGCGGCGTAAATGCGCCGCGGGCCGTCAATTAATGAGCCAAGGGCATTAATAACGGACCGTCACCTTGACCGGGCGGTGGTCGGAAGCGGCAGGCTCTTCAATCACCCTGCGTTCCGCCACCTTGAACGCCTCCGCCTTTCTCCCCCTGTACATCCAGATGTAATCAATGCATTCCGCCGGTTGATCGGCAGGGAACGTTTTTTGGGAAAAATCGCTCAGCGGAATGAAATGCTTCTTCATCCGGGCTATCGGTTCCGAGCCTGGCGTCAAATTAAAATCTCCCGCAATGAAAAAGGGCTTCCTGCACTCCGCGGCCAGAGCGGCAATCATGTCGATGGAAGCGTTGCTATCCTCCCGCGTCAGGGACAAATGCGTGACGCAAAAACAGTAATCCTTGAACTCGGCCATCAGCAGCACGCGCGCCTCCTCCCGGCCGGGCAAAGGAATTCGCTTCACGCTCAAAGGCTTCTCCCTGGATAAAAGGCCGACTCCATAGGAACCGCCCGAATAATCAATGGCCTTGGCGTACGTCCCCGTCAACTTTGTCCTTACGGCCAATTCCTGCAAAGTGTCCCTGCCGCCGCTCCTTTTTGTCTTGCTGTCCAGTTCCTGAAGGGCCGCGACATCCGGTTTTGCCTCCGCAATCACCCGCGCCGTACGGTCATAATCCCGCTTGCCGTCCATGCCGGTACCGTTCTTTACGTTGTAACTCATGAACGTGGCTTCCCCGCCCCACAGGGAAAAAGGAGCCAGAAGAACCGCCGCGGCTGCGCATGGACTGAAAATGACCGGATTCATACCTGCAAAAATGAAATTTAGGGCCTGTTGTTCCGAACGGCCCGGATTACAGATAATACGCATGCCTTTCCCCCGTTTCTTGCAGAGCTTCTTTCCTTCCTCCGGGTGAGTAAATCCCGTGGATGGGCGAATCAACAACACATCTCCCGCTCCGGGAAATTTCCTCATCCGGTTTCCGGACACCCGCCTTTTATATCCTTCCTGCCCCATACTGCCGGAAAATGACGCAGGTCTTATCAACTTGACGCCTGGAAGTGTGTCATGATAGTATTCTATCATCATGCTGGAGGATAGGAGATCACGTTCCTCGCGCAAGACACCGGATTTGGTGACTGATGAGCTTATTATCATTCTTCATGAGGCGGGCATGCTGGAATTCAATGACATCTTCCAGCGTACCGTTATCGTGATGAAGCAAAAGCACATGTCCCTGGGCGGTGAGGAAATCCTGCGGCTGCGGATTTATGAAAAGCTCCAGGGCCTCGTGAGCGCCGGCGGCCTAGTGAAAAAAGGCCGCGAATACACAGCCCAGCCCAAGCTGATTACATTGAAATCGGAAAACCCGGTGCAGGGAATTGGCCGTTGAAATGTCTGGCTGGGAAAAGAACGGAGAGACGGATTGCTGAAAGGATAATGTCATGTGAATCAAAGGCGTCTTGGTACAGTTAGCGTGATTTGCTCAGTAGACGATAGACTTCCCCGGCGCCTTTCTTGTCAAAATAGTACCCGTCCAGAGTACTCTTGGTATGATTTGACGATTCCAGGGCATGGTCTGCTGCTGTTTTCCCCTTGTGGTCCCTGACGGAGGCGTCAGCTCCTTGGGCAAACAGGACTTTCACCGTAGCCGTTGGGTGTATTAACCTCAATTCCTTGCTGGACTAGAAAGGGAACAATGGCGGCTTGACCGTACTGGGTAGCTTGATGAAGGGCATTTGCTTTGCCATCTTGCCTGATGTCATGGATATTGGCTCCTTTCGCAAGGAGCATCTTGATGACATTGACGTTTCCTCCTTCGTCCGCCTTGACGATAGCTGAGCCGCTAGCAGAGCAAATAGCTGCACTGTGAATGTGGCATTCCGCGCCATGTTCCAGCAGGAAGCGAACCATGGTTTCATTTCCTCTTGAACAGGCCCAGGCCAGCGCTTCGCCCCTGTCCCTTTTAATATCAAACCCGTTCTCCAGTAAATAACGCATGACAGTCAGGTGGCTGCAATCGGTTTCCTGTTTTGAACGGCAGCCTGCTGATATATTGCATTGATGGCTGACAGCTGCCAGACAGCCGGAATGAAAGGGAACGCCCTGTTCTTTCAGAAAGCGGAGCATATTCAAATCCCCCTTCCGCGCGGCGATGTTTGTAGATCCTACTCTTTGATTGTCAGTATCCGGTATGTGTTTCAAAAGCAGCTCCACCATTGGGGTATGGCCGGATTTCGCCGCAGCATTCAGTATGGCGGAATGGCTCGGGTGGGTTTCGTAGTTGACGTTGATTTTCCCGTCTTTCAGGTCAAGGTTTATCCCATGCTTGATAAGCACTTCCATCATCAGGACATTGCCGGATTTTGCCACGGCAATGGCGGGAAACGTGTCCCTGCCTTCAATGGGCACTTTCTGATTGAGGTCTATCTGGTATTTGTTGATTAGTTTCTCCGCCTCCTGTGCCGATTTTTTGAACAGACGTTCCTGTTTTTGTCTGTTCTGTTTCTGCTTCGAGGCCGAGGGAGGAGAATTCTTGTGTTGTTTTTTTGATGATTTCGAAACTTTTTTATTGCTGGAAGAGGTTTCAATTTCTCCGCTCAGTAAAGATATGAATTTATCCATATAATTCTCGTTATTCCTGTCATCCCGGGCGAAAGACTGGGGAATGAACAGAAACAGGAAAAGGAGCAGGGCGGATAACGGCTTGCTGAAAAATGGGGGAAGCATAGGAGTGTAATGGGTTGGAGTAGCTCTGATGGAAGGGAACTATGTTGGGGTCCTCAAATTATTCTAAGTTGGAAATAATTTCAGGTACATTGAGGCTCTTCAAATTCTTCCGTCTCAGGGAGGAGTTCGATACACTCCTCATCCCCATGAATGGATACGTTCGTAGGGAAAATGATCTCCATGCTCTGTACGGGGACAACTTCATGGGAATGGTCGCTGGTCCAATAGCCTTCAACGGCGGCATGGTAGACGGATCCTTTGACGGCGGTAAAAGTGAGGAGGGACGGAGTCCCCTTGTTTTCTTTCGCATCGTAGGATTCATCTCCGGAAAGTTTTTCGTGACGAATTTTCTGAGGCCGGATCCCTGTGGCATGGGTGAAAATGAGTTGGGCCGTATTGCCCTGCGGCGTATACAGGACGATGCATAAATCCTTCGCATTGCAGAACATTTCCTTTTCTTCCGCTGTCTTGATCCTAATGGAAGCTCCATCCAGAGATTTGGGCGCCTTCACTTCTTCCTGTGAAAACGCGGAACAGGTGCATACAAGACCCATGGAAGCAGATAAAAATGCAATGGATAGTTTATTCATACGAATTTGGGCAACATCATTAATAGATCTTATATCTTTCTAAAGAGGGAATGTTATTGGAAAAATAACGGCAAAGTGATTGTAATACTGAGCAGCTTTTCTCTGAAAGTGACGGTATAATTAGATTCCTGGGCGTCATTTGTTTCCGGACTTGTCGTGTATCCGTATAAATATCCGAAAAAAGCTCCTTCATAAATTTTATCGGATAATTTCTTTGTAAATACCATGTATGGCTCGGGGTCAAACATAGTCATAACTTCTTCAAATGTATCTGAAGCGGAAAGGCAAAGGGAAACATCCGGTTTCCCAGGCTCTTCGTCCAAGTCCAAAACAATTCCGGCTTCTTTTTCATCCGGATATTTTAGGAAGTAGTATAATAATTCGCAGTTTTTCCCGATTTCGTAACTGAGGGTTCTCTTATCCGTCTGGATCTGAAGGATGGTGCCTTTTTTCAGGGTTTCCGGCCCTTTTATACTGCCCGTTACAGGGCGGTTATCGTCAGGAAAAATAAACTCAATTTTTTCGTCTTTCAGCATGGCCAGATTTTGTTGTTCCTCTTCGCCCCTGTAATTATAGTGGGAAAACAAAGATCCCGAGACTGTTCCGGAATAAACATTCCCTTTTCGCCCGGTGAAGGTAACCAAAGCCGGCTTTACTTTTTCTCCATAGACTTCTTCTATTGTTGTTGCTCCGGTAAGCGAGTCTGAAAGATGGATTCTGGGCATGAGCCGCTTATGGTAGCGTATAATCATCCGGGCTGTATTTTTCTGAGGCTCATACCGTTCGATAGTAATATTGGAGGGATAGTATAATTCCCCATCCAAGTTGATCGTTGCCCCGTTGATGGATGCCGGAATCTGAACATCTCCGGCAACTGACTGGCCCCAGCATACGGCGGTAATGAGGAAAAAAGAAAAGAGGGGCAGGATATTCATTCGTTTATTCATAAATTGACGGAAGGCAAAATATAGTTCAAATAAGATAGGATTTGGTTCATGTTCAAACAGGGCTGTAGAATAATATAATTTATTGAAATGCCTGATATGGCCAAGGTAAATGATTTGTGACCAGGAAAAAATCCGTTCTGTTCGTATTTGAGGCGACCCCATGCAAAACAGGCGAGCGCCGATAATAGCGGGAGCGCGTAAGGCCATCGCATATATTCAAAAAGGTAATAGGAATTTCTGAAAAGTAAAATGGACAGCCATGAGAGCAGGATGCCTGCAATGAGCGCAAGTTCAAACCGTACGGATTTATAATAAAACTTCGCCATAAAAATGAGAAGATAGAGGCTGAATATGGATATAATGGCATAAAAGGCTTCTCCCCTGTAAGGGGTATGAAGGAATCCCATGGCTCCACCAACGGACATGGCCGACAGTAATATGGCTGTTAGCGGATTATGGTGGATTCCGGAAATCTGTTTAAAAACAGGGCCGCACATGGCAGGGATGAGAAGGGCCGCCCCTGATATGATGTAGGCCATATTGACGGCAGCGGCATTTTTTACGGACGGGAATAGATCGCCCGTAAGCAGAAAGATAATGTAGGGATCAGAAATGCTATCCTTTGTGTCAATAGTTATTCCAAGGATAAACAAAACGATGATAATGAAAAAAGAAATCAGGGAAGAGACAGGATGTTTTTGGATGGGATAAATGATGTCGTAAAATGAATTTTTATAAGAAAAGCTTCTCTTCCATAAACCGTTGATCCATTCCCCCGCCTCTTTTTGCCCCTCCGGGGAGCACATGACTCCTTTGCCCTGCAACCCTTCTTCCGTATCATCCCACGTACCTTCGTAGATATTGCCGTCGCTCCATGTCATCGTTCCGCGGCCCTTTCTGAATGTTCCGCAAAAAGTCCCCTGGTCCGTTCGCTGGTGCTGCGCATGGTAAAAGGTGGCATTTCCGGAGAGGTTGTCGTTTTCCCATGTCCCCTGCACCCAGGAACCGTCATTGAACGAATAGGTTCCTTTCCCGTGTCGGCGGCCGTCCTTTAATGCTCCGGCATAGCTTTCTCCATGGGGACAGGTCTGAGTATTGCGGGAGTGACCGCTGTTTTCAGCGGGAAAGGGGTTCGGTGTTGTAGAAGTGCTCAACATAAAATGGAGGGATTATTCAGGTTTTTGGTTAAAGGCGATACATCCGGCCTTCAATGCCTGCCAAACGCATACCATCCAGACAAATGGACCAATGATGGCGGCTCCTATGGCCAGACCGACTCCAAGCCCTCCAATACGGAATCCCCATTTTTCCATGGAAGATTCCAGGTCTGTTCCCCGGATGGTTGCTCTGGTGCCATCGTTGAACGCAATACTTTTACCTTCGAGCGCATCCGCATATTTATCTTCCGCTTTCCATTCTGCACTGGTTTCTTGAACGATACTACCGAAAGTGTCCTCTTCCGGGAAGAATCCCATGGCTTTTCCAACCCCGAGGGCAATGCTGTTGAAAAGCCATAAAAGAACCATACTTGCGAAAAAACCTTCCGTCACATAGCCATAAATGGCCACTATCAAGCCTATCCCTATCAGAGGGACGATGACCAGGGGGGCGATATTTTCAACATTCGGCTTCAGTGTCTTCCTGTAAAAGGCTACAATGTATAAGATAAAGGCTATCAGGGAGGTGACCATGATGAAGGCGATAATTTCCTCCGCCTGCGTTATGGAGTCCCCTCCCGTCAAGGATTTCTGAATGATCTGGACGATATTGTGGAAGAACTCCGATAAATTTTCCGATTTTTTCATGAAATGGTTTTATTCAGTAGTCACTATGTAAAAGGAGAGTTGGCTGCAACTATTCAAGGAGGATGAAATCCAAATTAAAGATCGCAGCTCTGGATGATGGAGAGCAGATCTTCCAGAATGCGGCAGCGTGTTTCAGTCATTTCAATGATCATGATATTCATATTGGCTTTGAACCATCCGTCTTCCTTCTTGTTTTCCTTCCCTGCTTTAAGACAGAACCCGCAGGCATGCATGGTGGCGTCTCTGGCGGTAAGCCACGCTTGCTGGGAAGTCTTTAACGGTTCCGCCAGTTCCGGACGGAACGCGTAATATTGCAGCAAGCGTTGATAGACCCGGTGAAGCCTTTTTTCCCAATAGAACCAGAGTTCCACCCTGATTCTATTGGCTTGTTGTTCGTTATTTGGATTACTGGATTTTTTGAGCAATGCCGTTAGTTCCTGCTTGTCGGGAACTAGTCCGGGTATCTGTTTTTCCAGGGCTCCCTTTGAAATATTACCGGAAAAAATGACCAGCAACACACGAGTCGTCATTTTCATTGTTAGCGAGAAAGCATGCCTCATTTGTTGAAATATTGGAATTCGGATTCTTCGGCAAACGTCCGGAAAGCGCTCTTTTGCTGGAAGGGATAGTTGGTGGGAATCAGGCCTCCTTCGCTTGTAAGAGAACCAGCCTTTTGTACATGGCTGCAATGAGAGAGATTCCCATTACCGGGGCCAACAAAATGCTAATGATCATACCCAGGTCAGGACTGATCAGAGACATGAGACCGAGGAGAACCGCAAACGATATCAGGAGAGCTATTGAGGCCAGGAAAAAGGAAAACTTGTTCCCATAAGTGTATTTGTTGCTTAATGTCAGTGCCTCTGTGGGATTGACTCCCTTATCAATCAAAAGAATCGGCGCCAACATCCATGAGTATGCCAGGACGACGCCGGGGATAATAAAGAGACACGAACCAGTGACTATTCCGAAAATCATTAGAGAAGCCATGATAAAAAATTCTCCAAAGAATTGCCTGTAGCGTCTGGCAAAAATACATGTTGGAGAAATGATTTTCCCCTTGGCCAAATCCACCGGAAGGTTAGCTATGGCTATCGTGGTTCCTATATGGATGTATGGAATCCAGATGGTTAAAGCCCACAGGATAACGGCCAGGAAAACAGATAAAAAATTTTTGAAGGCAATGGCATACGTATCCAATAAGATAGGCAGAAATCCCTTTCCGACTTCTCCTTTGGCGAGAGCATGGAATTTTTGCTTCTGCTTGAAAGGCGCTAATGAATAGGGAGAGCCTTGCGGCGGGAGGATGTCACTCAAACGGCGCCATTGGGCATCCCCTTTCCGGATGACGTTGGCGGATTCATGGATGATGTGTTGCTTCAGCAGCTTGCGCAGTTCCTGTTTGCTGACGGGGCCTGTAGCCTGTCCGTCGGCTGAGGCATAATAATATGCCCTGCCTGATTCGTTCATGTTTTCAGCAACAGACGGAGCTGGCTGATCTGCCGCTTGAGGTGGGAGGATGTCACTCAAACGGCGCCATTGGGCATCCCCTTTCCGGATGACGTTGGCGGATTCATGGATGATGTGTTGTTCCAGCAGCTTGCGCAGTTCCTGTTTGCTGACGGGGCCTGTAGCCTGTCCGCCGGCTGAGGCATAATAGTATGTCTTATCTGATTCGTTCATAACAGTGTCGATGTATGTATCTGTTAGTTGAAAAAGTGATTGGCGTCTCTATGGGGCAGCGGGATGGCGATGCAGATGGGGTTGAATGCGGCATCAGGAAGCCATGAATCTTACCCTTGCAAGCACAGCTTTTCCGGTCAGGTAATTGATGCCGAATATTCCTGTGCAGACAGGTATAGATCCTGTAAGAACCAGGGCGAAGGCTGTCAGGAAATATGTTCTGTCCGGACATGGGGTACGGAAAGCAATAGCGTTAGGACTTTTTCCCGCCTTTCAGGATAGATAAAAGCAGTTCCGGCAAAAGAGCCGCGAAGATATAGCACAAATGAAGGGCTACGGGTGCTGCCAGCAGAGATATCCATCCAATCACTCCCCATACGGATAATTCCCCCGACATCAGCAGCCGCACAAGGAAACCTCCCCTGTCCCCGGAAAAGAGGACAAAACAACAGAAGCCGCACAATCCCAGCAACCATACGGGAATCAGCGTTTGCGCCGCTACCAGGGAGAAGCGGAGCTGATACATCATATATCCAATAAGGTCCGAAGGCCCGGAGGCTTCTTTATCCGTCACTTTCATGAAAAGCCGGTCGCAATTCAAATGCAGCCAGATCATGTACAACTGGGAAGCCAGAGCCAGAATCGCCAGGAAAATAAAGATCCCTTTCGCAAAGAAGAGGGAAATGAGCGTGCCAAGCAATAAAATACACAATATGATGACATTGAGCCTGGGCAGCAGCATGGAGGATAACACTGGCTTCCTGCTATAGAAATAGTTGACATTGGCTTTTGAAAACAACCCGGAAATGTATTGCAGGATGACTCCTAAAAGAAAGCCTCCGCCCAACGCCGCCATGAAGGTTCCTCCAGACATTCCACTGTCCGACTCCACCGCCTTTTGTGCGGTTTCCATGGCTCTGGGATTGAACGTGGAATAAGGGGTCATGTACATGGGTTGGGGCTCGGAAGCAATGGACGCCACGGCAAAAGCAAACAGGATGGATGTCAAGATCGTCATCACGCTTGTCAGATGAATGGTGAAATTGACCCACTTTTTAAAGTGAGGCACCAATTTTCTGAACCCGAACAAACTGTACAGACGATTATCTATAAACGTATTGAGGTCATTGAGAGTTTTCTCGGCTATATCCATCATCCGGGCAGCCCCGTCAACGGCAGAAACACGGTTCTCTTCATGCCGCTCCGTTGGCAAGGGAGGGAAGCAGGCAGGGACTGGGGGAGGAACAAACGCTTCGTCTCTCCCGGGCTGCTCGTGATCCTTCAGCATGTGCTTGATTTGGCGCCATTGGGTTTCCCCTTTCCGGATGACATTGACGGATTCATGGATGACACCTTGCGCCAGCAGCTTGCGCAGTTCCTGTTCGCTGACGGGGCCTGTAGCCTGTCCGTCGGGAGGGGCATAATAGTATGTTTTATCTGATGGGCTCATGTTTCCTGCGCCAGGCGGAGCTGGCTGAGCCGCCGCTTGAGGTGGGAAGACGTCACTCAAACGCCGCCATTGGGCGTCCCCTTTCCGGAGGATGTTGGCGGATTCCTTGATGGTGCCTTGTTCCAGCATCTTGCGCAGTTCCTGTTCGCTGACGGGGCCTGTGGCCTGTCCGCCGGGAGAGGCATAATAGTATGTCTTATCTGATTCGTTCATAACGGCGTGAATAGCGTGTATCTGTTGGTCGCAAAAGCTTGCGTGGGTTTATATGGGGCGGAAGGACGGCGGTGTGTGACAGTTGGTTTCGGCAGGCTTCCGTTTTTTCCAGGCTTTTTCCCCCAAGGGTGGAAAAATCATTCCTGACAACAGGGAAGAAGGAAAGAGAACTGTTTTCATGTCGGTTCTGCATCAACATTGTTTATTGGGGCAGAGTAATGGCAATGCCGGCAAGCTTGATTCCGATCTCCTGTCCTATGTTAGTCACCATATACCCCTTGAGCGCGCCCGTGTATGTATTGCCCTTTCTTCCAGTGAACGTAATGACGGCCAGTTGTTTCCTGTCATCATTCACCCACTTTTTAAAAGAACTGGCGCTGGTAATGATCCAAGTCCTGGCTTTTTGGGCATTAAATTGTTCGGAGTACTCGAAAGAAATCAGAGCAGTATTTCCTTGAGGTATATAGCTGCCTTCATCAATCCAGAACTCCCCTGGTTTAAACGTTTCTTCAAAAACTTTACCTTCGCCTTCTAGTTTGTATTCAATAGTAATGGTAGCTCCGGCGATGGATTTTGGGGCATGGATGATGTTGTCCGTCTCTTTTTTCTTTTTCGTTAATAGGACTCGCAGCTCCTGTTCCCTTGTTTCCAGTGAATGGAGTTGCTGTTCACTTTCCTGCAGGAAGCGTTGCAGGGCTTCCAGGTTTTTATCCTGTTTGATTATCTGCTGTTTAAGATATTTCTCTTGTTCCTCCAAAATAGGAATAGCGTGAGCGCCAGAGTCCTGGAGGGCGGGATGGTGTTTTTTGAGTGCTTCTTCCAGGGCGGATTTTTCTTTTTCCTGGGCGGCGATTTCCTGTTGGGCCTGTTGGCATAGTTCCTGATTATGCCGGCATGAGTTGAACAACCATCCAGGAAGACCCAGGGAAAGCGCCAGAACTAAGGGGATAATAAGGATTTTCATGGGAAGAAGGCATTTAATTATTTAATATTTAACGGAGCGAGACGATATCCTGCCGATTCGTCTGGAGGCATGTTTGAATTGAGTTCTTCCCTCCAATGGATGATTTGCCCGATAGAGTTGGTCTCCCACATCTCCTTGGCGTATCCCTGGATGCTGCGGCCTTTCTGATCGGCGTACTTGTAAATATAAATAATTTCCACGTGATTGTTCTGGTAAGCCACTTTGAGAAGGCGGTAACTGCGCCGCGGCCATTTCTTCCAGAATTCCCGGATGTTATTCATGACCATTTCATTGGGAACTTCTCGGTTGTTGGCGTACTGATAATTGCAATAGGGAGCAAAATGCTCGGAAAGCACGGCGGCAGTTCCATGCTTGCGTGCCTTTAGATAGGCTATGCTGGTCTGCCGCAAGAGAGCGTCAGTTTCCGGGCAAGGGGGATTGATCATGGGGGGGGTGACGGTGTTTGCGTTTACGCGTTCCCGGGTATCCGGCCTGATCTTGTCCTTGGTAATTTTAACCAATTCTTTTTCCAGAGTTTCCGTGCGCTTGTTGGCATCGGATAGTTCAGTAAGGGCAGAGTTGTATTTTTGGCGGGTTTGTTCCACCTCCTTTTCCTTTTTCCTCAATATTGCCAGAAGACGCGCATTTTCTTCTTCCTTCAGGAGCTTGCTTTGATTGTTCTTCCGGGCATCATTCTGTTTTTTCCGCAGCAGAGTTATTTTTTCAGACAAATCCGCAGCGTCCTTTTTCAGATGAACTGTTTGTTCCTCCGAGGCCTTTTTTTCTGTGTGCAAATAGTAGCTTAAGCCTCCGCCGGCTGCCAGGATGGCGGCTACTGCAGGAAGGAGCCAATTTAGTTGTTTCTTTTGTCCGGAGCTTGAGGTGTTTGGAGGCGTGGGCGGCAGTGGCGGCATTCCCGGCAACGGTGGTACAGGCGCGTCTGTGGGCGATGGAAGCGGAATCTCCGGCAAGGGCGGTACAGGCGTGTCCGCAGACGGTGGGGGAGGAATCTCCGGCAAGGGCGGTACAGGCGCGTCTGCGGGCGGCGGGGGAGGAATCTCCGGCAAGGGCGGTACAGGTGCGTCTGCGGGCGGTGGGGGAGGAATCTCCGGCAAGGGCGGTACAGGCGCGTCTGAGGGCGGTGGGGGAGGAATCTCCGGCAACGGCGGTACAGGCGCGTCTGCGGGCGGCGGGGGAGGAATCTCCGGCAAGGGCGGTACAGGTGCGTCTGTGGGTGGTGGGAGTGGAATCTCCGGCAAGGGCGGTACAGGCGCGTCTGTGGGTGGTGGGAGTGGAATCTCCGGCAGTGGCGGTTCCGGCGGCAATGGCGGCCAATCTGCTTGCGGCTCCGCCGCGTTGGCTGGTAAGGGCGGGAGAGGAGAATCCATCGGGTGCATAGATCAGGAAATGAAAGGGAATGGAGTGTTAAAATACCTTGCCGTCAGGTAGAAACATCACGGTTTGACTCCGTGGAGTACTATGGTTAGAATGTCTATCATATATCCTCGCCCGCAGGGCCTCCTTTAATCTCCAGATCTTTGCCGGGGAGGGTGGGATCGGCACTGATCGTTCTGCGTTTAACAGGCGTGCCGTTGATATGGGTCAGATTGAAGGAGAAGGCGCCGCCCCGGAGGTAGGAGCGGTAGTCGTTGGCTGCATGCCATTTGCCGCTGAGGCAGCGGCGGTTTTTGTAAATGCTCCCTTTGTACCTGACGGTGGTGCCGGTGGAGCTGTTCATGACGGCCATTTTCGCGCCGAGGTAGGAATCTCCCAGGGTGGTGAGGTAGAAAGTAATCCTCCGGTCGTCCACTCTGCCGCCAATGCTCCCGCAGGAGAATGGGTCAGTGGCAGAGGACGACGGAATGCTCAATTTGCCTGAAATGGTACCATCCCTGTATTCCTTCAGGATTAATGCGCGCGCCTGTCCGCCGCTCGTTCCGGTGACTGTCCCGCGGTAGGTGTATTCCCCCACGATGGGGGAGCAGGAGATCGTCGCCAGCGTCAGCAATGCCGCCGGGAAGGTGTGGATGCAGTCCGTTTTCATAGATCAGGGTTAAGGCCGAGGTGAAAAATCAGGGGAGGATATGGGGATTGTCCGCCAGGGCCTTCCTCAGCTTGTAAGAACCGTAATAGTCCTTCTGGAACAAGGCTTGCCGCAGGGGCTCCTTCCGGAACAGGATTTTGCCGTATTCTTTTTTGTTCCAAAGTTCCTTCTTTTCTTCTTCTTTCATGGTTTCCTGCAATTCTTCGGATTT
This sequence comes from Akkermansia sp. NBRC 115031, assembly GCF_030268505.1. Lineage (NCBI taxonomy): Bacteria > Pseudomonadati > Verrucomicrobiota > Verrucomicrobiia > Verrucomicrobiales > Akkermansiaceae > Akkermansia > Akkermansia sp. NBRC 115031. Next base: position 359,694 of record NZ_BSQU01000002.1, read on the forward strand.
TTTACGGAGTTCGGCGAGCCTTTCGGCGTTTTTTTCCGCGCTGGATTGATCCTTGATGCTTTCCATGAGTCCAATCATTTCTTCCTGCATGTCCAGGTATTGTTCCGTGTTTGTTTTCTGGCAGGAGACGGCGGTCAGGGTCAGGAGTACGGCGCAGATGGCGGAGATGTTTTTTTTCATCATGGCGAATTAATAGTTAATGGTCTAAAACCCAAAGAGCAGATACTAAAGATTAAAGACGAAAGAGGATGGATAATTAATAGGTAAAATTAATAATTGGTGTGGTGGTTATCTGCGTCTTAAAGCGTTGCGCAGTTTTTCTGATTCATAGTATTTTCCAACGTGAAGTTTATTGCCCAGATCTTCCAATTTTTCGCGGTTTTCCATGTATTTAGGATGATCCTTCAGTTTTTTTTCTTCATCTTTATTTTGATCTACTGTATCAAGCAGTTTGATGAATTGATCCGTGAGTTCAGCAACTTCATTAGCGTATTTATCTGCGCTGTCTCGGTCATTGATTTTTTGCATGGTCCCGACCAAATTGGTTTGTGCGTCCAATGCTTGATCTACATTGCTTTTCTGGCAGGAGACGGCGGTTAGGGGCAGGAGTACGGCGCAGATGGCGGAGATGGTTTTTTTCATCATGGTGTGTTAATAGTTAATAGTTAAAAGTTAATAGGCGATGGTCGGTGGGGATGCGCGCCGGGGGTGGGGTGTGTGCCCGGCGCGCATCTGGGTTTGTTTTTTGCAGTTTGGAGTTAGAAGCTGTAGGAGACGTTAAGGTTGACGCTTTGGTTGGTTTGTCCGCTGCGGACTTCAAGCGTATAATAGGCTCCCGCCTGCCAGTTTCTGCTGATTTGCCAGCCCAGGCCGGCGCGGGTCATCAGGGCGTTCCTGCCGGGAGCGTGGCCACGGCCGGTTACGGATTGCCCGGCTGTCCAGGTGCGGGTGTACGGGTTCCTGCGTGCGATGTCTCCTACATACGCCACGCTCAGTTCAGGCAGGAGGGCCTGGCCATTGCCCAGCCCACAGACGGACTTGAGGGTGATGCCCACGGGGATGCTCCATGACTGCAGGCCTCCATTCCCGAAGGAGCGGCTGCCGCCGTCAAAGGTTTCTTCAATGGGGCCCTGGGTTCCGTACATGTAGGTGATTCCGGTGAAGGGAGACACGGTGAAGGCGTCTCCGGCCTTGATGTCCCAGTCGGCCAGCAGGCCGAAGGCGTAAACATTGTCATCCCAGCGGGCCCGTCCGGGCGTCTGCTGGGAGCCGCCCACATGCGTTCTGGCGGTATGATCAACGCTGCCGTAGGAGAAATAGCCGGAGAGGTTCAACTCATGCCCCCGGGCAAGTTCCTTGCGGAGATTGCCGTACAGGGCGAACATGAAGGACCTCTGTTTGTCGGAGAGCAGGGAGTCGGAACTCTTGTGGGTCCCGAACATCTGGCCGAATGCGGCTCCTGCCACGGCGTCCTTTCCGAGAGCTACATCCGTGCCGACGGCATAGCCACCGCCTTGATAGGAAAATCCGCTCAGGGAGTCCATGGAGGACATGGAAGTGAAGTACCCCAGGCCGGCTCCCCACAGGCGGGAGGATCTGTTTCCGGCCATTTTCCCCTGTTCGTTTGCCGTACGGGCAAAGGAAGCGACGGAGGAGGCGCTGCTCCAGAGGGTATCTGCCAGCAATGCGGCATCGCGGCCCGCCAGGCCGGTGGCGGCGGCAACGTTCAGCTTGCCGGAGAAAGTGAGAAGCCCGGTTTCCGGATTCCAGTCCAGGACTCCGCCGTCTTCCAGCAGGCCGGTTTCTCCGGTGAGATGGAGTTGTTGTTCCAGGGCGGCGTTTCCGGTGATTTCAGCCGCTTGGAGCAGGTTCAGCGTGAAGGACTCGGAACCTGCGGCAATCAGTCCGGAGCCGACGTGTACCTCAATGGACGGCGTTCCAGCGATAGACAGGGTTCCCACGGTTGCGTGGGAATAGGTGTCTGCCGCATTCATCCCGGCGCTGAAGGGGGTTGTTCCGTTGACGGAAAATGCCATTCCGGAGCCTTCCTCAAATGTCAGGCCATTGAAGCTGGCCGCCCCCTGAATCTTCAAACGCCCCCCCTGCCGGACGGTGACGGACTCAAAGGAGCCGCCGCCGGAAAGGATGCCGCCATTCTGCACCAGAACCATGCCGGTAGTCTGGCCGCTGTTGCTCATCCTGCCCTGGAGGGTAACGTTGCCTTCCAGAGATCCGCTGTTGTTCAACAGCGCGTCTTTCGCCACGGTGATTTGTTCAGCCGTCAAATCCCCCGTGTTGGCCAGAGCTGACTGGCTGTTCAGGTTGATGTTCGCAACATTCAATGTCTTGTTGTTGGTCACGGAGCCGTCGGAGTTCACGGTAAGGGAACTGCCCTGAATGGTGCCGTTATTGATGAGGGAGGCATTGGTTTCTCCGCTGTTGCGGGAGGAACCGACGGTAATGACTGTGTTTTCGTGACCCAGAGAGGCTGTTTCTTTGATGTCGGCCAGGCCGCTGCGGACATTCAGGGCGGCGATGTTGTACCTTTCCCCGCTCAGGTCAACGGCGCTGCTGTTCAGGGAGCCGTTACTGCTGCCGATGGCGACGCCGCCGGCGCTGTTGCCGCCGGTTCCGTCAATGTCGTAGCCAATCCCTTTCTTGCCCGTCAGATTGCCCGTCAGGATCAGGCTCTGGTCTTCATTCATGACCAGCAGGCCGTCTGTTCCTTCTATAATGGTCTGGTTAGTGAGCGGCGTGTTCTGGGGAATGCCGGTTGCGTCCAGCGTACCGCCCAGCAGGTGGACGCGTTTGCTCAGATCAGTAATGGATTTTTCTTCTCCGGTACGTACATAAATATCGTCTTCACCGGGCGTGGGCGTTGACCCTTCTTCCAGTTTAAGGATGACGCCCCATTTCCCGCCAGACAGGATCGTGGTTGTCAGTTCCGCATTTTCCAACGGGTTGAAGGTATTTATCCAGGTTTGCGTGCCGGCATCATAAGTTTCCGTCCAGCTCTGGAGCGTCCAGTCGGAGATATTGCCGGTAAAGTTGCTTCCTGCAGTTTCTCCGCTGAGCCGGAAAAGTGTCAGGCTGCCCTCCCAGTTTTCATATTCGCTGTTCAGGTTAATGATGGTGGAACCGGAAACGGAAAGTGTTCCTGTGACGTCGATTCCGTTGGCGCCATAATTGAAAGAGGCGTCATCAAGGTTTTCCGGGGAGAGCCAGATGGTGCTGTCCGTCAGACTTAAATTCGCATCAACGGTTAATGCGTAACCATCATTCTGGGGACGGAGCCGCAGATCCGCTCCTGTCATGGTGACGGATTGCGCCTCCAGGGTTGACCCCGTTCCACGGTAGTGATCCAGATAGGAGCCTTGTTCAAATACGATTTCCTGAGCAGTTAATTTATTATCGGATCCTGTAAACTCAACGGCTGAACCTTCCCGAACAGTAAACTTGCCTCCTGCCGTGAGGGAGGAGCCGCTCTGAAATTCGATCCTTCCTCCGTCTTTCAGGACAGTGTTTCCGACAATATCCAACGTTCCTTCCTGGGAAAGGCAAGCATATCCGGATGACGTAAAGTTCCTTCCCGCCGTCATGGTTGCCTGGGTAATTCGCAAGTCGGCTCCGGATTCAAACGTGGCATCACGGTCAATATTCAGGGTGCCGTTATTGAAAAGCTCTGTGAGAGAATCGGTTTTGGCAATATAATTGCCTCCGCTGAAATCCCCATTCAAAATATTCAGAATGGCGCCGGCACTGATGCTCAGGGATCCTCCATGGAGAGTGAGGTTGCCGCCGATTTTCATGGAAGATGTCAGGGATTCTTTCAGGCAATTCTGAAAATTTTCCCCGATAGAATCCAATCCCAGATTTTCGAAAATATTCTTCAGCTCCTCCTCTGCATGAAGGCCGGAAAACACAATAGCTCCGCTTCCTGTTACAGTATTGCCGTCACTATCTTCATAGCGGTTCAGATAGGAATCAACCTCTGATGTCTCCCTGACGGGGTCGTAGAAGGTGATTGTTCCGCCATCTGGCCGGGTGGAAAGTTCAATTGAAAGGCTCCCATTTTTTGGGCGTCCAATACTATTGAGTACGCCGCCGGTAAGAATTCCTTCTCCATCATATTGTTTCACATAATTTCCTCGGAATTCAACGGTTTCATTGTTTACAATGGAAATGGTTCCGCCGTTGCCGGAGATAGCTCCGCCTGCAGTTCCGGAGCTGTTTCCCGTGAAAGAGACCGTTTTATTTCCCGTGATAGAGAGGAAACTGGCAGATATGGCTCCCCCCAATCCTTTTGCTGTGTTGTTCTCAAAAAGGACAGTTCCGTTTTCCTTGAAGATAAGTGTGCTTCCATCGTTGCCTGCTTCTGCGATAGCTCCACCATCGTTTCCCGAGGAGTTTACGATGAAAGACAATTGTGTGTTTTTCTGGAATACAGGATTGTCGACAATTGCGCCATTTCCAGTAAGATAAATAGCGCCGCCGCTACCTGCTGCTGTATTATTTTCAAATAGGACAGATGCATTGCCGGCAAGATCGAAATGGAATGCCTTGGAGCCACTTTCACGACGAATATAGAGGGCCCCCCCTCCGATATCGTCACTACCTTTACTGTGGTTACCATTAAATTTCACTTCCCCTTTGGTGTTGGCAATGTTTAGGGAAGAGGCGTAGATAGCTCCCGCGAATTGGGAACTGTTGCCGGTAAAATGAACCTGGTTGTTTCCGTCGAAATTGATGGTTCCAGTGGTATAGATGGCTCCTCCGTATATATCGGCCGAGTTATTCAGGAAAATGACGTTGTTATTGTCTTTAAATGTAAAATCATTTCCTGTTCTTCCGTAAATAGCGCCTCCGGAATGACCAGCGTGATTGGATTCAAAGAGGATATCTCCGAGATTGTTTTTAAACGTCAGCTTCAGAGATCCGCCCTCTATTGCTCCCCCAGTGCTTGTTGCAGTGTTGTTGATAAATCTGATGGGGCCTTCGTTATTCAGGAATTCCGCTTGTCCTTTGGAACCATCGGACCAGGAAGTAGCTATAGAAATGGCTCCACCACTTCCATTGATGTTGTTATTGAGAAATTCTATGGCTTTGTTATTCTGAAAAGATAAAAATAATGTAGGAGGATCGTATGAGTAATTGAAATCATATACAAAGCGATGTCTTCCATCGTTGAAAGACAGCGTTTCTTCATAGTTTTGGAAAAGGTCGGTTCCCATGGACACGGATGTGCCAGCGACCGGAAGGAGCAGGGAGAGCAGTATTCTGCGGAGAGTGTAAGGCAGGTGAATTTTCATAACCGGAAAAATAAAGGATTGCAGGAAGTAAAAAGGAAAAGCAGATAGGAAGAGTGCCGTGCGCCTTTTGACGCACGGCTGTATGAAGACACCGCAAGAGGATTAGTTGCCTTTGACGGTGGTGGTGTACTTGCTGACTACGCCAAGGATGTTTTCACGCTTGACGTCCACGCTGGAGACCGTGCTGATGCCTCCCTGGGCCTTGGCGGCGGAGATGGAGGAATCGCCCACGGCAACCAGGCCGAGGTATGAAGTAGCCGTAGCTACCCCGGTGCGGGATCCGGAGGAATTAGTAGCGGCGATGGGGTCTGATACGTTGGCATATACCAGTCCCGTGGGGTGGTTTGTGAGGCCGCCGCAGCTGCAAAGCAGGGCGGAGGATGAGAGCAGGATGAGGAGGTTTTTCATTATTGGATTTCAATTAATTGGTTTGACAGGCCTTCTCCTTATGGGAGGTTTCATGCGGCGTCATGCAACCGCGGATGCCCAAAAGGGAAGGCCTGTGTTGACGGATAGCGAATTCAGAATCCGTATAGAAATTCCTGCGTCCTCTTTGTCATTAAACGGTTTGGAAAAGAATTACTGGGATGGCGGTGCGGTGAAGGGTAATAGGATGGAATCACTGAACCTTTTGATTAATAAAGTACTATTTTTACTTGACTGCGGATTCTGAACCCGCGGCAAAATAGATGGAATGAAAGAGGAAATATCAGAAATGGACCATGCGGCTCTGGCCATTTTAAGAAAAACAGGGCTGGATGTGGTAGAAGCCGCCCAGCTGGCGCATGAATTGCTACAGGCCAGCAGGGGGCGCGGCGGTCGCCGGAAGAGAGCGAGGGAATGCATCCGTCTGGGAGAGGAGGCTTTAATTGCCAGAAGAAAAACCGTGGCGTTCAGGAGAGCCGTGGATGAGGCCATGGAGGCCCGGCATGACCGGAGGAAAAGAACCAGGGATGATTTCCGTTATATCAGCCGGCGTCTGCTAAGGTGCTGTCCGGAAATGGCCCGGAGGCCTGTACGCTTCATCACGCCCCAGGAATGCCGTGCCTGGCTGGAAAAATCATTTGGAACCCTCAGGCAGAGGCATAAGGCCCGGTTGGTGCTTAGCGGTGTTTTCGGAACAGCTGTGAAACGCGGCTGGTGCCGGGAAAACCCGGTGGCGTATGTAGACCTTCCAAGGCTGCAGGAGAACCCCATTCCCGTGCTGTCCCTGGAAGAAATGCACCGGTTGCTGACGGCGGCGGCGGAGTATGCCAACGGGGCGTGCCTGGCCGCGATTGGGCTTATGCTGTATGCCGGTATTCGTCCGGAGGAGGTGAGGCGCCTGGATTGGGCGCAGATTAATTTACGGGAGGGCATGGTTTCCTTGAAGGCGAGGCACAGCAAAACGGGAGGAGCTCGCATCGTGACGATCCGGCCGGTTTTGAGAAACCTGCTGGAACGAGCTGCAGCCATGGGATTCGGGACAGGAAGCGTGTGCCCGCATAACTGGCCGGCAAAGTGGAGGGCGTTGAGGCGTCTGGCCGGGTGGGACGGGAAGGAGAAGAAATGGACTGCGGATATTTTAAGGCATACGTTCGCCAGTTATTTTGCCAGGCATTTCAAGAATCTGCATGTATTGCAGATGGAAATGGGGCATGCTTCTTCTGATTTGTTAAGGACCAGGTATTTGAATATGGAAGGCATTACGGAAATGACGGCCGCCGTCTTCTGGGGGAACTGCCACGTGGGTTTTTCCTCCATAAAAAATGGCCGCCCCTGAATGGAGGCGGCCATACATTGACGGAATGATGCCGTCCGGCAGTTTAGAAATTGGTGCGGAAGGCAATGTTGTAGCTCCAGCCGGTGAAGCCTTTCTGCTTGCTGGCGTCCGTGCCGTTGGAATGGGCGTATTCAACGCCCGCCATGATCTTGGCCATGTTCGGGTTGCATTCGAAAATGTAGTAGTTGACGCCCAGGTACAGGGCCTGCATGCAGTCGGAAGTGCCGGAATAGGTGGAGTTCTGCGTATAGCGCTTTTCCCATTTCACGGCGTTGCTGCCCGCTGCCATCTGGTAGCGGACCACGCCTTCCCAGTTGGGGGTGAATTTGTAGGACGGCATGATGGTCACGCCGAAGACGTTTTCAGCCCCTGCCTTCATGCCAATGACGTTGAAGCCGGCCATCACTTCCGTCATCAGGGAGAAATCGCCCTGGGAGCCTTCCCAGGTCAGCGCCACCACGTCCTTGGCGCCGGTGCCCTGGTATTTGGATTTGAAGCCGTAGCCGGTGAGCTTTTCATACGCCTTGTTTTGTGCGTCGTCGCCCCAGTTGGTGAAGTTATGGGCGTAATCCAGCCACAGGCGGCTTTTTTTCAGGAAAACGTCGTTGGACGTATCATAGCTGAGCGTGCCGGTGACGAAGCAGTTGTCCCGGGAGTTGAAGGCGGGTTCAATGCGGTTGTTGAACGTGCCGGTTCCGGTTCCTCCGTTGCCGTTCATCCAGATGCCCGCGGCCCAGCCGAGCTTGTCATTCTTGTCGGAATTGTTCACCTGGAACCCGTAGTTGGTTTCCGAGCGGAGTTGGTTGACCAGCATGGAGCGTTCAATGGTCAGGATGGCGGAGGAGGATGTGCGGTATTCCCCGGTGATGCGCGGCTTCATTTTGCCGATGGCGTAGGTGACGGGGCCCCCCTTGTATTCCAGATTCAGTTCATACAGGGAGTAGGTCAGGTCGGAGGTGTCCCAGGTGTTGGTTTTCGCGTTGTAGCTTTCCAGACCGTCCATGCCGCCGATGTTCCAGACGTTGTTGAGCTTGAAGTTTTTCAGGAACTTCATGTTGAAGCCGGCGCGGAAGCGGCGCCATTCGTCGTTGAAGCGGCGGCCGTTGCCTTCCTTTTCACCCATCACGCGCCCTTCGCCGTTCGGGTCAATCCAGTCCAGTCCGTACTGCATGCGCAGGGAAACGTTGAATTCCTGGATGTAGGGATTCTTGTGATCCCGTTCCGCATTGAACCACTTGAAACGTTCGCCGAGCCATTTGCAGGTGGAAAAGCTGTCGCGGGCCAGCAGAACGTCTCCGGTGGATGCCGTGGAAGGCGTGGCGGCGGCAAAGGCGGCGGCTCCGAGAGTCATGATGCCGATGACGGGGAGAGTATAGGTTTTCATTTGTTTTCTATGGTTGGTGTGTGTCTGTGAGAAGGTCTTCCGGGGAAGGTTCTTCCTCACGGAGACGGCTTCTGTCTATCAAACCAGCCACAGGGCTGTCCAAGGCTTAAGGGTGACAAAATAGCCACCCGTCTCATTGAAGGTTACACGGTAATGCGGAGCCATGCTTTGGCGGCCAGGGCGTCCGCGGCGGCGGCCACTTCCGCCTTCCGCTTGCTGGCTCCATGGCCGGAACCGATGGCGTGTCCATGCCAGAAAACGCGGGAGTGAAAACGGTTTTCGGCGTCCCTCTGCCCTTTTTCTTCCGTTTCATAGGAAGGAGTTTCGGGCAGGATGTCCTGAAGAATGGCCTGGAGTTCCCCCTTGGGGTTGATTTCCTTGGGGTGGCTGGCCGCGGAGTCCAGCGCTTCATGAAGAACGCGCAGGGCCACGGCCTTGGCCGTTTCATAGTCGGAGTCCAGCGACATGGCCCCGAAGACGGATTCAAACGTGTTGGCGATGATGGAGTTTTTTCCCCGTCCTCCGGCCCGTTCCTCCCCTTTTCCCAGGGCAATGTATTTGTCCAGCCCCAGGATGAAGCCGTATTTGCCCAGATTGGCGCGGCTGACGGTGCGGGCGCGCAGTTGGGTCAGCTCCCCTTCCGGAGACTGGGGCATGTGGCGGTAAAGGTACTGTGTGACGGCAAGCTGTAAAATGGCGTCGCCCAGGAATTCCAGCCGTTCATATGTCCGGCGCGTTTCCGGCTTGCTGTCCGTGCTGGGGTGGGTGAGGGCCTGCACGAGCAGGTCCGGGTTTTTGAAACGGTAACCCAGCTTGTCTTCCAGCGCGGTATAGTTCATCCCGGAAATGCTAGGGCCGCCAATTCGGAAATGCAACTCCAAAGGAAGGGTGTTTCCGGCAGGGCGGGGCACGCCTTTTCCGCGTCATCCCAGCCGCTCCGCGGCTTTGACATATGGCTGGAGAGGTGTAGGATGGTACGCGAACGAACGTTAGAGACCGCGATGAAAAAGATTGATCCAAAGGAGATTCGGGATAACGCCATGCAGTTGATCGGGCACGACTGGATGCTGGTGACGGCTGGAACGCCGGAGCATTTCAATATGATGACGGCCAGCTGGGGCGGCCTGGGCTTCATGTGGAAGAAGCCCGTGGCATTCGTGGTTATCCGTCCCCAGCGCCATACCTTCGGCTTCATTGAGGCCGGGGAGGAGTTCACGCTTTCCTTCTTCAGCCATGAGTACCACAAGGCGCTGACTGTTTGCGGCACCACGAGCGGACGGGATACGGACAAGGTGGCCGCCTCCGGACTGACGCCGTATGCGACGGAGAACGGCAACGTGAGTTTTACGGAAGCGCGCCTGGTGCTGGAATGCCGCAAGCTGTATGCGGAGGCTCTCAATCCGGAAGCCTTTCTGGACAAAACCATTGTACCGGAGTGGTACGCCGCGCGGGATTTCCACAAGATGTACATCGTGGAGATTCTGAACGTTTGGGTGAAGGAATAACGTGCCGGAAATGCCGCCGGGATGAATTCTTGTTTATCGTAATTCCCCGCGGTTTGTTTAGAGCGGTTTAAGCGTGGAATCCTCCAGCCGGAAGGATGGCAGGGGGCACGGGGTATCGTGCAGCCAGTCCAGATGGGTGGTGGTGATGAGGCTTTGCGCGTCCGCCGGGAGCGATTGCAGAAAGGCCACCCGGCGCGTGGGGTCCAGCTCCCCGAAGACGTCGTCAATCAGGTGGATGGGCGTATGCCCCGTTTCTTCCGTGAGCAGGGAGGATTGGGCCAGCTTCATGGAGATGGCGATGGTGCGCTGCTGCCCTTCAGAGGCGAACTGTGCGGCGCTCCTGCCGTTCAGCGTGATGTCCAGGTCGTCCCGGTGGGGGCCGTTCTGGGTTTGCCCGTACCGGATGTCCCGGTCCACGGCGGCGCACAGCCGTTCATACAGGTCCCCTTCCTCCGAGGCGCGGTAGGCCACGGCCACCTGTTCCTCCCGTCCGCCGATGCTGCGGTAGGCGAGGGTGATGTGGGGGGCCAGCAGCGTCAGCAGGCTGGCGCGCAGGCTTTTCAGTTCCGTGCCGTGCAGGGCCAGCTGGCGCGTGTAGGCGTCCAGCTGCAGCTTGTCCCTGTGCCTGTGCTTGAGCAGGTAGTTGCGCGTTTTCAGCGCCCTCCGGTAGCTGAACAGGGCCAGCCTGTAGCCGGGGTGCCACTGGCTGCCCAGAAAGTCCATGTATTTCCGGCGGGCGTCCGCTCCGGCCTGCACCAGGGAAAGATCGTCATTCCCCATCCATACCACAGGGTAGCTGTCCGCCAGATAGCTGCGCTGGTCCTTGCGCGGCTCTCCGTTGACGCGGAGGTCCGGAGCGTCCGGGGTCCACAGGATGCGCCGGGCCTGCCCCGGCAGCTCTCCGCGGATGCCGAAGGACTGCTTTCCGTGAGCGGCCAGCGGGCCGGGCCGGGCGGTGCGGGGGGATTGCAGGCGCAGCAGGAAGCAGACGGCTTCCAGCAGGCTGGTTTTTCCCTGGGCGTTGTTTCCCAGGATGATGGCCCCCTGCTGCGGAATCTGCCAGGAGAAGCTTCCGTAGCAGCGGAAGTCCATTAATTTCAGCCTGGAGATCATGGGGCAGGGGAAGGAGGGATTATTCCGCAGGGAGGGCGCGGATGGCGTCCATGATCCTGTCCGTCAAATGCTGGTACGCCTCTTTTCCCCTGGCGTTAAGTTCCGCCGGAGTAAAGGGGATTGGGTCCCCCACCGTGACCGTGACGGGGTGGAGTTTGGGGAAGCGGGCGCCGATGGGGAAGGCTTCATACGCTCCGCTGATGCGCAGGGGCTGCACGGGAACCTTCGTCTTGCTCAGAATGAGGCCGATGCCCCCCATGCCGTCGTGGATTTCACCGTCCGGAGTGCGGGAACCTTCCGGGAAGACGAGCACGCGCTTGCCGGATTTCAGCAGGCGGATGACGTGCTTGAGGCTGGCGGCGTCCGGGTTTTCCTGGTCGATCGGGATGGCCAGGCAGAGCGGAAGAGCCCATTTGAAGATGCCCTGGAACAGGGTCTTGCGGGCAAAGAAATAGATGCCGTCCTCATAGGAGATGCCCAGCATGGGCGGGTCCAGAAAGCTCTGGTGGTTGCTGACGATGAGCACGGGGCCGTCTTCAATGAGCTTTTCCCGGTTGACGACTTTCCAGGAAAAGAAGGCTTTGGAAATGCTTTTAAAGAGCGTGTAGAAAACCCAGTAGAAGGAGTTCATCTGGCGGAGAGTTTTTGTTGAATGTTGTCGGTAATGAAACGGACGACCTGGTCGATCGTCATGTCTGACGTATCCACCAGCAGGGCGTCCGGAGCCTGGGCCAGCGGGGCGGTGGCGCGGGAGGAGTCCTTGCGGTCCCGTTCCGCAATGGAGTCCGTCAGGCCTTCCGCGGCGCGGCGGGAGGCCCTCACTTCCTCGGAGGCGGTGACGAAGTACTTGAACGGCGTGTCCGGAAATACCACGGTGCCTATGTCCCTGCCTTCCATCACCACGGGTTCCCGGCGGTTGTATTCCCGCTGCCGTTCCACCAGCAGGGAGCGCACTTCCGGAATGGCCGCGATGGTGGAGACGTGGTCGTTAACCTGCGGGCGCGTGAGTTCTTCACCCAGCACGCGTTCCCCGCACAGGACCACGGAGCGGCTGCCGTCCTTTCCGAAGGAGAGGGGAACGGAGGACAGCGCTTCCAGCACGGCGGCCGTGTCCGCAGGGTCGATGCCCTGTTCCAGCATGTACCAGGTGACGGCCCGGTACATGGCCCCGGTGTTGATGAACGTGTAGCCGAGGCGGTCCGCGATGAGCTTGGCGACGGTGGATTTTCCGGATGCGGCGGGACCGTCAATGGCGATGGCTGGATGCATGAGTGTCTTCTATGTTGGAAATGGGGGCTAAAGCCGCTTGGATTGTAGCTTTGCGCCCCGTGGAAATCAAGACTGCGTTCCGGCGGCCCGTGCAAAAAGAGTTTCACTTTTTCCTGTAAATCCGTTATACAGCGGGGCATGGCCCAACTCAAACACCCGAAGATGGTGGACATCAGAGACATTTTGGACGAGAATACGCGCCTTCCCGCCCTGGTGGCCGCGTCCGCCGAAAAGTTGCTGGGCCTGGAACGCTTGAACAAGGCGTACGACAAGATCGTGCGCGACAAGGAATCCGGTTCTCCGGAGAATTTCTTCCAGCTTGCTTCCAGACATTTGAACCTGAAGCTGCAACTGCGCCCGGGGGATCTGGAAAATATCCCCAAGAAGGGGCCGGTGGTCGTGGTCGCCAACCATCCGCACGGCCTGTCGGACGGCATCATGTTCGGAGAGCTGCTCACCCGCGTGAGGGAGGACGTCCGCATTCTGGCGAACGAACAGCTTTCCCTGTGCCAGGAGTTGGAACCCTGGCTGATCAAGGTGGACGTGTACGAGGATGAGAACGCCAAGCGCAAGAATCTCTCCGGCATGCGCAAGATGATCTCCTGGCTGCGGAAGGGCGGCGTTCTGGGCATTTTCCCCGCCGGCACAGCCTCCAGCTTTTCCCTGGCCCACAAGAGGGTGACGGACGATCCCTGGAACGCGAACATCGCCGCCATCATCCGCATGACGAAGGCGACGGTGGTTCCCGTGCATTTTCCGGGGCGCAACAGCCTGCTGTTCCAGGGCGTTTCCCTCATCAACCGCAAGGCGCGCGTGGCCTTCCTTCCCCGTGAAGTGGGGCGTGACGGGCGCCGTACGCACCGCATCGTGGTGGGCAAGCCCATTCCGTTCAGCCAGCTTGGGCAGTATGATTCCGATGAAGCCCTGGTTTCCCATCTGCGCTTGCGCACCTACCTGCTGGGCAAGAGTTATGAAAAGAGCCGCCGTCCCCATGTGCACAGGAAGGACCGGAAGGCGAAGATGGCCGCACTGATTCCGCCCGTTTCCGTGCAGGACATGCAGGCGGAGATTGATGCGCTGCCCGCGGAATGCCTGCATGCCCGCCAGGAGAACGGAGACTGGGACGTGTACGTGGCGGACGCCCTGCAAATCCCCAATATCCTGATTGAAATAGGGCGCTTGAGGGAATACACCTTCCGCCAGGTGGGGGAGGGCTCCGGCAAGGCGTGCGACCTGGACACGTACGACAACCATTACAAGCACCTGTTCCTGTGGGACAGGACCCACCGGAAGATTGCAGGGGCCTACCGCATGGGGGAGACGGACAAGATCATCGCCCGCTACGGCGTGAAAGGGCTGTATAACGGGGAATATTTCTCCTTTACCCCCGCCGCCCTGAAGGTGCTGGACCGCTCCCTGGAAATGGGACGCGCCTTCATCGTGCCGGAATACCAGAAAAGGCCGCTGGCCCTCGGCTTCATCTGGGAAGGCATCGGCCAGTTCATGGCCCGCAACCACCATTACCGCTACCTGTTCGGCACGGTGAGCATCTCCCGTGATTACACCAACCTTTCCCGCGCCCTCATCGTCTCCTACCTGAAGGCGCATGAAATGGACTCCGTGCTGGTGCATGAGGTGAAAGCCTACAATCCGCCCCGCAAGGCAGACCTGAAGAGGTCGGAATCCTGCATCCTGCCCATTGGCCTGACGGACGCCCAGGGGCTCTCCCAGCTCGTGGCGGACATTGAGGAGGACGGCAAGGGAATTCCCGTGCTGCTGCGCCAGTACCTGAAGCTGAACGGAAAAATCCTGTCTTTCAGCGTGGACAAGCATTTCGGCGATGTGCTGGACTGCCTGATCCTGGTGGACATTTTCAAGTCTCCAGAACGTTCCATCAAGCGCTACATGGGGAAGGACACGTACGAACAGCTGCTGCCCTACATGCAGCGGGAGAGGGAAGAGGAGAAGGCGGCGGAATAGTTCCGCAGGCGTTTTTTGCCGGGTTCCGGTCCGGTTTTTCCCTTATCCGGCTAGTTGAAATGCCTGTAGCCTGACGGAAGGGCGGAGGAGGGTTCCGTCGTCATTTCTCCGATAACGGTGAAGGGCGTTTCCGGGAAATGCTCCGCGGCCAGCCGGGCAACCCGCTCCCGGTCGCCGGGACGGAACGTGACCAGCAGCTCGTAATCCTCCCCGTCTCCTGCGGCCTGCGCCGCGGTGAAGCCCGGGCGCACGGGAAGGAGTTCTTCATGAATGCGGAATCCCAGTCCGGAGGCCGCGGCCAGCCGTGGAAGGTCGGTCCCCAGACCGTCGGAAAGGTCCATCATGGCGGTGGCCAAGCCGGAGGCGGCCAGTACGCCGCCCTCCCTGACCCGTGGAATGAAGGAAAGATGGTGCCCCGTGGGAAAGCTGCCGCCGAGCACGCCCGTGACGGCGAGCAGGTCTCCCGCGCGCGCCGTGCTGCGCAGGACGGCTTTCCCTTCCGCAACCTCTCCGGTGAGGGCCACGCTGATGATGAGGCCGTCTTCCGGCAGGCCGGAGCTTTCCCCTCCGGCAATGCTGATGCCGAATTGCCGTGCCAGCCGTCCCATTCCCCGGTAAATTCCTTCCACCTGGGAGACGGGACGGTCCGCATGCACGAACAGGGTCACCAGCGCGTGAAGCGGTGTGCCGCCCATGGCCGCTATGTCTGAGACGGCCCTAGCCAGCGCCTTCCTGCCGATCAGTTCGGGATCCGTTCCAGGCAGGAAGTGCATGCCTTCCACCACGCAGTCCGTTTTCAGGAGCAATTGACGGTTTCCGGAGCTCCGGGCCACGGCGCAATCGTCCCCCGGTCCCGTGACCAGGAAGGCGTTGGAGGGCATCAGGGGCAGGAGCCGGGCCACCAGCGCGTCCTCCCCCGTCTGCCGGATGGTGGGATCAGGTTCCATAGGGAAGGAGAACGCCGGGATACAGGATGTTGATGAGGGTGGCGGTGTTAAAAATGCAGTGGGCGATGATGGGCGTCCAGATGGAGCCCGTGTATTCGTACAGCAGCACCAGCATGGCCCCGAAGATTGCCAGCGGAATGAAGGGCACCAGGCTGACGTGGATGATGCCGAAGAGCAGGGACGTGGTGACCAGCGCAAACCAGGCGCCCGTGTACTTTTTCATGATTGGGTACAGGTAGCCGCGGAAGATGAGTTCCTCCACCAGCGGGGCCGCGATGGCGGCGCTGAAGCAGATGACCACAACCAGGGGAATATCGCTGGAATGCCGCAGCACGGAGACGATGGACTGCTCCGCCGGAGCGTGCGTGACCTGTTCAATCCACTGGAACAGGCCCGCCCTGTCCAGCAGGAAGTGGATGACCAGCACCAGCAGGTAGCCCGCCACGGGGGCATAAAGAAGGGCTTTCAGGGAATGTTTTTTCAGCCCCAGCGCCTCCATTCTGCCCGTGTGGAACATGCGCACCAGCAGGACGAAGGCCAGGATGAGGTTCAGGCAGGTGCCGTTGAAAATCTTGTAGCCGTCCAGCTCCATGTTTGTAGTGGTGGGCGGAGCGGAGGCTCCCGGAGGCGTGGCCGCAGCCATCAGGGCGCCCAGGCTGAAGTACAGGACGATGATGCCGCACATGGCGATGTCCAGCATGTCCAGATGGTCCACGGGGATGTGCCATTTCAGGGGGCGCTGGATGTTCGGCGCATGGGCCTGGCGGAAGATGTCCACCGCCACGGCGATGAACATGACGGCAATCAGGGCGGAGGAGAACAGGGTAATAAGCTGGTCCGTTAATTCATTCATGAAACAGGTATGCGTGGAATAGGCCGCCCTTCCGGAGCGCCACGCCGGAATAAGGACACCTGCTTCTTTAGTGAAAACACGGTGATTTTCCAGCAGAAAGTGAGCTATCGCCCCGTACTCCGCAAAAAAAAATCATGAAGGAAGGGAATGAATACTTTTCAAAGAAAAGCGGGTATGCTACGTTTCCAACGGATTATTGCCATGAATATTCAACCCAAAATCACGCCTGTGCTGGACCCCGGCTTCGTGCCGGCCGTTCTTTGGAATCAAGCCTTTGAGGCCAAAGCCGCCGCCGATCCCGCTTCTCATCAAGTGGACATCGCTCTGACCCGCAATGACGGGACCTGCTTCCGCTGGTCCGGCAAGCTCCTTCCCCACACCGGGGAAAACGTTGCCCTGAATGAGACCTATGTGGAACGCATCGTGAAATTCCTGCTGTGGCAGAAGGGCGGCAATATCATCCTCGTCGCCGGGGATGACGCCATTGCGGATATGCTGGCCTCCCGCTACTGCAAGGGGGGCGCCCGCGAATTCGACTGGGATTTCATCGGCAAGAAGATTTACGGCTCCCCCATTGAAGTGAAGAAGGTGTCCGTGGAAGAACTGCCTGAGGAATATTCCGGCTCCATGACCCTGGGCCGCAACCTGGACGGCTACCGCATCGGCTTCGACCTGGGCGGTTCCGACCGCAAATGCGCCGCCGTGGTGAACGGAGAAGTGGTGTATTCCGAAGAAGTGGTCTGGGACCCCTATTTCCAGAAGGATCCCCAGTACCACATTGAAGGCATCCAGGACTCCCTGGAACGCGCCGCAGCCCACCTTCCGCGGGTGGACGCCATCGGCGGTTCCTCCGCCGGCGTCATCATCAACAGCGAGGTGCGCACCTCCTCCCTGTTCCGCGGCGTCAGCCAGGAAGACATTGAAAAGACCCTCGGCAAGGTGTTCCGCACCCTCCAGAAGGAAAAGTGGAACAACATCCCCTTTGAAGTGGTGAACGACGGTGAAGTTACCGCCCTCGCCGGAGCCATGGGCATGAACGACAACGCCGTGCTCGGCGTAGCCATGGGCACATCCGAAGCCGCCGGCTACGTGGACCCGGAAGGCCACATCAAGCCCTGGCTGAATGAACTGGCCTTCGCTCCCGTGGATTACTCGGAAGAAGGCGGCGTGGACGAATGGTCCAAGGACATGGGCGTAGGCGCCCTCTACTTCTCCCAGCAGGCCGTAGCCCGTCTGGCTCCCCGCGCCGGCTTCCAGTTTGAAGGCATGCCCTTCCCGGAACAGCTCAAAAAGGTTCAGGCCGCCATGGCGGAAGGCGACGAACGCGCCCGCAAGATTTATGAAACCATCGGCGTACACTTCGGCTATGCCATTGCCCACTACGCCAGGTTCTATGACATCCGCAACCTGCTCTTCCTGGGCCGTGTGGCTTCCGGAGACGGCGGCCAGATCATCATTGACAAGGCGGAGGAAGTGCTGCGCACCGAATTCCCCGAGCTGAAGATCCAGCTCCGCGTGCCGGATGAAAAGACCAAGCGCCACGGCCAGGCCGTAGCCGCCGCTTCCCTGCCGGCCCTCTCCTGACAGGCGGAATGAAATTTGCGGGAGGGACCCTGTACGGGGTCCCTCCCTGCTCATATCCGGAGGGGGACTTTTGCCGGATGCGCTGAACAGCCTCTGCCGCGCCGGATTCCCGCCCCTCCTTTTTCCGATTTCCGCCCCGACGCCCTGCGTTCATGAATCCCCAGCAAGACACCATTGTTCATTGCCCGGAATGCGGGCAGGCCATGGACGTTTCCCAACTGCCTCCGTATGCCAACGCCATCTGTCCGGGCTGCCAGGCGCTGACGCGCGTGAAAACGCGCATGGGCCCCTACCGGATTACCGGAAAACTGGGAAAAGGCGGCATGAGCGTGGTATACCGGGCGGAAGATTCCGTGCTGGGGCGGGAGGTGGCCCTGAAGGTGCTGAATGACACCTATGCCGGGGATGCCCTGCGCAGTGAACGCTTTGAACGGGAGGCCCAGATCATGGCGCGGGTTTCCCATGAAAACCTGGTGCAGATTTATGCCGTGGGGCGCGACCAGGGCCTTTTTTACATTGCCATGGAACTGGTGGAGGGCAGCGGCCTGGATGCCCTGATTACCGCGGAAGAACGCGTGCCGGAGGACAAGGTGCTACGCCTGACGCTGGATATCGTGCGCGGCCTGGACGCCGCCTGGAACGCGGGCCTCATGCACAGGGACATCAAGCCCGCCAACGTTCTCCAGTCTCCTGACGGAGTCGCCAAGATCGTGGACTTCGGCCTCTCCCTGCTGCACAGTGAATCCGACGTGGAGCGGGAAATATGGGTCACTCCCTATTACGCAGCTCCGGAAACGCTGCTGAGGGGAGAAGAAGACTTCCGGACGGACATGTACGCTCTGGGAGCCACCATGTACCATTTGCTGGTGGGCGCTCCCCCCCGCGTGGACGCTTCCCAGTCTTCCGATGTCCTTCTGGAGACCAAGAAAAACCTTCCCCGCCTGGAACAGGTGGTAAATGACGTCTCCCCCATGACCTGCTTCATTGTGGACAGGCTGATGGCTTTTGACAGAGAAGACAGGTTCTCCTCCTATCCGGAATTGATGGATGCCGTGGAACAGGCCCTGGAGGAATACACCCTGGCCATGCAGGAATCCGGCCTCACCTGGTCGGAACGGCGCGCGGCGGAGGCGCGGCGCGTCCGCCGCAGGAAATGCCGCATTATCGTCATTTCCTCCGTTGCCTCCGTAGTGGCGCTGGGGTTGGGCATCTGGGGCTGGGCGGCATGGCAGAAGGGGAGGGGCGCTTCCCCGGGAACACCCCCTCCGGCGCTCACTCCTACGGCGGGAACGGGCACTACCCCGGAGGACACGGCTGCGGCGGAATCGCGGCTGGAGCGCAGCATCCGCTTCGGCAAGCTGTTCAATGAAGCCCAGGAATCCTTGAACCGGGGAGACCTGGTGAAAGCCGCCGCCATGTTCGGGGATCTGGCGGACCAGCCGGACTGCCCCCTTTCCACCTCACTCTGGGCCGGTCTGAACCAGGTTCTGTGCATGTGGACGCGCGGCCAGTTCCCGGAAGGGGTGGAGCGCCTGGAAGAGCTGGGCAGGAAGGTGGAGGCCTGCAAGGACCCTGCGGAACTGGAACGCTCCAGGGACGTCGGCAACCTGGTCATGTACTTGAGTTCCGGGGACTGGTCTTCCCGAATGCCGGGTTTGCGTTCCAACTCCGATCTGGCCGTGCATTACTATGTGGGCATGGCGCTGAAATCCTGGTACTTTGCCGGTAAATGGCCGGAATACGGCGTTTTTCTGGACAAGGTGGCGGCCGATGCGGCGGACGACCGGGACAGGAACGTCCGTGAGCTGGCTTCCGCCTGGCTCAACAACCTCAAGAGATATACGGACCAGTACGAACGCCTGAAACGCCTTCAGGACATGCCGGAAAAGACGGTGGCGGAAGTGGAGGCCAAACGGTCCGCCGCAGACTTCCTGCGGGAACAGATGATGATCGGGGAAGTGTCCGCGATGCCTCCAGCCTATGCTGCGCTGGAAGGAATGCTGGACCATTTGAGAATGCAGTACCAGACAGCCCGTGACTGGGAGGCGGCGGAAGCCGTGAAGATGGCTGAGAGGAAAAAGGAGGAGGAAAGACAAAAAGCTCTGGAGGAGGAAAAGAAAAAGGAAACCCTGCTGGCCGCTCAGTCCAGAAGCTATGAAGACGTTTGCCGGGAAGCGGCGGACGTCATGAAAAAAACCGGGGACTTTGAAAAGGCCTCCGCCGTTTACGGCGGGGCGGAAAAGGTTATTTCCTCCCCCGCCGTCAAGGCCAGGCTGTCCGTGCGCCGGGAAATGACGGATCAAATGCTGCCCCTGTTCACCCGCATGGAGAAAATTCTGCCCGCTCTCCTGGAAAAGAAACCTGGAAAACCCCTGGTGCTGAAAGACGGCTCCAAGGTGCGCCTGACAGGGATGAAGGGGCATCTGCTGACTGTGGAACCGCAGGACAGCCGGGAAGGCAGTGATGCGTACCAGGTCAGCTGGAACGAGCTACCGTTCAACTCCCTGTATGCCCTGGCGCGGGAATGCCGCCAGAAGCAGCCTGCGGAATTCTCCCCCCTGGCGGATGCGTATTCCAAGCCGCTGCTTATTTTCGGCAGTCTGACGGAGACCATTTCCCCCGCCCAGCAGGAAAATGCGCTGCTCCAGATGGACCGCGCCTTCATTGAAAAATGGAACCTGTGGATGAGCGGTCTGGACGCGGAGGAGACTCCCCCGGAAGACGGTGAAGAATCGGATTGATTCCGGCAGGCTCTTGGCCGGAGGAGGGCGGGAAGGCCGTGCCGACGGTGGAAAAGTCCCGTCTGGAAAAGGAACCCTGCGCCGGTTTTGCGGAAAAGTAGGCGTGATGAAGTAAAATTTGCTTGCCTAGGGTACTCCGTACAGGTCTCATAGCCGCATGAGACTGATCAGCTTTTTGACGCTGGCATGCGTGGCCGGCATCCTCTCTTCATGCGGTTGTGACTGTCACAAACACGCGGACTTCGCGCTGAAGGACTACCAGCCCACCTCCAGCAAGCAATTCCGTTAACTGCTTGAATATGTTTGAAATTCGTGAAAAGCCGGAAATGGTGGAGCGAGCCATGCTCGTTTCCATCTACTTCGACCCTTCCGAGGCCAGGGAAAAACAGGCCATGCTGGACGAGCTGGAAGACCTTGTCACCAACCTCGGCATCAGCATTGCAGGCAAGCACCTCATCAAGTCCCGGGACATGCACGCCAAATTCCTGTGCGGCACCGGAAAAGCCCAGGAAGTAAAGCAATTGGCGCTGGACTGCCGGGCGGATTGCGTGGTGTTTGACAATATGCTTTCCCCCTCCCAGCAGCGCGAATGGGAACGGCTGATTGACGAATGCGTGATTGACCGTGAAGAGGTCATTCTGGATATCTTTGCCCGGCGCGCACGCACGCGGGAGGCCACCCTCCAGGTGGAGCTGGCCCGCATGCAGTATTCCCTGCCGCGCATGGCCCGCATGTGGAACCACCTGGACCGCCAGGGCGGCGGTTCCGGAGGAGGCAAGGGCGGCGGCGGAGCCGCCAGGGGCGAGGGCGAAAAACAGATTGAAGTGGACCGCCGCCTGGCGCGCGCCAGGATTGAAGCCATTCAGAAGGAACTGGCCCTAGTGACCCGGCAGCGCGCCACGCAGCGCAAGGAACGGGAGCGCCAGGCCGTAGCCACGGCCGCCATCGTGGGCTATACCAATGCCGGGAAATCCTCCCTGCTTTCCCTGGTATCCGGTTCCGAAGTCATGGCGAAGGACATGCTTTTTGCCACGCTGGACACCACGACGCGGAAAATAGAACTCCCCCACGGGCAGCCCCTGCTGCTGACGGATACCGTGGGCTTCATCCGCAACCTTCCCCACCGCCTGGTGGAGGCTTTCAAATCCACGCTGGAGGAAGCCGTGCTGGCGGATTTCCTGGTGCAGGTGGTGGACGCCTCTGATCCGGAAGCCGTGCGCCATTATGAAACCACGCTGGAAGTGCTCGGCGAGCTGGGCGCGGGCGACAAGCCCATGATCGTGGTCCTGAACAAGGTGGACCTTGTGCCGGAAGAAGAGCGCCACACGCTGGAAACCCTGTTGAAGCCCCACTTCAACGGCAGGGTGGTGCCCATGTCCGTGCAGGAGGGTCATGGCGCGGAAGACCTGCTGAACGCCTGCGTGGAGATGCTGGAAAGCCGCGTCCGGCGCGCGCGGTTCCTGATTCCCTATACCCGGAGCGACCTGGCGGCCGCCATGCACAGTGAAGGGAAGGTTCTCTCCACGGAATACGTGGAGGAAGGCACCCTGATAGAAGCCGTGCTCCCCGTGGCGTTTTATAACAAATTCAGCCGTTTTCTGGCGGAAAAATGATTTCCTCTTGATTGCGGAGAAACCGCATCCTCGGCAGGGAAATCATTCTTTTTTCTTGAATTTTTGTATGTTGGATATATTATATCCAGCATCTATAATGAATAAGTTGTGCTGTATTATTTTGTGCGGAATAATTTCCTGGGCCACTGTAAGCGCCCAATCCCTGCCTCCGGATGCCCGGAAATTGAAGGAACAATATGAGAACATCCTTTCTTCCATTAATCAGAAATATGAGGCGTCCAAATTGAAAGCCTATCGGGATTCCATGAACAAATATGCCGCGAAGAATGACTTCGCTTCTGCGGCGGAACTGCAGAAAGTCGTGGAATATTTGGAGAACCGCTTGTCAGCCAAAGAACTTGTTGGGAGGGATGAACTGTCCCGGATGGAAAAAGTTTCTCCTAAAGTAGGCGTACAGATGAAGGAAATTCAAGAAGATGTGGCGTCTAAAAGAATGAAGGAAAGGAAAAAGACGGACAAGGCCTACTTGGATGCCCTTCTTAAAATTCAGAAAAAGTACGCCAATCTCGGTAAAATAAATGAAGCGCTGGCCATTCAAAAGGAACTCTCCGCAGTTCGTGTTATTGCCTCTTTTATTGGGCGGTGGAAAACGGTTAAAGGGGATACCGCCGCGAATGAAATTCTTTATTTGAATGATGATTGCTCCGTCTTTTTGGGCAAGGACGGAAAAGAGGTTACTTGGTTGGGCCACAAATCATTCAGGGTATCTCCCCAGGCAGAGAAAACCATTGAGCTGTTGAACGACAAAGGGAACCACAGCGGATCCCTCAAGATGCTTTCCAATTTTGAAATCCAGTCGCCGTCTGGCTGGAAACTGCGCAAAATGAATCCCTGATGAAGAAGGCAGGAGCGTTAAACGTACATTTAATGCTCAGTAACCCAAGCTCCGCAGGCATTCCACCACCTCCCTGACGGGCAGCCCGATTACGTTGTCCGTATCTCCGCGCACGGAGGAAATGATCATCTCCCCGTGTTCCTGGAACGCGTAGGAGCCGGCCTTGTCCATCACATTCACCAGCTCCATGTAGCGGCGGATATCCTCTTCCTTCAGCTCCCGGAACGTCACTTCCGTCAGCACGGCCAGGTCTTTCACTCCCAGGGGGGACCGGATGGAAACCGCCGTGCACACGTGGTGCGTCCGTGCAGAGAGCATCCGGAGCATGGAACGGGCCTCTTCCCCGTCTTCCGGTTTGCCAAGAGGAAGGCCGTCCAGAAAAACGAGCGTATCCGCGCCGATGACGGTGGAATCCGGATGTTCCCGGAATACGGCTTGCGCCTTTGCCCGCGCATTGTGCAGGCAGAGTTCCTGCGGAGGCATGGCGGCGTCCTTCAGCTCCTCCGTATCCCGTACGACGAGGGAGAAAGGCACGCCGGCCTTCGCCAGAAGCTCGCGCCGCCGGGGGGACTGGGAGGCCAGGATGATGGGGGGAAGCATGGAAGGAGAGCCAATAGTTAATATCTATTAACTATTACCTGTTAATTGTTAACTATCTGCTTCCCATAATCCGGTGGAAGGCCTCCGGAGAAATTTCCCGGATGGCCCGGATGATGTTCCTGGAGAATCCGGCCATGCGCTTCCGTACCGTTTCCCGGTCTTCCGCGGATTCAAACTCCATGCCCACCAGGGCGCGGCCCACGCGTTCCCCGGTATAGGTGTAATTGAAGTAGCAGAGGGATGCCAGGTCCGCGATGCGTTCCATGAAGTCAAGAAAGGCTCCGGCGCGTTCCGGAAATTCGATGTGGACGAACAGGGGATGCTGGCACAGCTCCGCCTGGTAGTGAATCATGCGGAAGCGCACGTCGTCGTCCTCGCTGATGTCTTCAAACTCAATGCCCTTCTTCTTCAGCGTCGTGCGGATGGTGTCCAGGTCTTCGTCAGAGGCGGCGATGCCGAACACGGGGTACTGGGTGTTGCCCTCCGTCTTGCCGTACTGCACGTCCACCAGCGTGGTATCCTGCGGGATGTGGCGCAGATACTTGAGCACCTGGCCGCGCTTGGAATCCATGGAGATGCGCAGGTAGCGCGTTTCATGGTTGCCGATGCCCGCCTGGCGGGCGATCTGGGTGAGGTGGGTGAAATCCATGTTGGCTCCGGAAATGACCACGAAGCTCTTTTCCTCCGGCTTCACTTCACCTTCATTCCATTGTTTCAGGAATCCGGCCAGGCTCATGGCCCCGGAGGGCTCCGGCACTACGCGGGAGGATTCCCACATGGCGCGGATGGCCTGGCAGACTTCGTTATTGGTGACGGTCACGAACTCGTCGATCAGTTCCCGGCAAAGGGGATAGGTCAATTCTCCGGGGATATGGACGGCGGTTCCGTCGCAAAAAACGTCCACGTAATCCAGGTTCACCCGGTGTCCCTGCTCAATGGAGGTTTTCATGGAGGCCTGGTCCACGCCTTCCACGCCGATGACCTTGATGTGGGGCCAGAACTTTTTCAGCCAGCAGGCTACGGAGGCGGCCAGTCCGCCGCCGCCGATGGCGACGTACGCGCGGTCAAAAGGGCCTTCCCCACTCATCACCACTTCATCCGCCAGCGTTCCCTGTCCGGCCATGGTCACCAGGTCGTCATAGGGATGGACAAAAGTGCTTCCGTGGGTTTCCGCGTACTCGTGGGCGGCTGCGGCCGTCTCGTCATAGCAGTCTCCATGAAGCATGATCTTCACGTGCCTGCCGCCGTGGCGGCGCACTTCCGTCTGCTTCACTTCCGGCGTGGAGCGGGGCATGAAAATGGTGGCGTGGCAGTTCAGGACGCTGGCCGCCAGGGCCACGCCCTGGGCATGGTTGCCGGCGGAGGCGGCCACAATGCCCTTGTCCCGCGCCTCCTGGCTCAGTGCGGCCATGCAATTGAACGCTCCGCGCCATTTATAGGCCCGGATGGGGCCCAGGT
Source organism: Akkermansia sp. NBRC 115031 (assembly GCF_030268505.1). Lineage (NCBI taxonomy): Bacteria > Pseudomonadati > Verrucomicrobiota > Verrucomicrobiia > Verrucomicrobiales > Akkermansiaceae > Akkermansia > Akkermansia sp. NBRC 115031. The sequence goes on from NZ_BSQU01000002.1 coordinate 384,668, forward strand.
CCTCCCTTTTGGCGTATACCGGGGCCTTGATGCCCGGCAGATTCAATCGTTGAAGAGGAGTCGGTTCGCCAACCGTGTAAACGCGCTGGCGGGCTTGCAGTATTTCCTCGGAAAGACGGTCCGAAAGTATGCTCATGATTGTAATGCTGGCTCCCATTCTACCGGGTTCCGGCCCTCTTTTCCAGTAAAACATTGCCACCGGACTGCCTGTTTCCCAGGTCCTGGACTTTCCGGGCACAAAAAAACCGCCCGGAGGCGGTTGTTTCTTTGAAGCAAGGTGGCGAAGCGGACGGGGCTCGAACCCGCGACCTCCAGCGTGACAGGCTGGCGCTCTAACCGAACTGAGCTACCGCTCCGTGACCTTGGATGCTGTGTTCCTGCCTTGCGGCGGGGACGTGGAGGCTTATACAGGCACTCCCATGGGAATGCAAGACAAGAAATCACTTTTTCCTGCATGCAGGCCGCGCTTGCTGGAAGAAGCGGGAGAAATACCCGTGCGGATTTAAAATCCGGAAATGTTCCTTAATGAGACCAGATATATAATAAAATATTGATAATGCCCGTACTTGGCGCCGGTATTCCCACTCTTCTTCCCTTCCTACGCATCAAGCCGTTCAATTGTCCTAAAGCGCTTGGCATTAAAAATTGTCATTGACTCCGGATTTTAAATCCGTTAATTATTACTAACGATATAGTCTGGTATATAATTTATTATTAATTATCAACACGTTACAAAATTATGCGTCCGCATTTGCCCCTCCCTCTCCTGTCCGCTCTTCTGGCCTGTTTCATTTCTCCGTCATGGGCTGCCTATACGTTGACGGGCAACGGAGAAACGACGATATCCTTTGCCGACGACCAGTATACGATTACGCCGCCGGCGGGGGATCCAGTGACTCAGGCGGATTCCCCCGGTGACATCTATTTGACGGATATTACGGAAAGCGGGACCTATGAAGACGGCTATAACCGGGTTCTCAATCTGGAAGGAGGAATTTATACGAAGCTGCAGTTATGGAATGTTGCGGGTACCGCCGGAGGCGTCACCTTGGGAGGGACCAATTCCTTTGTAATCAATATCGGGGCGGGAACGTCCCTGCTGAATACAAATCCTCAATTGATGGGGTGGAGCAATCAGGACCGGATCGTGGCTGCCGACATCACGCTCAATGTGGACCAGAATGCAGGGACGATCAATGGATTCTGCCTGGTGGGGGATGGCAACAAGACGGATGCGTTCCAGACGACAGGGACATACATTGTCAATATCCATGGGGGGGAATGGGCCGGAACTTCGGTTAGCTCGCCTAACGCCAGGTGGTGCATAGGGCTGGGGCAGGAATCCTTCCGCCATACGGGAGACGTCACATTCACCATTGACGGCGGAACCTTCGCGCAACTGGTAACGGCCGGAACGACACGTGGTGCGGGTCAAAAATCAACCATTCTCGGGAACGTTGCCCTGAATCTGGACGGAGGGACTTTTAACGGCTCCGTGGCCCTTCTGGGAAGAGGCCTCGTCCAGTTGGGAGACGGAACGAATGCATATACGGCCAAATTGAGAATTGCGGGAGGCCAGTATAATGCGAATGTGTATGGCTTGTCCGATGCGACCGCAGCAGGTTCCGCAGCAAATATTGCAGCCAATTCGTCCGCTTCCATGGAAATCACGGGAGGATCTTTTGCGCAAAGTTTGTTTGCGCAGGGAGTGACGACGACTATCACGGGAGCTACTTTTTCCGGAGACGGAACCAAGAAAATTTTTGCGGGCGCCCGTTTAAGCACGTCAGCCTGGAGCCTTACTGATACCAATATGACGCTGGACCTGGGCAGTGGCACGGTAGCGGCCATGATTGCGGGGGGAAGCTGGGTGGAAACCGGGGAAAGCACGTTCAATATTACAGGTTCCACCAACCTGACCTTCAAGTCCGGGACGTATACAGGCCAGATCTGGGGCGGTTCCTACATTAATGGAACCGCTACGGCTGCCCTTACCGGAAATATTGGTTCCACCAATATCACGATTACAGGGGGTACATTTGACGGAGCGCAAATATCCCTGGGCACGTATGTGGAACGCAACAACACCAGTTCCGCATTGACGATCGGGGAAGCCAACCTTTCCATCAGCGGAGGCACGTTCAACAATGCCGCCATTTATGCGGGCGGCCAGAAGGTCAACGGCACTTCCCTGACCACGGCGCTGGCCAACGTGACCATTACGGGTAATGACGCCGTCTTCACCGGGACGACAACTCTTTCCGGCCAGGGGCGCGGGGATGTGGTCACCAAAAGCGTGCTAAACCTGAACGGCGTGACAAAAGCGGACATGTTCGCCAACGCGACCGTTACCGGGTTTGACGAGATATCCGCCGGAGCGGGCACGGATGCAATCATTGCCAATGCCACGGTTCTGGATGGGCGGAGCGCCTTCACCAAGAGCGGCACGGGCAAGCTTACGCTCAGTTCTTCCACCGGGTTTGCGAATGCCCTGACGGTTTCCGGGGGAGAACTCAGCTTCGGGCTCGCCGGCGGAGTGGCCTTCGGCAATTCCATCACGATGGGAGCCGGGGCCCGTCTTACCTCTGCGGGTGATATGGCTCTTTCTCCGGCTTCCGGCCTGACGCTGGACCTGACGGGGCTGAATTCCTCCAGCGCTTCCATCATCCAGTCCGGCGGCACGCTTTCCTTCAATTCGGAAGGTACGCTGACCCTGACGATCAGCGGGGTGGACCAGACGATGGAAAACGACTACAAGCTGATTACAGCAGACAGCTTCGGCACGCTGACGGCCAGCAACTTTTCCTTTGATCCCAGCGGTCTTTCCGGCGATTACACTTATGCCCTGGAACTGTCCGGAAACACCCTTTACCTGCGCGTCAAGGCGCTGGGTGAAGCCCTCAACTGGAACGGAGGGGCCGCGGGTACGTGGACGGCAGCGGGAGGCGCAGCCATCTGGCTGGACAAGGATGGGACGGCGGTCGTTTATGATGCCGCCAAATCCGCCAACTTTGAAGACCTGGCAGGCGTGGCCCTCTCCGCCGTCACTATTGACGGGGATGTTTCCTCCGCCCGCCTTACGGTCAACAATGGGGAAACGGCCTATACGTTCACGGGCACGGGAGCCCTTGTAGACGGCGCGAATCCGATGTCCCTCGTTAAACGGGGGGAAGGGGAGATGACCATTGAAAATACCGGGACCAATACGTTCTCCGGCGGCACGACCATCATGGCCGGCACCCTCAACCTGAATGCCGTCCAGGGCCTGGGCACCGGCACGGTGACGCTGAACGGAGGGGAACTGGTGCTGAACACGGCGGGAACGACGGAAGGAACGCTGGGGCTGGTAGCGACCAACAAGCTCATTTTTGCAGGTGGCATTTTCACGTACGGCACGGGGGCCACGCAGGATATTTCCGGCCTCATTGACGCCGCCGCCAGTACCAGGGCCATCCAGGTGAATACGAACGGCAATAATATTGCGTGGGCCACCTATACCCAGGAACTGGGGAACAAGGACATCGTCAAGCTCGGGGATGGCCTGCTGACCGTTAACACGACCCTGGGAGGCACCTTCACCGGCGCTATCACCGTCAGCGGCGGCACGCTTTTCTATGATATCGGGGCCAACAGCGCCACCCGGACCTGGAGCGGAAACATCTCCATCGCGCAGGATGCCACTCTTCAAATCAGGGACAACCGCGCCCATGCCAGCACAATGACGGATACGCTGTCCGGCCGCATTTCCGGGGCCGGTTCCCTGGTGCTGGGGCACAAGGAGGGAGGAGGATTCCCCGGAGGAGGCCGTTATTCCATCAGCGGAGACAACAGCGGTTTTACGGGCACGTTCAAGCTGGTGGGCAACGGCACCAACGCCGCGTGGAATGAAGTGGCCTTTGCGAATGCGGCCGCCTTTGGCAGCGCCAGCCTGGAGCTGGACGGACGCGGCTTTTTTGTCAGTGATTCCACCAATTCCGTCAATGCCGACATTCATGTGAGGGCGGCGGGAAGCTGGCTGAACGGCAATTCCAACCAGACCGTGACGTTCGGGGGCGACTTGACGAGTGACGCCGGGGCCAACCTGGGAACGACGGCTGCAGGCAACCCGACGCTGACCACCATCTTCACCGGAAACCTCACCGGTTTTGTGGGAACCATGCACTCCGGGCAGGGGAATGTGGTTCTTGCCTTTGGCAACGGCGGTGCGGCCGCCACGCTGGGAACGGGCGAATTCATCAAGGCCGTTTCTATGGGAGGGGCCGGAACCTACCGCGTCAACTACACAGGCACGGGCAGTGACCTGCTTTATACCGGCAATGTGATTGATACGGCGGCTCTGGACGTCCAGGGCGGCGACAAACTGGTTCTTACCGGGGCGAACACGTCCACAGGGGAATTGAAGATTGCCCGGAACTCCTCCGTCCAGCTGGGCGACGGGACCGGGGATAACGCCGCCTGGGCCGGAACTGTCACCGGAGCGGGGAGCCTCACCGTCAACACCACGGGCACCTTTGCGGTGGGAGACCGCGCCAACGGCCTGACGGGAACGCTCACGCTGGCCAAGGGTACGCTGGACCTTTCCGACGCGGCGGCCACTACCAACATCCTCATTCAATCCGGTTCGCTGGCGAACGCCGGGAACTATGCGGGAACGGCTGCGAACAAGGTCCATGTCAATGCGGTTGCCGGTTCCGGCAATATCGCCCTGGGCGGCCTGGATGCCGCCGGGCTGGGAACGGTCGTCACCGCCACTGCCGGGACGCAGCTCACCGGGCTCAAGCAGGGTTCCACCTGGACCGTGACCGGCACGGGCAGCAGCCTTGCGGTAGGTGCGGGGAACATTTCCGGAGACCCCTTCACGGGGACGGATTCCCTGATTCAGTTTGAAGGCGCGGGGGACAACTTGGGCAGCATCTCCTTTGGAGACGGCTCCACCCTCACCCTGGACCTCACCAGCGTCATGGATGCCATGAAAACGGCGGGCGGCAATCTGGAAATCCTGCTGACGAACGGCGGCTTTGCGCAGGACCTTGAAACGCTCAAGGGCCACATTGCGGCCAATCCGCTTTTTGCCGCGCTGGGCTTCGGCATTGTAGACGTCAACGGGGGCAGCATCGTCCTCTCCGGTGATACGGACCTGGTTTACGTCTCCTCCGTGGACGGCACGGGCAGTGCGGACAATCCGGTTACGAACCAGTCCCTCAACTTCTACCAGGCCGTGATCGTGGACCAGGACCTTTACGTCCAGTCGGACGGCTCCATGGTGATCAAGAACCTGACCGCGCCGGGAACCAATCCGGGCCAGACGGGAACGGGCAACCTCATTGTCACCAACACGGCGGACAACAAGGGCAGCATCGAATTGCAGAACAACCTTTTCCATGAAGGAACGGGAGTGGACACCGTCTTTGCCGGGAACATCAGCGGCCTGGACGGTGCCGCGGCCAATACGGACCTGGTCAAGACGGGAGCCAACAAGCTCACCCTGTCCGGGAATGTGACGCTGGCCGGAGACATCATTGCGGAACAGGGAACGCTTCAGCTTAACGGCACGGCCAATGTGGAAGCCCTGCGCCTTGATTCCACGGACGCGGGCTCCCTTGCGGTGATCGGCGTGGGAGGCCACACGACGGCCCAGACGCTGGCGTCCGGCGCCAACGGCGGAAAGCTGGATATCGGTTCTTCCGGAACATTGACGCTGACGGGAGCTACCGATGGCCTTTCCCGCACGGAAATCGGCGGAACGGGAACGCTGAACATTGCGGAAGGCGCTTCCCTGGGACTGGCGGCGGACAGCGCGCTTTCCGGCGTGGTGCTGGACCTGGACGGCTCCCTGAGCCTGGCGGCGGACGGCTCTGCCGGTGGCCTGAACGGCACCGGAGACCTGGAGCTGAACGGGCAGACCCTGCATATTCAGGCGGCTTCCGGCCAAACGCATACGTATGATGGAACGCTGGGGGCCGGAACACTGGATGTTTCCGGCGCAGGCACCCAAGTCCTGCGCAGCTCCGGCGCGGATACCGATTTGACGGTCAGCGGAGGAACCCTGGTTCTCCAGGGCAAGGCGGATGTAGACGGCGCCCATCTCAGCTACGGTAATCTGGTGAACAACGGCAAGCTGGCCATCCAGGCCAGCGACAACGCCCTGACGGCGGTCAACACCACCCTGAGCGTGGAAAACGCCACCTTCGGCAGCGGTTCCACCACCACCTTCACCCTGAATACCGATGCCGACATGACCGCCAGCTTCATCAAGGCTTCCGGAGACATTGTCATTGAAAACGGAGCCGCCTTCCACGTCACGTCAATTCCGGGCGTCAACATCACCTGGAAATCGGGCAATCCTATGGAACTCACGCTGATGGAGCTCACCGGAGCCGGAACGATTGACCTGGGAGAAAATACGCTGACGGTAGGCGGTCTTTTCCTCACCTATTACAAAAATGCCCATCTGGTGCAGGAAGGGGACAAGGTCGTTCTGAAAGCGGAGGAACAAACGGACAATATTTATGCCGGCGTCGCTGACACGGCCAACTCCATGGCGGGCGCCAATCTGATTTGGGAAGCCGCCAGGCACGGTTCCGTGGACCAGGCCGTTACGGACTTCCTGGCCGCCCTCAATGACGACATGGTTAACAATCCCTCCGCCGCCAGGCGTTCCCTGGCCGCCGCCGCGGGCAGCACGGTCACCAGCCTGGGCATCGCCCAGCGGGACGCCCTGCGCGACCAGATGAACTGGATACGCAACCGCACCAACCAAATGGGCGTGAACCCCGCCTACGTCAATGCGGACCTCCCCTACTTCCACATGTGGATGCAGGGCACGGGCTCTTATGCCAAGCTGGACACCAGGGGGGATGAAAGCGGCTACCAGCTCACCACCTGGGGCGGCACCGTGGGCATGGACGTTGACCTCAGCGACCACTTCACCATGGGAGCGGCCTTCACGGCCAACTACGGCGACCTGACGGCCAGCGCGGCGGACTCTGCGGACGGTCATCTGGACAGCTACTACGCCAACCTCTTTGGCCGCTACCAGAACAGGCGCTGGGCGCACACATTGATTCTGACGGGGGGGTGGAACGACGCGAAGCTCAACCGCACGGTCAACTACGGAGCGGGCAGCTACGGCACGCAGGGCAACACCAACGGGTGGGGCTTTGGAGCGATGTATGAACTGACCTACGACGTGTACCTCAATGAAGACAGGAGCAGCATCCTGCAGCCCCTGGTCAACGCCTCGGTAGTAACCACGAGAATGGACGGCTACACGGAAACGGGAGCCGGCAACATGGGCCTGAACGTCGCCAAACAGGAGTTGACGACGGGAACGGTTGCGCTGGGCGGCCGGTGGATGGGCCTTGTAGGCAGCAACATCTTCGGGCGAGAAGCGCTGGCTGAGTTCCGGGTGAACGCGGCCCAGGACATGGGAGACCGCCGCGGAGAAGCCAATGTGGCGCTGCTGGGCAACCCCGGCTTCACGCAGAGAGTCAGAGGAGCGAAGGTGGGAATGACGGCGCTGCAAATCGGAGCAGGGCTGAGCGTGCCGGTAGGAACGCAGGGAACGATCTTCGTGGACGGCAATGCCGACTTCCGTGACGGAGCGAACTCGGTGAACGGAAGTATCGGCTACCGGTATGACTTCTAAGGAGAGTTGAAGTTTGAGAGTGGAGAGTGGAGCGGAGACGCTCTGCTCTCCCGGACCCGCAGGGCCGTTCCGGCATTGTCCGGAACGGCCCTGTTGCGTAAGGAGCGCGGCTTACAGCCGCGTTTTCGTTTAGTTGCCGCATCGGCATGCGGCGTTCCGGCGTCTGTTGGGAAAATACGGGAAGCTCCGTTTTCACTCTTCCAGCAGCCGGCCTCCGTCATGCCATTCTCCAAACATCCTGTTTTCCCGGGTATTCTTCAGGAACTTTTCCAGGCGGCTATGGAACAGCTCCGGCTGGTTTTTCTTAATCTGGATGGTATCCAGGCGCACGTGGCGGTACAGGCGGGGAAAGGCCAGGAAATTGGAATAAACGCGCGGGTCCTTCTGAAGGGCTTCTAAAATATCCGGATCAATCCGGAACGCCTCCGGGTCCATTTCCGGCAGGCATTTTTCTCCATGGGGGGTCATCAGCCCCAGCCTGGTCAGGCGGCGTACGCGTTCCTTGTTCAGCTCGGACCATTTGCTTTTCCTGGAACGTGGGGTGAGGCGCTGGGCCAGAAAACCGGAGGCTGTCTTCTTGCGGGTGCTGTCAATCCAGCCGAAGCACAGGGCTTCTTCCACGGCGTCCAGGTAAGGAATGGCATGGGGGGAAGGCTTTCTCGTCGTGAGAACCCAGCAGCAGGAGGAGGAACGGTGGTTCTGTTCCAGCCACGTTCTTAATTCCTGCCGTGTGGTGATGGGGAGAAGGTGGTCTATTTCCATGGCGGTTCGGTGAATGCCGCTTCTTTCTGCGGCAGCGCGCAAAAAGAGAAGGTGCGCAGGCCGTTTTTACGAAAGGGCCTTCCGTTGATGCGCCGCGTGCCGGGATGGAGCGGCTTACGGGGTGAGGATACCTTCCCGGAGGCTGCATTTCCAGTACAGGCATGTTTTTCTATTCCATGGCATATTTCCCGGCAGGGGGCCTGCCCTTCCTCCAAGTCCGGGAATCCCTTCACGGCGTCTTTTTTTCTTTCTGCGGACATCCTTTCCCCTCTTTTGCGTAAGGAAGGGCCGGAGACGGTCCTGCGCATGATGGAGTACGGCACCTGTCCATCCTTTCCCCGGAAGAACGGGGAACTGGCCTTCCATGCCGGCGTCTTTTCACCGGAAAGGTTATTGTTCCCGGAGTGGAGGGGCAGGCCGTTCCCGACGTTCTTTTCACTTCCGGCAAAGGGCGGCGGGTTTTGTCCTTGTCAAAACGAATGCCGCCATTATACATGATTTATGAAGAAAAGCGTGTTGCTGGCCGGGCTGGGATTGGTTCTGCTGGCCTCCGTGGTGGTGACTCTTAAAATGGCGTGTGCCGAGGATTCCGTCAACCGTGCCGATACCGCGCGGGAACGGGTAACGCCCGTGCTGAATTCCTTCCTGGACCTCTGCGGGGCCAAGGTGGGGGATCCTGTATTCCTGCGTGCCGTGAAGGAAGATTCCGTGCTGGAACTGTGGGTGAAGCCGGACAAGGTGGAACGCTACGTGCTTGCCAAGCGTTACCCCATTGCCGCGTGGTCCGGAAAGCTGGGGCCCAAGGAAAAGGAGGGGGACAAGCAGACCCCGGAGGGTTTTTACGAAGTGGAGCCGTCCGGCCTGAATCCCCGCAGCAACTACCATCTGGCTTTCAACATCGGCTATCCGAATGCCTATGACCGCTCCCTGAACCGGACGGGAAGCTTCATCATGGTGCATGGCCGGGACGTTTCCATTGGCTGCCTGGCGATGACCGATCCGGGGATTGAGGAAATTTACACCATGGTGGAACAGGCCCTGATTCACGGGCAGCAGCGCGTTCCCATGCAGATTTATCCCTTCGTGCCCACTCCGGCGCGTTTATTGAAGGAAAAGAATTCCCCCCACGCCGCTTTTTGGGCGGACATGGCACGTGCGTGGGACTGGACGGAACGGACCCACACCCCGGCCCGGGTGAATGCCGTGGATGGCAGGCTGGTGGTTGTGGAACAATAAAAATCCTCCGGCCGGGGGCCGGAGGATGGGAAAGGTGCGGAAGGAAAGGGGAACGGTTGCCCCTGTTGCCGCGCGTCCGGGAAAGACGTGCCGGAACGCTCTAGACGAGCTGGGCAATCAACTCTTCGCGGTCGCCCGGCAGGAAGTCCATCGGGGCGATTTCCGGCAGCGTGTAGCAGCCGGAGGCCAGTTTCATGCTGGCTCGGGCGCAAGCCACCATGACCTGGGCGGTCAGGGCCGGATTATTGATGCGCATTTCAAACGTGAACATCTGGTTCTGCGTGGAGCCGGAAACGCCCTTGCGTTCCATCAGCACGCCGTGGCCCATGTCCTTCAGCGCGTCGATGTCGGGCACCTGCTGCACGCGGGTGTCGTCATGGCTGAAATAGGAATCGGACTTGATGGCGAACTCCACGTCGGAGAACTTGGCTCCTTCCTTCAGCACCACGTAAACCATGCGGCGGTGCACGCCGGAACCGGTGGGGATGGTGAGGGAAAGGGCGTCCGCCACTCCTTCCTTGGAGCGCGCCACCACGCTGTGGCCCATGCTCATGCCGGGGCCGAAGTTGGTGTACGTAATGCCTTTGGGAGCCATCGCCAGCATCAGGGTGCGAATGACGGAGTCCGTGCCCGGGTCCCAGCCGGCGGAGATGATGGAGACGGCGTCATGCTTGATCGCCTGTGCTCCCAGGGAGCGCCGCAGGTTCACGATGTCCCCGTGGATGTCAAAGCTGTCCACCGTGTTGATGCCGCGGGCGAGCAGGGGCAGAGCCGTTTCTTCCACGCTGCGGGTGGGGGTGCAGAGCAGGGCCGCGTCCACATGGCCCAGGTCCTCCATGCTGCTTGCGGTCTTGATGCCGTGCACGGGTTCGCTGCCGGGGCGGCGGACGATGCCCGCCAGTTCCATATCGGGCGCGGCGCGCAAGGCGTCCACGGCGTATTTCCCGATGTTGCCGTATCCTACAATGGCTACTTTGATCATCTTGGTAGTAAATAGTAATGATTCCGGGAGCGGGGACGGAATGTCCTCCGGATGTTTTCTCCCGTTGACGCATGTTTTTTAAGCGTTGCGGGTGCGCATGGCAAGAACGGAGAATGACAGGAGCGCCTGTGCGGCATCATGAAGGGTTCTTTGAACGGAGTCCGGAGAAATGGAGTCTGACCACTCGGAACTCTTCCAATAAAACGATGAAAAGCAAATTGATTATTCTGAGTATCGCCACCCTTCTTGGGTGTGTTTCCTGCCATACGATCGGCGGAGTAGGCAAGGACGTGGAAGCCGTCGGCAGCGACATTAATTCCGCCGCCCGCTCCACCAGCCGTTCCATGTAAAAAGACTGTGTGTGACCATGGACGAAAACCGCTTCATCCGGATGGATGAAGCGGTTTTCTTTGATGGGCGTGACGCCTTTTTTCCAGCCTCCGGTTTTCCGGCTCCACGGAATGTTCCCGGTCCCTGTGAAAAGGGGTTTTTTACGATGTGTGACGGGAGCAATAAAAAGGGCATGCCGTATGCCCGGCATGCCCTTTGAAAAGAAATTAACCTTCCGTTTTTAACGGCGGCGGCGCAGCATCAGGGCCGCCAGGCCCAGAAGGCTCAGGGAGACAGTGGCCGGTTCCGGCACGCCGTTGATGTAGGAGACGTAAATCTTGCCGTTCTCCGTGAACACCTGGTACTTGCCTACGTTTTCAGCGGTCAGTTCTTCGGCGGCGATGTCGTCGCTCTGCGTTCCGCCCGTGATGGTCGTGTTGCTGGTTGCGGCGCTTCCCACTCCGTTGACGAGTTCACGCGTCACGAGCTCAAATGTAGTTCCTTCCGTAATCAGGTCGCCCAGGGAGGCGGAGAAGGCGAAACGGCCCAGATCGGTCTGGTTCGTAAGATTCAGGATGCCGGTCGTGCCCAGGTCCACGAACAAATTGTTGCTGTTGGCGTTCCAGGTAAGCGCGGCAGTGAGGTTCAGCGTGCCGTATACCGTCCAGTTCATGTTCTGGTCGCAATTGGCTACGATGGAACCGCTCGTTTTGCCGACGGTCAGCGTGGAGCCTTTTCCCACGGAGACGGTCGTGCGCTGGAATTTGGTGAAATTCTGAAGGGACACATTGGCTCCGTTGGAAACATTGATGGTGGAGGTCCATCCTTCCACGGTGGTGCCGGGTCCGCATACCACGGTATGGTCTCCGGAGACGTTGACCGTGCCCCAGTTGGGATTGACCAGCGGAACATTGCCGCTGGGGCCGCTTTCCGTCTGCCAGTTGGAGGCCTGGCTCCAGTCGGTAGAACCGTCAATGGGAGCCCATGTATAAATAGCGGCCTGCGCCGTCATGCAGGAAAAAGCCAGCAGGGAGGAAAGCAGGATCAGAGTTTTCTTCATATGAATGCGATGTGAATTAGAGCTTGAAAGGGAAACTTCCAAGCCCGCGGGAATATGCCGGATTACAAATCCGGGGTCAAGGGCCGATTTTCATATCAAGGAACTTATGCTGCCTGACCGTTGCACCATGGGAGACCGTTTCCGTGTAGGAAGCCTTCCGGAATGAGGAAGCCGGCCCCTGGAACGCCGCAAGCCTTTGCGGCCGTTGAAATATACGTGTCCTGCCAGGACGCACTGATTTTCAGGGAAAAGGATTCGCTGCCGCTCGGGTTGAATACGGATGACCCAAGGACTTGCGGCGCTTCATAAGGCATCGGGACCATTCCATGTTAATCTGTAACGGATTTGTAATCCGCGGGCGGCAGAGCACTCCATGGGGAACCGCCATCCATGAAACGATGGGGGAAACTTTAAATCTTTGCCTCTTTTGAATTAAAAAGAGGCTCCAGGCTGGTGGACGGATGCTTCTTCCGCTTTACTGCATGGACTCCCTGGTGGCCTGGGAGGCGTTGTCAATTTTGCTGCCCATGGCTTCCACGTCTTTTCCGATTCCGCTGATGGTGTTGCAGGAGGCAAGGCCGAGGGCGGCGGCGAGCGTCAGAAGGGCGAGTTTGGTATTCATCGGTGGAAGAGAGGTTGAAAGCCGTATCCTACCCTGCTTCCGGTTCCTTGTCAATGAGCCGGATGCTTTCCGGAACGCCTCTTTTTCCGGGCATGGGGCTTTCCGGCGGGGAAGAAAGTGGCTGTGCCGTGCCCGGATTCGGAAGTTATGTAAAGAATCTTCGCCGGGGACCTGGCGGCGAGTTATTGATGAAGGCCGCGGGGCCTTCATTCACGGGGGGAATCGCTGCGTGGACGGCTGCCGGGAGAAGGGGGTTTTTTCCCCTTGGCTAGATTTCTCCCTCCGGACCGCCTGGCGAACGGCGCAGTTTCCTTTTCAGCGCCAGCCCCGTGCGGACCAGGAAGTAAATGGCCGCGGCGGCCAGCAGAACGGCCGCGACGGGAAGAACGCAGGCCAGCACGGCGACGATGGAGGCGGAAGCCGTTTCCGCCGTGGTGACGACGGAGTTGCCCAGTCCGCCCGTAGCGGCGGAGGCCGCTCCCCGGATGGCGGCCATGCCTCCGTGGATGATGCCTGCCGCTCCGCCTCCGGCAATGGCGGCCAGCCCCCATTTAAGCATGGGGTCCATGCTGCCGATGAAGCCGGCGGCCAGGATGGTTCCCGCAACGATGGCGGCGGGAGCTCCCAGCACGTCCAGCGTGTGGTCGATGACCGGGATGTAGTACGCCGCTATTTCCAGCAGCGTGGCTACGGAGAGGGTGACCAGCGCGGCCGTGCCGCCCAGCCATGCGAATTCCGGCGTCACCGTCAGGAAGCCTCCCCGGATGGCGATGGCGGCTACCAGCAGAGGCACAAAGATGCGGAAGCCGCAGGCCGCTCCCAGCCCGATGCCGAGCAAAACGCCCATGACGGCTTCCATATTCATCTGCGGATCAGTTCAGTTTAACGGTGGTTGCAGTCGTGGCCGCCTGGGTGGCGGCTGCGGGAGCGGCTGCGGCAGGGGCCTTTTTCTCTTCCGTGGATTTTCCCAGGAAGGCGGGCAGTTCCAGCCCCACGCTCTTGCCGAGCTCGTGGAGAGGCAGGGTGTCTTTCACCAGATTCTGCACGAATCCGCCCACGGAGGAATCCCCTCCGTTGCCCATGACGACTACCTTGTCAAATTTCAGGCCCTTGATGGCGCCGGACTGGAGTTCCACGATCTTGGTGAGCTGTTCGGTAATCAGGAGGCTGGAAGCGGCGTCGGACGAGCCTGCCGCCTGTACGATCTGCTGGAAGCCGCGGGCCTTGCCTTCCAGAACGGCTTCAATGGCGGCGGCTTCACCGCGGCCCACCATTTCCATGCCTTCCCCTTCCGCCTTTTTCTTCAGAAGGGTGGCCTGGGCTTCGCCTTCCGCCAGTTGCCGGATGGCTTCCGCTTCCGCCCTGCGCTGGATGAGCAGGGCCTGCGCCTTGCCTTCCTGTTCCAGCTTGAGCACTTCCGCCGTGGCCTGGGCCTGCACTTCGCGCTGGCTCTTTTCAATGCGGGCCGTCACCAGGATGTTGGCCTCCTGCGTGGCGCGTTCGCGTTCGGCGCGCTTTATTTCCGCTTCCTTTTCCGCCTCGTAGGCTTCTTCCAGGGTCTTGGCTTCCTGCACCTTCTGGGCCACTTCCGCCAGCTTCTTGGCTTCCGCCTGCTTCACTTGCAGCTTGGCGGCGGATTCCGCAATCTTGATCTGGGCTTCGTTCTGGCCCTCAATGGCAATGGCGCGGGCGTTCGCCACCTGGACGGTCTGGTCCTTTTCCGCTTCCGCCTTGCCGATTTCCCCGCGGCGCGTTTCTTCCGCCACCTTGATGGTGGCGTCATTGATGGCGCGCGCGGCTGCTTCCTTGCCCAGGGCGCTGATGTAGCCGGAGGCGTCCTGAATGTCCGTGATATTGGCGTTAATGAGGTGGAGGCCCACCTTGTGCAGCTCCACGTCCACGCCTTCCGTAATGCCCTTGATGAGTTTTTCGCGGTCGGAGTTGATTTCCTCAATGGTCATGGAGGCGATCACCACGCGCATCTGGCCCATGATGATTTCCGCAGCCAGGTTGCGGATTTCCTCCCGGGAGCGGCCCAGCAGGCGTGCGGCGGCGTTCTGCATGATTTCCGGCAGGGTGGAGATGCCCACGATGAAGGAGGAGGGGACGTCCACGCGGATGTTCTGGGAGGAGAGGGCGCCCTGGAGGGGCACGTCAATGTTGATGGGGTTCAGGTCCAGGTAGCTGTAGGACTGGAGGACCGGAAGCACGAAGGTGGAACCGCCGTGGTAGCATTTGGCGGGCTGGCCCGTGCCCACCTTGCCGAAGACGATGAGGATTTTGTCCGGCGGGCACATGCGGTAGCGGCTGAACAGCCAGGAGGCCGTCAGGATGATGAAGAGAACCAGAATGGCGATAGGGATGATTTGGTCCATGGTATTGGATGGGGTGTATGGTTGGGTTTATTGGTTAATGAAGAGGTTTGACGGTGACGACGCCTGCCGTGACGGCGACTACTTCCACCGGGGTTCCTGCGGGCAGGGATTCCTCCCCTTCCTGAACGGCGGGGAGGTACAGAAGCTGGCTGGGATGGGCGATCGTCACCTGTCCGCCGCGTTCAAGCCTGCCGGGAATGCTGATGTAAACGGTGCCGTGCATGCCCTTGAGGGTTTCATAGTTCAGGGTGCCGTCTGATTTGAGGCTCATGATGAAGCGCATGGAGATGCCGATGATCAGGAACATCAGCACGCCGGTGAAGAAGGCCGCTGCCAGGGAGGCGGCCATTCCCCAGCCCAGGCCCTGGGCGAGCACGCCGCCCCAGCCGAAGCCCAGGAAGAAGCCGATGCCGGATTTAATGGACAGCAGGCCCACGTCCGCGCCGCCGGCGTCCGCGTCAAAGTCCAGGTCATGTTCCCCCAGCCCGAACAGGGACAGGAGAAACAGAAGCGCTCCCACGCCAGTCGCGGCCACGGCGATGATGAAGAAAATGGAGTAATCAGTCATAGGGTAGATTGATTGCCGGGAGTATCCATGTTTGGAGCCCGCTTGTCTATGGAAAAAGGAACGGCGGCCGGATATTCCGGCCTATTTCATTTCCACCACGGCTTTTTCCCCCTTCTTGAGCTCCAGTTCCCGGAGCAGGAGGAAGTCGTTGGTCAGCAGGCCGGCCTTCTCCACGGGAGTGGCGGTTTCTCCAATGGTGACGGTGGCCTTTTTGGCGGTGATCCTGTTGGGGAACCAGACGCCCAGGCGCGCCTTGGCGTCCTTGTTGGCCGTGACGGTGAAGCCCTTGGCGGCGTCCGCGGGGTCGTTCCACTCAATATGCCACGGGGACGGAGCGCGGGATTCGTCCAGGCGCGCCGTCCAGGCGGGATCCCCGTAAAAAGCCACGGTATCCCGGTCATGGATGAGGCCCATCTGGTCCTTGCCCATGCCGTAGCCGGCGGAGTTCATGCCCTTGGCAAAGTCCGGGTCGTCCTTGATGCCGTTGATGTCCGGCGCGTTAAAGTTGACGTTCATGAGCTTGGGGAAGCGGGTCATGGTTTCGTCCAGAATGAACTGGTTGTTCAGGTACCAGGCTTCCGCCAGGCTGGAGGCGTCATGGTTGCTGAACAGGAGTCCCAGCGTTCCCCAGCCGCCCTTGCCGTACCAGGAGGGGACGGTGTAGCCCACCAGCTGGTTGAAGCCGTAGTGGCTCAGGGCGGTGACGGCCATGGAATTCTTCGTTTTTTTAGTGTCCCCTACCAGGCAGTTCCCCGCGGCTACCCAGACGGCGGGAACCGGCTTGATTTCAATCTCCGGAGCCTTGATTCTCTCAAGGAAGGAGAGCAGGTCGTCCTCCTTCCCGTTGAAGATCGCGCCGCGCAGGAAGGTGGTGAATTCCTTGAACTGCTTTTTGTCCAGCACGTGGAACCGGTTGTTGCCGGAGACGATGATCCCCTTGCCGAAAGGCATTTCCAGATTGAACTGGGTGGCGTGGGAGGCCGTGACGAAGAGCTGGGGAGCGTAAAGTTCCCAGTATTCCACGAGCTTGGGCGTCACGCCCAGCGTGGTTTCATCCCCGCGGTCCTGTTCCTTCAGGCCCTTCACGTAAAAAGCGGGCGTTACCTTGCCCTTGGAATTGTGCTGTTCCAGGTACTGGAAGGGCTGCCAGTCCGTGATGCTCATGCTGTCGGTGAAACGGGAGGCGTCCACGTTGGTGGTTCCCATGGAGCGGCTGATCACGAGCGGCTGCGTTTCAGAGGCTATCCTCATGGCGTCCTGCGGGGTGTAGCCCGTGACGATGCCCCAGATGCAGTCCCCGTACGGGTCGTCGTCCAGGCGGCGGGTCAGGCGGTGCAGGTCATTGACCAGCACCCGGTCTATTTCCTCCGGTCGCGCGACCACGGCCATGAAGCGGGGAGCCATTTTCTTGAGCGTGTCCAGCTTGGCGAACATGGAGTCCTTCACGGTGACGATGGAGCCTCCGTGCTTTTCAGCCAGCTTGTCCGCCACGGCCTTCCATTCCGGCATGGCGGCGGTTTCCTCGGAGATGATGATGGCGTAGTCATTCTTGCCGGAGTCTTTTTTTATGGTTTTCACGGCAGTGGCGTGAATGCAAAAAGCCGCCGTGGAGACGGCGGCCTGGGTAGCATCGGGTTTGTCCGCCTGCTTTTCAGCAGGCGGAGCTTCCGCGGCCGGATGGTCCGGCAGGATGTTCAGGTTGAGATGTTCTCCCTTGCCGAAGATGTCTTTGGCAAGCTTGTTGACCTCTTCCACGGTGATGGCTTTCACGTCCGGAATGCTTTCCCTCTGCTGGGCCAGCCGTTCCGGTTTGGCCTGGGAATCCCTCAGCACGGAGGTCCAGTAGCCGTTGTCGCGCTGGGCGCGGTCCATGGAGTTGAGAATGGGGTTGCGGGCGCGGTCCAGTTCCTCCTGGGTGACGTTCCCCTTGCCGAGGTCGTCCGCAATCCTGGCAATCGCATTCCGCACGGCATCCTTGTTGCGCATCACGCCGGAGCTGAGGGTGATGATGTAGCCGTCGTCCGGGTAGGTTTCACTGATGTTGAGCCCGGTGGAGGGGGAGTAGGTTTCCCCCATGTCTTCGCGCAGGCCCTTGAACACGCGGTCATAGAAGACGGCCTTGAGCATGTTCAGCCTGCGGGCCAGCTTCTTGTCTTCTCCGCCGGGCGTTTTCCAGAAGAGGCAGACCAGCGTCTTGTCAATGGAGGAATCATAGGTCAGGTCCTTGGAGAAGTTGAAGTCCGCCATGGCAGGGTGGCGCAGTTTTTCATCCAGCTTCGCAGGGGCGTCCGCACGTTTGGGCACCGCGCCTACGGTGCGTTCCAGCAGGGGAATGATGTCTTCCGTCTTGAAGTCCCCCGTGACGGTCACTTCCATGTAATTGTTCTTCAGGGGGGCGTCCACCCAGTCCTGCACGTCCTTGACCTCATAGGAAGCCAGTTGTTCCTGCGCGGGGAAGGTGAAGCGGGGATTGTTCTTGTACAGGATGGCGGGCACCTGCATCTTCATGGCTCCCTGAACCTCATGGTTCAGCTTGTTGTAAAGCATGGGGATGGCGCGGCGGAGCAGGGTGACGCCGTCCTGGCGGTAGCCGGGGTACATCAGGTAGGCCGTCTGGAGCTGGAGCTGCGTTTCCAGGTCTTCCTTGCTGGTATTTCCGGAGAGCAGGAAGGAGCGGTCCGTCATGGAGAAGCCCACGCCGACTTTCTTGCCTGCCATGATGGCGGCCAGTTCGTCGTTGGAGTGGTCCTTCAAGCCGCCGCCGTTCATCACGGCGCCCGCAAAGAGTTCCAGCCCGGAGGCTTTTTCCGGCCTGCTCAGTTCCCCGCCGTCCACGGCAAAGGTGATGTTGATGGAATCCTTGTCGAACTCCGTGGGCTTCAGGTTGACGCGCACGCCGTTGGAAAGGGTGAGCTGGGTGACTCCCAGGTCAGCGGCTTCCGCGCGGGCCGTCACCTTGCCGGGTTCCCCGAATTTGTAGGAGAAGTCCTTCCGGCTGTCCGCCTGGTAGGGCTCCACCTTGGAGGCCCGGGCGTCCTGGTACGTCTTCATGATTTCAGCGCTTCCCTGGGCGTTTTCCTTGTTGGAGGTGACGATCACGCGGGGGAAGGCTCCGGTCCAGGCTTCCTTCAGAGCGGCCTGGCATTGTTCGGGCGTCAGGTTTTCCACGACTTCCCTGGAGATGGCCCAGTCTTCCTGCGGCGTGGTGAAGACCTTGTCCTGCGCGGCGCTCTGGGCGATGGCGGAGGCCACGTCTTCCGACTTGACGGTGGGCCAGGACTTGATGGCGTTTTCCGCGGCGGCAGTGATGTTGCTGCGGGCTTCCGCCAGCTCCTCCTTGTTGAAGCCGAATTCGATGGCCCGGCGCAGCTCCTGTTCAATGGCGGTCAGGGCCGGCTTCCAGTTCTTGTAGTCCGCCTGGGTCTGGATGGCGTCCACTTGCGCCGCTTCCATCACGTCCATGCGTCCGCCTTCCGCGGAAATGAAGGGGCAGTCCGCATTCTTCGCCATCTTTTCCAGACGGCGGTTCAGCATGGCGTAAGCCACGTTGAGGGGAATGTCCTCGTTGCGGTTGGCGACCGTGTCCGGCTTCTTCACGTAGGGACGGGCGATGTTGACGCTGACTTCCGTGCTGGTGGCCTCCTTGTTGGTGATCCAGTGGGCGGTGGTTTCCGTGGCCGTCTTGAGCGCGCCCCGGTCCGTCTGGAAGGAGTAATTGTCCTTCTTCATGGAGCCGAAGTATTTTTCCACCCAGGCCTTGCCCTGTTCCGGCGTGATGTCTCCGGCGATGACGAGCTGCATCTGGCTGGGGACGTAATGGGTCTGATAGTAGTTTACAAATTTTTCCCGCGGCGCGGTACGGATTACTTCCAGCGTGCCGATGGGGTAGCGGTCGGGAATCCTGGTGCCGTCAAGCATGATGGAGAAGACCTCCTTCATGACCCGGTAGCCGGCGGAATCCCGCGCCTTGTATTCACTGGTGATGATGCCGCGTTCCGCGTCAATGGCGCTTTCCTCCAGCAGGGCGCCGTCCGCAAAATCCCTCATGATGGTGAAGGCCAGGTTCACGGTGGACTCCTTCATGCTGGGCACGTCCATCATGTACACGGTTTCGTCAAAGGCGGTGTAGGCGTTCGCGTCCCCGCCCAGGCCCAGGCCTTCCTTCTGCATGGCGGGAATCATTTCCCCGCGCTTGAAATGCGTGCTTCCGTTGAAAACCATGTGTTCCAGGAAGTGGGAGATGCCCTGGATGTCGTCCGTTTCATTCAGGGAACCCGTATTGACGCGCAGGCGGATGCTGAACCGGCCCTTGGGCTCTGCGTTCGGGCGGATGAAGTAGGTCAGCCCGTTGGGGAGCTTTCCCTTGATAAGCCGGGGATCCTGCTTGGGAATGCCTGCCGCCGGTTGGACAGCGGCGGCCTGGGTCTTGTTTTCTGCTGCGGCTTCGGCCAGCGAATGGGCCGGGAGTAGGCACGCGGCAGCCAGAATGGAGGTGATGGTAAATGCCTTCATGGAAAAATACTGCCCTCTTGTTTCACACGATTTTCCGGGCAAGTCAAGCGGCCTTCTCTGCATAAAAGAGGTGAATTTCCGGAGAACCTCCGGAAACGGAAGCCATATCAAAAGGATGAGGAAGGCATCCATTCATCCCGCGGGCGCGGCTCTGAAATTCCGCAGATGCGGTCCACGCAGCGCTCCCACGCCTCCCGGCCCTGGTAGATCTCCACCTCAATGCGCAGGAAGTAAATGGGAACCTCCGGGTCTTCCTCCGGTTTTTCCAGCCGCACGGCGTCCTTCTCCGTGGTCACGATCATGTCCATGGCCCGGTCCGCGCAGCGGTCGTAGAACTCCTGCAATTCCGCTTGTTCAAACCAGTGGTGGTCCGGGAACCTGCGGCAGATTTCCACGTGGGCGCCCAGGGAGCGCAGGGAATCTTCAAAGCTTTCCGGGCGCGCGATGCCGCTGAGGCACGCCACCCATTTCCCCTGGAGGGCCTCCAGGGGAAGCCGTTCCCCCGTGAACACGTTTTCTAGGTACCGGGGGCCGTGGTCGCTCACGATGATGTCCGCCACGGGATTGTACTTCCTGATGGCGGCGATCAGATCATCCTGGGGCTTGCCGCCGCATTTGGTCAGAACGATGTAGCTGGCGCGCGCCAGGCTGCCCCTGGGCTCCCGCAGGGTGCCGCGCGGGAGCATGGCCCCGGTGCCGAAGGGCGCGCCGCAGTCCACCAGCACGATGTCCAGTTCATGAGCCAGTTTCAGGTATTGCATGCCGTCGTCCAGCAGCAGGGTGTCGCACCCCAGGTGTTCAATGGCGAAGATGCCGGACTTGATGCGGTTCTTGTCCACCAGAACCGCCACGCCGTCCAGGTTCTTGGCAAGCATGAAGGGTTCGTCTCCGGAATGCAGGGGGCCCAGGTAGCGCGTTTCCCCGTCGCTGGCGATCTTGGGCAGGTTTTCCGGCTGGCGGCCGTCCTTGTCCTTCCACTCCTGGGGCTTGTCCAGGTCCGCGCTCTTGTAGCCGCGGGTCAGGATGGCTACCTTGCGGCCGCGCTGGGTGAGGGTGCGGGCCAGCAGTTCCACCACCGGAGTCTTTCCGGTGCCCCCCACGGTGATGTTCCCCACGCTGACCACCAGCGTTCCCAGCCTGGCCTGCTTCGCGATGCTGGAGTGGAACAGGTACAGCCGCGCCAGCACCACCAGCCTGAACAGCCAGGAAGCCCCGCGCAGGACCATGCGCATCATGGAGGCGCGGAACCCCTTGGCCCGGCCGAAGATGACTTCCGTCCCCCACTCTTCAAACTCTTCCGATCTGGATTTCATGATAAGCCCGGCGGCGCGCCTGGAAACTCCGTCAGTGGAGGATGCGGTGGCAGCTGTCGCAGTAAACGGTTTCGTGGCCGCCCAGCACCTTCATGCGGGCGTTGTCCGTAATGACCATGTGGCAGCCGCCGCAGTGGCCTTTTTCATCCATCGGCACAATGACCGGGACTCCCTTGCTTTTGGTCATCCGTTCGTATTCCCCCAGGGAATCCTCCGGAACGGCGGCGGCCAGGTCCGCGCGTTCCGCATTCAAGTGGTCCAGAAGCTCCTTGTCCGTTTCCGCCGTCCGGTCAAAGCGGGCCAGCGTTTCCTCCATCTCGCGCTGGGCGTCCCGCGCGCGCCGGATTTTCTGCTCCATATCCGTTTTCGCGGCTTCCAGACGTTCCATCAGCTCCAGCTCGGAGGTTTCCAGGGCGTCAATGGCGGCTTCCGTCTTCTCCACCTCCTGAATGCACATCTGGTATTCCTCGTTTTTCCGGGTGTTGGACTGGAGGGTTTTCATCTTGCCGACGTAGGCGCGCTTGGTTTCAACGGCGGCTTCCACGTCCCGTATGCTCTTCTCAACGCTCGCGACTTCCTGCTTGGCGGCCAGGGCCTTCTGCTTGATGGCCTCCATCTGGCGCAGGAGGCGCGTTCTCTGTTCCGGCAGAGAGGCCAGCTCCTTCCGGAGTTTGGAGATCCGCACGTCCTTTTCCTGAAGGATCAGCAACTGGTCTAAATCGGCATGATTCATCGCCTGCCACCCTAGCATGCCCCGGCGGGGTGGAAAAGATTTTTTCTCGGCTCCGGGGCGGCGGCCCTTCCGTCTTTTTACGGTGCAGGGGAGCGGCGTCCCGTGTTTCGGGGAAAAGGAGGTTTTCCTGAGAAACGGCCTCCCGTTTCCCGCTGAGTATTTCAAGCAGGGCCTTCTGCTGCGCCGGAGTGCCGCCCTGTGCGGGCGGCGGCATGGAAAGTTCCGCGTACTGCCGCGCCAGTTTGTTTTTCTTCTGCCGGTTCTGCCAGAAAAGGAAGGCGCACACGGCAAGCACGCAGGCGCAGGCGGCTGCCAGGACCGTGTATGAATGGCGGTTGGAGGGCATGACGGGAGAGACTAGCCGTGCATTGTAGAGAAAGACGCTCCCCTGTTCCAGGTAAATCAACAACGGGGAAAAGAGAGTCTGCCGTGCCGCCATGGGGGCGGAAGCCTTCCGCGGCGGTTTCGGCGGCTCTTAAAACGTCAGGATGGTTTGGAGCCGGAAGACGCTGGCGTTTCCGGTGTCGTCCCGGCCCGCGGGGTTGGAAATCCACAGCAGGGAGGGCTGGATCAGGAACCAGGGAGTCACGGAAATGTTATAGTGGCATTCCATCACCACTTCCTTTTTGCTTCTGGAACGGCCTTCCGCCATGCTCCCGTCGTCCGGGCGGGTCACGGCCAGGGCAATGCCGAACTGGTTGGCTTCCCCCTCCTCGCAGACGCCCAGGTGCTGGAGAGGCTGGCTGCAAACGAAGCCGCCGGACCATTGGACGGCGGCGCCGCAGAAGTTGTCCCGCGTGGAATCGCTCCAGCCCGCGCGGCAGAAGGCCTTCCACGGGCTGCCGCCAAGCTGCTGCTCCACGTTCAGGGCGATCCCGGCCACGGTGTGGAGGTTCTTCCTTTCCTCCCCGTCCGGCAGTTCGTTGATGCGGGCCATGAAGGGGGTGAGCTTGACGGCCCCGGAATCATGCACCCACGCCAGTTCCGCCAGGACGTTGAAATTCTTGCCGTCCGTGTGTTTCAGCGGGGAGGCGTTCTGGGGGCAGCTGGTGAAGTTGCCGCCCAGCATGGCGTACCACTGCTCATGGAACTGGTGCTGGAAGATGACGCCCAGGTTGGAATCCGCCATGGGAATCACCTGGTTGTTGACGAAGGGGGAGGCGCAGAACTGGCCGAAGGAGGAATTGGCGTAGCTGTTGGTGTCAAAATAATTCGTCTGGTTCACCACGCCCGCGATTATGGCGCTTTTTCCCCGGTTGAAGGTTTGCAGGAGCGCTATTTCCGGCAGGAAGAAGATTCTTTCCCCGAAGATGTCCGTATGCGTGTCTCCCGTCAGGCCGATGGCGTCATTCATGTTGCCGCCCCTCCACGTCTTTCCGGTCAGCGCAGTGGAGCCTGAAAGCTCCAGTTTCAGCCACGTTTCCCGGTTGCTGGGCGCCTGGATGAGGCGGTAATTGGCGTGGGCGTGCAGCAGGTACCAGAGCTGGGTGCCGGGCTTGTCCGGAGCCGGGTGGTGGATGGAGTTGTAGGAAAAGGCGTTTTCCACCAGGAATTCCAGTCCGGCGCGGTGCGCTTTGGAGTGGAGGCCGGTCAGGGCCTGCGTAAGGGAATCGTTGGGGATGGGGGCCGTCTCGTCCCCGTAATCCCCGCCCAGCAAATTGATGTCCGCCAGCAGGTGGGCCGGAGGTTCCGGCTGGTCCGGGCGGAGCATTTCGGTTCCTGCCTGCCTGCCCTGGGCGGCGAAGGCTCCCAGAAGGCCGAGGATGATGAGGGGACGGTACATGTTGTCAGGTGAATAGGTAAGCGGTGCAGGGGGCGGAGGGGCCCTATCCTAAGGGATGGGGCAGGAGGAGGAAAAGCGGCAAATCACCCCCGTTGAGTCATGACGCAGCCGGCGGGGCATTTCTGACGTGGAAGGTCCGGTTCAGGGGGAAATGCCGGAAGCGCGCCGGAAAGACGGGGCCGGTTAAAAGCCCAGGGCTTCCTTCTGCCAGTTCAGCAGGGTGGAGACGCCTTTTTCCCTGTCTTCCGCAATGGCTTCCAGGGAGGCCCGGGTAATCAGGAAGGAGCCTTCCATGCCCAGTTCTTCAGCCTTTTCATCCCTGAGCTTGCACAGGCGCGCCAGATTGGCCTCAAACTGGTCGGAATGCTGGCGGCGCTGGATGCGCGGGCGGCAGGGATAGTCGTCTTCATCCAGCAGGTAAAATTTCTGGAGGGCGTCCATGAACCGGCTGCGCCTGTGGGAGTGGAAGCGGGGCGGAGGAGTCACGGTGCGCTGTTCCTGAAGGGCCAGGCTCCACTGGATGAGGTCCGCGTTGGAGCAGACCATGAACGCGGGCTTGTCCCACGCTTTAGCCTCCGCATCGCGCCATGTCCACAGTTCCCGGAGGGCGGCCAGCCCTTTCCTGTTCAGCTTGCCGCAGCCTTGGATGCGCCAGGGGTCCTGATGGCCGGCCAGATGGCGTTCCCGGGCTCGGTCCATGGAGTGCCTGCAAATCTCTTCAAACCAGCCCATGCGTCCTTTTTCCCGGAGGGCGGCCGTCAGTTTGTCCGCCATGTCCAGCATGTAATTCACGTCGTTCAGGGCATAGGTGACCATGGTCGGGGAAAGGGGGCGCCGCGCCCAGTCCGCCTTTTGGGAGGACTTGCTCAGGGCTACGCCGTGGAAATGTTCCACCAGGGCGGCCAGCCCGAACTGGCGGAAGCCCAGCAGGCGCGCCGCCGTCTGGGTATCCCAGATCATGGCGGGCAGCGTTTCCCAGGCGTTCTGGAAGAGGCTCATGTCATAATCCGCCCCGTGCATCCAGACTTCCGTTTCCTTCAGCCAGTTGTAAAACGGCCCCATGTCTTCAATGGAGAGAGGGTCGATCAGGCAGGAGCCCGTTTCATCCGCGTACTGGATCAGGCAGATCTTTTCCTGATAGCGGTGCAGGCTGTCTGCCTCCAGGTCCAGGACTACCCGTCCCGTGGGCTGTGCGGTGGCGCGCTTGCGCCATTCCAGTAATTCCTCTTTCTCGCTAATCATCTTATTGCAACAGAGCGGGATTGAACCATGTATCAGCACGCCGGGCAACTGGAAATGCAAAAAAAGTGCTGATGGGGCAATCATGTATTGCCTATTTCCCGGAAATAGGGCACGAAGAAAGGCGCATGGAAGAGGAAGCTACAGAAACCGGACGCAACCACGGAGAACAGCCTTTGGACGAATTGATGAAGCGCTGGCATCTGACCAACCACGACCTGGTGGAGATTTCCCCGGAACAGCTTACCCACAAGCAGGTTCAAAAGGCCCGGCAGGGACGCCAGCTTACCTTGAAAATGATGCAGAAGGTGTGCCGCGCCTTGAACGTGGCCATCTGGGAGCGGCTTACCCCCATGCAGAAGGAGCAGTATTTTGAATACATGCACAAGCATGTGTTCAGCTATGCCAAGGGGTATGACCCGGCCTGGAAGGATCCGAACATGGACATGATGGCCTGATTCCGGGCCTCTTTTCCGCCGCGGAGGCACGCATTCCCTTTTCCGTTTCTTGTTTCGCGCTTCCGGGGGAAACCGGGCTGCGGCAGGGAATTTTTTTACAAGGCTGGCGGTTTTTATGAAGCGTCCTGATGCCCCGTTTTTTCCCGTTTTTACGGGAGATGGGCAGATCGTCCCGGGTATGGTATTGTGTTCCAGCGGGATGGAAAAAAACAGACATTCCATTTGACAGCCAGAAAACCAGGGTGTATACGCCGCGCTCCTTTTTATCCGTCATCATGATGAATATTGCTTTTATTACCTGTTTCGTCGGTGTTCTGGGGATGTGTGCGGGAGCGTCCCTGGCCGAGGGCAAGCCGTGGTCCGGAGAAAAAGTTCCGCTGGCGGAGGACGGCGCGGTGGTTCTGGATGACAATGAATACCTGCTGAACCTGGCGGATTATGAAAAACTGGAGCAGGGAGGCGGTTTGCTGGTGCGGTATGCAGCCGGAAAGAACGGGCTCCGGGAAGACTCCGGCGCGTTCTATTTTGAAAACAGCCATGGAAAAATGGTGAGCGCCGCCGTGGAGCCGGTATCCGGAAATGCCGGAAAAACGGAACCGGAGCGTCTGGCCCTGGTCAGTCCCGCTTTCCCGCTGAATCCGGAAGGTAAGTGGAGCCTCAAGCGGAAGAGCAGGCCAGCCGAACTTTACCGGAAGAAGGTGGCCGTCTCCCACATGGACCAGGAATACACGTTCCAGAGCCACGAAGATGCGCAGGTGAAACTGGTGCACGGCGTGCTGGCAAATGCCCTGGTATCGGGAAATAACCGCTCCAAGAGTTATAACTCTTTCAAGGTAAGCCGTCCTACCCCCCCCCCCCCCCCCCCCCCCCCTTCTTTCTGACTCGCTGAAGGAAAATTCCGGTTCTTCAGACGGGGAGGAAGAGGCAAGGGAGGAGGACGGACAGGCGGAAAGCCATGGGGACCGGGAGAAGCCGGAATCCGGGCTGCATCTTGCGGAGAACGCCGTTGCGGTTTCCGGCCCCGGCAGCCTTGCCGCGGTCCCGCGCGCGGGGCAGGACATCACCGTGACCGGAGGTGGAAGCGTTGCCCTGGAGGAAGGATTTGACGGAACGGTGCGGATGGAAGGTTCCGGAGATATTTTCCTGGACAGCGTCAATGTCAGTGACGGCGGCAACAAGGAAAAGCATTACGGCCTGAATATCCGGATGGACGGCGGCCCCGGCTCCAAGGTGTATCTGGGCTTCACGAGCTCTACGGCGCGCACGGCTTTTTTAGAGGGTACCGTTTCCGGTACGGGGACGCTGGTGTTTGAGAACACCAGCCGCAGCCGGGTAAGCATTTTTGACCTGACGGGCGCGGACATGAGCGGTTTCAGCGGCGTGGTCCAGGCGGCGGCGCCGCGTTCCAGCCTCTCCTCAGAAGGGTATAATACGCCCGTCCAGCTTCAGGCGGCGGGGAATATGAACGCCACGGTCATGGACCTGTCCGTGATCCGCCAGGGCGGCAAGGACCCCGCCGGGCTGGGAGGCTGGCTGACGGGCAGTGCAGGGACTCCCTCCATGGTGATTCTGAAGCTGGAGGGGGATTTGACCATCTCCGGCCTGGAAGGGGCCACGGCCGGTTCCTCCTCCCGCGTGACGGTGGGCAATGGGACTGCCGCTACCCTGACCATTGACGGTGCGGAGAACCATGAATTCAAGGGAATGATCGGCGCCGCGGGCGCGGACGGCGGCTACTACGTGGGGACGGAGAAGAATGAGAGCTACAAGAATACCCAGCTTGTGGAGGCGGACGGCACCGGAGTCATCAATCTGGTCAAGAAGGGAAGCGGGGAGCAAACCGTTTATTCTGGCCGGCTGGGCAGTCTGGACATTCAGGGCGGCGTTTTCCGCCTGGGGGCGGATGGGGCCCTGACCGTAGGGAATTCCTTTTCCACTTCCTCCGGCGGCTTGCTGGACATTGCGGCAGGGGCCACCCTCGCGCTGGATTACCATGAAGCGGCTTCCCGGCTGGGGGGAATGAACTGGCGGTCCGCCGGAACGCTTGTCTTCAACAAGGGGCTGGTTCTGGATGTGGACGGAACGTTTCAACTGGATTCTTCCGTGCAATTTGCGGAGGGCAGCCTGCTGACGGTAATCATGCCTGGCTCCGGCATTCAATCCGGAGAATCCCGCAAGCTGGTTTCCGTGACGGAGGGGAACACCCTGTCCTTTGCGGACGCCGTGCAGCGGGAAAAGGTCAGGTACGCCACGGGCAGGGATGCCGACGGCAGCTGGATTTACCGGGAGCTGGACGTTTACAGCGGACTGACCCTGAATGTGCAGGGGGGCGGCCAATGGCAGATGCTCGTAACCGGGCTGGATTCCACTTCCCTGGAAGGCACCTATTTTGACGCGGACAAGTTCAATTACTACGTCTGGCAGGGGAACGGGTCCAAGGTTCCGGACGGCAGCGTGTGGTCCGACGGGGCGGCGGGCGCCAGCCCGTGGGAAGGCGGCCTGACGTTCCGCAACGGGGAGCGTGAAGTCTTCTTCGGCATGCAGGATTTATCCGGTCACGCCGTGGACGGCTTTGACGTCATCCTTGACGGAACGGTGCGCGTCTCCAGCCTGACGGTCTCCGTGGACAAGGAGGCGAACGGCGGCATGGGCTATGTCTTCCACGCCGCGGACGGCGGCGCAGGCAGCATTGCGGACGCCGGACCGGACCACGCGGGCGAGCTGGTCAAGGAGGGCGCAGGCATGCTTACCCTGGCTACCGGCAATACTTTTTCCGGCGGAACGGAAATCCGTGAGGGCAGTATTCTGGCCGCCCGTGAAGGAGCCCTGGGCGCCGGGGACATCCGCATGGCGGACGGAACGGAGCTGTATGTCAACTACCC
The DNA here is from genome assembly GCF_030268505.1 of Akkermansia sp. NBRC 115031. Classification (NCBI taxonomy): domain Bacteria; kingdom Pseudomonadati; phylum Verrucomicrobiota; class Verrucomicrobiia; order Verrucomicrobiales; family Akkermansiaceae; genus Akkermansia; species Akkermansia sp. NBRC 115031. The sequence continues at coordinate 413,171 of NZ_BSQU01000002.1, forward strand.
CTTTGCCACGGAGCTGGATTCCTCTTACCGCAACCCCTCCATTGCCAACAACATCCGGATCGGGACGTCCTCCAAGGACACGGCGAAGGTGGTCATCGGCTACTCCCCCCTTTCCCTGGCGGAGAAGGAAGACCTGCCCGGCGCAGGTTCCTCCGGCTACCAGTGGGATTACCTAACTTCCCGCCACTGGCGCACGCTGTCCCTGACCGGCAGGCTGGACGGCTATGGGGAACTGACGCTGATGGGCTATACCTCCACGACGGCGGGCGGCCAGGACAAGTGGGTAAGCATGTTCCACATCTGCGATGAAAGCCTGGCCCCGGGGGAAAAGTCCAATTTCACCGGCACGGTCAAGCTGGACAACTACATTCTGTATTCCGAGGCGGACTCCCCCGCCAATGCGGATGCCAACAACGACATCCTGGCCATCCGGAAGCCCGGCGCCGTACAGCTCATCGTGGAAGACGATGCGCTGCGGAACGCCAAGGTGGACCTGACCCGCGCCCATACCGTGAACGCGGCGGACAACGGCACCGTTTTTGAAGGAAAGGAACGCATGGACCTTTACCACATCCTGCTGGTGCAGAAGGATGCCGTTCTGGCGGGGCTGCAAGGGGATTTGATCGGGAAAACGCAGGACAGCGAGTATTACGGCAAGACTTGCACCGTGGGGAGCGAAGTGGATACGCTGCGCGTGCTGACCAACTCCAACAGTACGCTGACGCTGGATGTGGATGGTACGGAAAAACTGTATTTTGCCGGTGTCTTCGGGACGGCATCCACGTATGGTTCCGCTACCTCCGGCAAGGTGACGGCCGCAAGCAGGGAAACCCTTTCCCTGACCAAGACGGGCACGGGAGCACAGTACATCCATACGGCCGCGGTCAACCGCCTGGTGCTCCAGGAGGGGACGCTGGGCTTCAACAGCCTCAACGTGAAAACGAGCGCCGTCCTGTACGGAGGAACCAACTTGAATCTGGGAGTGACGCGGGGCATCGCCTCCGACGGCACGGCGCAGGAGTGGGGCGCAGCGGGGGGAGGCATGACCATCAATCCCGGTTATGCGCTCCACATCGTGACGGACAGGACCGTAAACGCCGGTACGGGGGCAGGGGCCGTTGCGGTTCCTGAAACGGCGGTGGTGAACGGTTCCGTGACGGTATCTGATTCCTCCTTCCTGTATTTTGACTGCTCCATCCTGCCCTCCGAGCTGCAGGAGCATCCCCTGCTGGCCGTCAAGGGGCTGGAGGACATCGCTGATTCCGGCAGGTTGAACCTGAACGGCGATATTCTGGTGCGTTTCGGGGGATACGATTTTGGAGAAGCGGACACGGTTGACAAAAAATACTACCTGGCGACGACGGAAAGCGGCATTTACGTGGACGGGGCGCTGGGCGGCTTTCAAACCCGCACGATTTCCATCGGGAACGGGTGGTTCGGCATCATCAAGGTTTCCGGGGACAACATGAACCTGGTCATGACGGTGACCAATACGCCCATCCGCACCTGGTACAACGGGGAAAACCGGAGCGAGGGGGAATACGTGGCCGCCACGGACAACGTCTGGTTTGCCAATGAATTGCCCGAAGGGGAGGGGACCGACCGCAACCACTGGCTGGAGGGCCTGGACAAAAATCTGGGCCTTAACGGCTTTTACCGGGATACCTACCATGTGGCCTTCGGCGCGGAAGGAGCCGGGAAAACAGGAATGGTGGAAAGGGAGGAAGGAAAGGATTACAACGTGGTGCTCATCAGGGGGGAAGTGCGCCCCGCCTCCATCCGCGTGAAGGATGACGTCAACTACATCTTCCGCGCCCATGCGGACGGGGGCCTGATTGCGGACGGGGAGCTTCCGGATGACTATGAAACCAGCAACTGGAAAACCATTCTGACCAAGGACGGAGCCGGAACCCTGGTGATGGAGACGGCCAACACGTATTCCGGCGGAACGGAAATCAACGGCGGCAGGGTAGTCATGAGGGATGCCGGAGCCCTGGGGACCGGGGAAATCCGGATGTTTGACGGCACCTCCCTGGCGCTGGACTACCAGAGCGGGGGCTTTATCCAGAAGGTGGCTCTGCTGAATAACCTGCTGACGGTGGCGGAGGATTCCGTGGTGACGGTGTCCCATACGGACAGGGTGATCGGTGGCGTCATTTCCACGGTCCGGGGGGATTCCACCGCCAACCTTGTCCTGCAGCATGCCAACGGCAGCGGCCAGACCGTTTTCCAGCTGGATGACGGCTCCAAATTCCATGGAAAGATCAGCATGAGCGGGACGCAGAACGGCCAGGGAACGGTGCAGGCCTGTCTGGACCGGAACACGTGGGAAGAAGCCGGTTTTGATTTAAGCCTGAATGGTGTACAGAGCACGATACTGCATCTTGATTCCGTGGAGGACGTCCATCACATCACCCTGGCCGGCATCATGGGGCAGGATGAGGCTTCCTTTGTGACCACGGAAGCCAGCGCGGGGCGCGATTCCTCCACCACCCTTTTCCTGGCGGTGGGGACGCAGGACCGGATTTATTGCGGCAATGTGGGCTTTGGGCAGTACATCGACATGTATGATACGGGCCTGAGCCATGATTCCGGCTACATCAGCCTGGTGAAGACGGGCATCTTTTCCCAGACGGTGGGGAATGCGCGCCTGGCTTCCCTGCAAATTGACGCGGGTTCCCTCAAGGTGGTAAACACTCTTCTGCTGGCCGGGGAATTGAGCGTGGCGCAGGATGGCAACCTGGTGGTGGGCCATGACGAATGGCAGGGGCTGTACGATTATGACGTGCAGGTCAACGACGGCGGCGTTCTGCGCCTGGGCTCCGGCTTTGGTTCCCTGACCGGGACTCCCTACACGGAAGACGGAGTTCAGAAAACCGGCAATACGATTCTTCTGAACGGCGGAGGCGTGCTGGGCATGCTGGACGCGGACTGGAGCAATGAGAATGAAATGGTGGTGAACGCCGGAGGGAAGGCCTTTGTGCTGGATACGACGGGTTACGATCCGGACTCCATGACGGCCTCCGGAAACAGCCATGTCATGACGCTCAACGGAACCGTCAAGCCCGGCGGCGCCTCCGGGATCATCATCGTCAAGAACGGCAATGCGGGCAAAAACGGCCGCGTGGTGCTGGGCGCGGCCAACACCTGGGACGGGGTCTACCAGGTAACGGACCATGCCGCGCTGGAGCTGGCGCATGCGGGCGCGCTCAATACGAAAGCCGGAGTCGAACTCCAGGGAGCGGCTTCCCGCCTGGACGTGAAGGCCGGAACGGTTTCCTACGCCGCTTCCGTGAAGCTGGCGGGAGCGGGAGCCTCCGTCAATACGCTGAATTCTTCCTCCCTCTCCGATATTTCCGTGGCGGTGACGGCCCGCACCGGGGCCGCCTCCTCCACGGTGGAGCGGGCTTTTCTAGGTTCTTCCGCCGGAACGGGAATCGTGCAGGGAGCAGGCTCCGCGGCCCGCGCCCTGTTCAACGGCGTCAACGTGAACGTCAGGACGGGAGCGGCGCTGGCCCATACGGAATTCTCCGGCTCCGTGCTGGAGGTGGCCGCAGGGCAGGAGGCCCGCGTGACGGACATGCTCATTCATGCGGCGGATTCCGGCATCAGGCTGGGCGCGTTTTCCTCCCTGGCCGTCACTGGCGTTTCCACAACGGATGCCGTGCCGAACCTGAACATCAGCTATGCGGACGGCAACTTTTCCATGACAGCTCCCGATGCGTGGACGACCAATGCGCTGATTACCGGGGCCGGGCAGGCCTCCGTGGACTTCTCCGGCGGCGTGAACCTGCTGCTGACGGAGTGCTCCGGCAGCCTGATTGAAAAACTGGTGGAAGCCCGTGTGAGCACCATCAACTTTGTGCTGTATGACGGCTCCCTCACCAATGCCTTCAGCGGGGATTACTCCCTGGCCTCCGTCCTTTATGACGCCGCCCTGAAAAACGCCGGCTTCATCCTGGCAAACGGGGACTCCTGGATGCGCGACGGCGTGGTGACGCTGGTGCGCACGGTTCCCGAACCCGGCACGGCCTCCGTGGCCTTGCTGGGCCTGGGCGCGCTGCTGCTGCGCCGCCGCAGGAGCTGAACTCCTGAAAAACATTCCGGCGCCGCGCGCATGAATCATGCAGACGGCGCCGGAAAAGGCAAAGCGGAGAACCGGAACAAGGCCCGGTCCGGGAAATGGAAATACTTTATTGGGCGGACTTCGCCTGCTGCCAGCGTTCCTCCATGGCGTCCAGGGAGGCTTCTTCCAGGGAAAGGCCGTCTTTGGCAAGCAGGCGTTCCATTTCATTGAAACGCCGTTCAAACTTCCTGTTCGCCCCGGCCATGGCCGTTTCCGGGTCTATTCCCTTCTTCCGGCACAGGTTGACTACGGAAAACAGGAGGTCCCCCAGTTCCTCCGTGACGTGCGGATCTTCCTCCGGCACGGGAAGGATTTCCTCACACTCCGCGGTTTCCTCCTTCACTTTATCCAGGGCGCCCTGGGCGTCCGGCCAGTCAAACCCCGCTTTGGCGGCTTTTTTCTGGAGCTTCCAGGCGCGGAGCATGGGAGGCAGTCCCTTGCCCGTTCCATGAAGGTACGGGGTGGTCTCCGCGCCTTTTTCCTGGCGTTTGATCTTGTCCCACTGGGTCAGCACGGCATCCGTCGTGTCCGCCGTGGACTGGGCAAACACGTGGGGATGGCGGCGGACGAGCTTTTCACTCACTTCCGCGGCCACATCGTTGAAATTGAAACGTCCGGCTTCCTGGGCGATCTCCGCATGAAAAACCACTTGAAGCAGAACGTCGCCCAGCTCCTCCCGCATCTGCTCCCAGTCATCCCTCTGGATGGTGTCCACCACCTCGTAGGCTTCCTCAATCATGTTGGAAATCAGGGAGTGGTGGGTCTGTTCCGCATCCCAGGGACAGCCCTGGGGAGCGCGCAGGCGTTTCATGATGGCGATGAGGCGCTGCATTTGAAGGGCAGGCTCGCGGCATTCGATCATTTCAGTGTCGTTCATGACGGAGCCATACTAATCGCGCAAGGGCGGATGACTAGCAAAAATTCCTCTTTACCCGGAACGGTTCTTCCCTACACTCGCCCCCATGGAAGTTCACACGTGGAAAGAACGCACGGAAGAAGGTACCCTGGTATACAGGGCATGCCACCACGCCAGCAAATGGAAGCTGGAATGCGCCCCCAAGGTGGGCCGTGCGGAACGTGACGATGTGGAGTGGGAACACGTGGAATTCACGCGGGCGCACTGGGTGACCCTGCGCGACGTGCTCTGGCGCAAGTACCAGCGCAAACGCTGCCCGTGGCGTTTTATTGAAGCCATAGACAAGCTTCTGGAAGACATGCCGGAAGAGGAGGAAACCGGTTCTCCCCATGGGGAGGACGGGCGGTAGGAACGCCCTTCAACTTCTGCCGTGCCGGGGATGCTGGGAGCGGTTTTCAGGGAATGGCTCTCCTGGGTGTACCCTTTCGTCTGCGAGTTGTGCGGACGGGGCGGACTGGACGGCTGTCATGTTTGTCCGGAATGCCGGGAGCGTTTCGTGCCCATTGAACCACCCTGCTGCGCCGTTTGCGGAGAACCTGCGGAAGGTTCCTTCATCCCGTCCGGGTTATGCGCCCGCTGTGCGGAAACGGCTCCGTCCTTTGAGGAAGCCCGCGCCGCATACGTGAACGAAGGGGTATTGAGGGAGCTTCTGCTGGCCTTCAAATATGCGGGGGCCGTTCATCTGGCCGGAACCTTCGCGCGGATGATGGCGGAGGCCGTGCGCGGAAATCCCCACTGGTTCGGAGGAAAAAAGCGCCTGCTCGTTCCCGTGCCCATGCACCGCCGCAAGCTGGTGCGGAGGGGGTACAACCAGGCGCAGGAACTGGCGGCGCTGCTGGGGAGAGAACTGGGCTGGCCCTGTGCCGGGGTGCTGAAACGCCTGCCTGACCGGCTGCCCCAGGCCAGCCTGGCGCGGAAGCAGCGGCTCAGGCACGCCCGCAGGATTTATGCCGCGGATGAAAAAAGAATCAAACGTCATCCCGTCGCGGGAAGGGACGTGCTGCTGGTGGATGACGTTTTTACGACCGGGGCCACGGCGGACGCCTGCGCGCATCTGCTGCTCCGGGCCGGGGCGGCTTCCGTTTGCGTGCTGACGCTGGCGCGGACGCACCATGCATGGCATGGCTGAACCGGAATTTCCTTTCAGCTTCACCGTTTCCTTCCTACAATGGCAGTCATGAATCCGGAGCTGATGTTTCATACGGAAGACGAAGTCATGTTTTATGATACGGACTGCGGCGGAGTGGTTCATAACCTGGCCTACCTGCGCATGATTGAAGCCTGCCGCACCAAGCTGGGAGCCAAATTGGGCATGGATTACAAAACCATGAGCGATTTGCAGCAGTTCGCCGTGGTGGTCCGCCATGAAATCGACTACGTACGCCCCGCCGTGCTGGGGGACACCATTCTGACGACGGGATGGCTGCAATCCGTGGAACGGGCCCGGTTCTGGTGCGATTTTGAAATGCGCCGCGCCTCCAACAACGATCTTCTGGTGAGGGCCCATCAACAGCTGGCCCTGGTCCGGATGCCCCAGGGGCGCCCCGCGCGCATTCCAGCTGAATGGCGTGCGCGGTGGCAGGAATACATGGAATCCTGATCTTTTTTTGTCCGTCTTCCATTTTGCGCTTGCCATGAAAGGGGGCGTGGTGTTTACTGCCTCCGCCCTTCCAGCAAGGGTAAGTGCTTGGGTAGCTCAGTTGGTAGAGCAGTAGACTTTTAATCTATTGGTCCCGGGTTCGAGTCCCGGTCCAAGTACCATTCCCTTTCATACGTTGAAACTCCGCAGGAAGTATTTCCGGGCGGAGTTTCTTTTTTGAGGTAGCCGGAAAACGGGCGGGAACGTGGTGTTCCACCATCCAATGAGCATGGGAATGGGTATTGCCGTGCTGCCCGGTCCGTGAGGCCGCCGGCGGAACGGAAAGACGGAACCGGGCGGGGATGTCCATCAGGGCAAATCATGCCGGACGGCGCGTTCTATTTCATGGAACAGCAGGAAATGGTCTTTCAAATGGTACAGCCATGATCGGATGTCGGCCAGTTCGTGGGTTTCCAGCATGACCACCGGGAAGATGAACGGATTTTTTTTAACGGAGACTTCAATGAGGCCGATGATTTCATTCCTCCTGCTCAGGACGGGGATGGCGAGGTATTGCATGTATTTTTCCTCCGGGGGCTGGTTGCGCTTCCGGAAGAAGCTGCGCCGCACTTCCGCCGGGCCGGAGAGGACTACGGGGCTGAGATGGCGTTCAGCGAACAATTGTTCATCCAGCATGGAGGGAGTTCCCGTCACGGGCCGCGGAGGCTGGGCCAGCAGGGACGGGATGTCGTTATTGTGTTCTCCCTGCGCGTAGCCTGTGACGCGCAGGAAGGTCTGGCCCTGCTGCCGCTCCGCCTGGATGTAAAGCACTTCAAAGATGAGGGAGCTTTTATATTCGGCCAGGGCTGCGGCGATGGTGGAACACAGGAACAGGCAGGCGGAGTTGAAGCTTTCCGTCGTTGCGCGGGAGCCGTCCGCTTTTTTCTCCCGGCGGTCTTCTCCATTCAGCTTGTTGGCGAAGTTTTCATATTCCCCGCTGAGGGCGGCGTAGGTTTTTTTGTAAAGAGCCGCACTGCGGTTTTTCAGGGTGCAGGCCTGTTTCTTCATCTCCCGGTTCCTGTTGATCAGCCTCTGGCATTCCACGTGCCACACGATGAAAGCGGCGCCCAGGATAACCAGCAGGACGATTTTTCCCGTGTTGGCGCCTTCCATGGGCGTCCCTCCGATGATGGAGATCACAACGACCAGGATGGGCTGGAACAGGTTTGCTTTTTTGAGGAAGGAGGGCTCTTTGAACATAAGAAAGATGCGGGAGAAAGGTTGGTTGAAAAGAAGGTGATGCTGTACAAGTCTTGTTAAAGGTGTGTTATTTGTTGATTATCAAAAATATTCCATATTGAAGGTTGAAATGGTGCGGAATGAAAGCAGGAAGCGGAGAGGTTTTTTCTTATGCCATCTTAAATTAAGTTTATTTATAATCAATGAGTTTTTTGTTAATTTAGAAGCATTCTAATACGATATTTCTTTGAATGATAAGGCTTCCTTTGTTCCAATAATTGTTAGGAAAAAATAAGAGTTTTCCATTTGGGAAACGATTTGTTAAATCGCAGTGTTTTGATGTGTTTTATTTTGATTCATGGAATATCTTTGTTTACAGGGTAAAAGCATGGAGAGCCGGAGCAAGCTCCGTCCGGAGGGCCGGACTCCTTGCGGAATTGTCCGTCAATATCCGGATGGGGAAAAGGAATGGTGAATGGGCCCCCGGATATCAAGGGGGGAACAAATATTATTCCGGCTTTTTACCGGAAATGATGCGGGTTTCGGCTCCGGTGGCTGCGGTGCCGGAACGTCAGGGCTTGCCCCTGGAAAAACCCTGCCGCGGTAATGTTCCGTGCGCGCCTGCCAGGCTACCCGCCGTGCCGCATTATTCGGCATGGTTTTCTTCTGCCCACTTCCTGTACTGTGCGGACAGTTGTTCAATAAGCGGCTGGTGCCTGGAAGCGAGGTTTTTTTGTTCCGTCCTGTCCCTGATGTCGTATACCTGCCAGGGGCCGCGGTTGGGAGCCACCAGCTTGAATTGGCTGGTCAGGGCCGCGCGGTTCCTCTGGTGCTCCCAGAAAATGGTGCGGGAAGGGCAGGTGCCGGGAATGTAGTCCCATACCCTGGACGGAGGAAGCTTTCCGGGATTGGCCCAGTAGGCGTTGAGCGGCTTGCCGTCCATGTGGACGGGAACCGGAAGCTGGGCCCACGCCAGGCAGGTGGGGGCGAGATCCTGAAGCAGGAAGGGGGAGTGATAGCGCGCGCCGGGACGGATTCTGGAAGGGTAGCGGATGATGAAAGGCGCGGACAAGCCGCCGTCAAAGGTCTCAATCTTATACTGGCGGTAGGGAGTGTTGGACACGGCCGCCCACATGGGGCCGTACCCGTCCCGGCAGCCGGCTTCCCCCAGCGGACCGATGGGAAGAACGGTTTTCTTGTTCCTGTTGTTCTGGGGCATTTCCGCCGTTGCGCCGTTGTCTGACAGGAACATGACGATCGTGTTGCCGCTGAGGCGGTGGCGGTCCAGGGACGCAAGGATGCGGCCTATGCCGCGGTCCATGATGGAGATTTGGGCGGCGTAGGTGGCCATGCACCTGGAAAGGTAGTCCTTGCGCTCTGCTGTGGCCTTTTCATAGCCGGAAGGATTGAATTTTCCTGCCATGCCCAGCTTGGCGGAGGGAGGGACGATTCCGAGCTGTTTTTGTTTTTCCAGCCTCTTGGAGGCGATGGCATGCGGAGATTTTCCGCGGTAGGACGGCAGCATTTTTTCTATTTCCTCCCGGGGGGCCTGAAGGGGGGTGTGCGGGGCCGTGTAAGCTACGTAGAGGAAGAAGGGTTTTTTGCTTTTGGCGGCGTCGTCAATGTAGGCCAGGGCCGTTTGGGTGATGTCTTCCGTCATGTAGAAATCCTCCGGCAGGTCCTCCGGCCGGAGCAATTTTCCGTCTTCTCCGAAGGGGCGGTCCGGCATGGGCTTGTAGTAATCCGCCGCGCCTCCCAGCAGGCCGCGGGAACGGTCGAAGCCGCGGTCCCAGGGGTAGGTTCCGCGGACTTTCCCCAGATGCCATTTTCCGGAAAGGTAGGTACGGTATCCCGCTTTTTTCAGGAGTTCAGGGAGGGTGGGGATATCCGGATTCAGCCGCCCGCGGTAGCCGGGGCGTCTGCTGTCGTCGTCCAGCAGCCCTACATCCACCTTGTGGGGCTCGCAACCGGTCATGATGGAGGCGCGGGAGGGGGAGCAGCGGGAAGCCGTGTAGCACCGTGTAGCCAGCATGCCCTGTGCGGCGAGGGAGTCCAGATGGGGAGTGGGGATTTCCGAGCCGTAGCAGCCCAGGTCGGACCATCCCATGTCGTCAGCCAGGATGAGGACGATGTTGGGCTTGTCCGCCGGGGAGGGAACAGGGGAGAGCAGCCAGAGGGCCATGCAGGCCAGGAGGGGGAAACTTGGAATGAAACGCATGGGAGGAACGGGGTGTATGATAAAGCAGGCAGGCCCGCGGACGGATCCTGCCCGGAGGCTGGAAAAGGAAAGCTGTCTTCCCTGTTGGCCCGGACAGCTTGCGCGACCGGGAATTCCTCCGGAAAAAGCCGGGTGGGCGGATATGGTGCGCCGGAAAAATGCGTCTGCTACCACCACAGGACGGCGCAGAGCAGAATGGCGGCTCCGTAGGCCATGCCGCCCAGGCAGAGGGGCGTCCACCAGGCCGGTTTGGAGCATATCTTGTTCACCATGTCACGGTACAGGTAGGGCTTGCCTATCCAGAGGAGGGAAAGGAAAATGACAATGTAGCACCAGATGGGGATGAGCAGCCTGGTGACCGGATCCTGGAGGAAGGCCGCGCTGAGAAGAGGGGCCGCCACCATCAGGCCGAAGATGCCGAGCGCCCGCGGAAAGAGCAGGTTTTTCACCTGGGTGACCATCAGCACCAGGAAAACGGGACACGCAAGCTGGAGCAGCCAGCGGATGCCTTCAAACTCCGCCAGTCCTACCCGGAAATAACTCAGCACGCCCAGCCCTTCCGGAGCCACCAGCAGGAAGAACCAGAACAGGCCGATGGCCAGCAGAACCTGGGCCAGCAGGTGGTTGCGCGGGGAGGCCAGCAGAAAGGCCTGCACCTGCTGCCTTTTTACCAGTGCGTAAAGGTGAACCAGCAGCAGAACGGCGCCCAGGACATATCCCGCCACGGGCAACGGTATCATTCCATCATACGGATGCAGGAAGGGAGCGTGCTGGTTCATCTGAACGCTAACCTTAATGATTATCCCGGCTTCGTAAAGGCGAATCAGCGGGAGAGAGAAGAAAATTCCATCGGATTCCCGGCGTCAGGCCGCTGGAATTCCCCCGCAGCCGGCGGAGGAACGCAGGCTCAGGAGCCTTGGGTGACTTTTTCAAACGTGGGATCCTCCACAGGGGTGATTTTCCCGTCCGCGTAAAGCACCATGATGCCTCCCTGATGGCGTTCCAGGGCCGGGACCACGATTTCCTCAAAGTCCTGTTCCGTGATGACGCTGCGCCCGTCAAGCGGAATGCCGTCGCTGATCCAGGGCTTGCCGCGCAGGGCCTGACCGCGCGCCACGTTCATGGGGCGTCCCTTCCGGTTATCCAGCCAGCTAGTGTAGGAAATGGTGTCCGGGCTGGCGGGAAGGATGGAATCTTCCGCCGCGAGGATTTCCGGCCGGTTGTCATTCTTGCAGCGGAAGGTGTCCGGAAGCATGTTCGGCTCCTTGTCGTTCCGGGCGATCAGGTCGGGCTGTTCTGCGTTCACGATGGGGGCCAGGGCGTCCCACCAGTTCCGGCACTCCCTGGCGGTCAGAAGGCTGTCCTTCATGCCGCTGGAGGGCAGCTTCCCGCCGTTCTGGCCTGCGAATTCCTTGCCCCAGTCGCTGATGCGGCGCAGGTTGTCCGTGCAGCGCGTTCTGGCCGCAGTCTCCGTAGCATGGGAATAAATACTGTAGGATACGCCAGCCAGCAGGGCGATGATGGCGATGACCACGAGAACTTCAATAAGCGTGAAACCTTTGCTGCGTGAGGGGAGTAAGCGGGCTTTCATGATTTCCCGCCATTATGCACGATTGCCGCCGCTTGAAAAGGCAGAAACTGCGCCCTGGGGCGGAAAAGCGCCGGACGGAGCTCCGGAAACGAAAAGGGCCGGTCCCGTGAAGGACCGGCCCGCAGGAAAGGAAATGGCTGGATTGCGCTTACTTGGCGGAAGTGACCAGCGTGGCGAAGGATTCCGGCTTCAGGGAAGCGCCGCCCACCAGGGCGCCGTCAATGTCCGGCTGGGCCATGAGCTCCACCACGTTTTCCGGCTTTACGGAACCGCCGTACTGGATGCGCACCCTGGCGGCGGTGTCCGCGCCGAAGACGTCGGAAATGACCTTGCGGATGAAGGCGTGGGCTTCCTGCGCTTCCTTGGAGGTGGCGGTCAGGCCGGTGCCGATGGCCCAGACGGGTTCATAGGCGATGACCAGGTTGGCCACTTCTTCCGGGGTGAGATCCTTGAGACCGCCCTTGAGCTGGATTTCCAGCACGGGTTCCAGAATGCCGCCCAGGCGTTCATCCTTCGTTTCACCGATGCAGAAAATCGGGGTGATGCCGGCGGCGATGGCCTTCTTGATCTTGGCGTTGATGATGGCGTCCGTTTCTCCGAAGTACTGGCGGCGTTCGCTGTGGCCGAGCACGACGTACTTGAGACCCAGTTCATTCAGCATGCTGGTGGAGATTTCCCCGGTGTAGGCTCCGTTGTCATACTGGGAGACGTTCTGGGCGCCTACGGCAGTGCAGGAGCAGCCGTTCAGGGCGTTCAGCACGGAGGGGATGGTGGTGAAGGGGGGAATGACGACCACGTCGCATGCGACGTCTTTTCCCTTAACGAGGTTTTTGAAGCTTTCGATGAATTGGGCGCCTTCGGCGGGGCCGATGTTCATCTTCCAGTTGGCGGCAATGATGGGTTTGCGGGACATAGTGGAATGAGATTAATCAGGAGCACGCATTGTTGCCAAATTGGGGCCGAGGTCAAGCACAGATCAAAAGGGCCGCATACGCGCCGTCCGATTTTTCCTCATGGGGAAGGATGAGTTTTTCCTCCTTCAGGGTCCATTCCGGGTGGTTTTGCAGAAAATCCCTGACCACCAGGCCGTCTTCCTCCGCGTCAATGGAACAGGTGGAATAAACCAGCCTGCCGCCCGGCTTGACGGCCTGGGAGGCGTTTTCAAGAATGCTCCTCTGGAGGGCGGCCAGGCGGCGGATTTCCTGCGGGGTCAGGCGCCAGCGCACGTCCACGCGGCGCTGGATGACCCCGGTGTTGGAACAGGGCACGTCCAGAAGCACGGCGTCAAAACGGCGTTCCCATTCCGGAGGGCAGGGGAGGGACCAGTCCGCCTGCGCCGTCCGGACGGAGGAGGAACCCTGCCTGTCCAGGTTTTCCTTCAAGGTGGGCAGACGGTGTTCATGGAGGTCCGTGGCGGTCAGGCGCGCCTTGCCTCCGGTAGCGGCGATGATGGCGGCGGATTTGCCGCCGGGGGCGGCGCAGGCGTCCAGGATTTCCTCGCCGGGCCGGGGAGCCAGCAGGTCGATGGCGTAGCGGGTGGAGGGGTCCGCCACGTAAAGGGAGCCCGCTTTGATCTCTTCCAGCGGCAGGGCGCCGTCTACGGAGAACCAGCCGGGAGCGCGGTCCAGCGGAGCCAGGGAGGCTGGCATGCCGTTCACGGGGACCAGCGGATTGGCGCGGACGTACAGGCGCGGCGTGGTGTTGTTCCAGTGGAGCAGGGCGCGGACCGTTTGCGGCTCCATCTGCTGCGTCCACCGCTGCACCAGCCACGCCGGGGTGGAATAAAGAACGGGAAGCGGCAGTTTTTCCCGTTCCTCCAGGATGGCTTTCTCCCGCCGAAGCGCGTTGCGCAGGATGGCGTTGACAAGCCCCCGCAGGCGTGCGGGCGCAAGATTGACGGTTTCATACACGGCGGCGTGGTCTGCCATCCCCAGCAGGAAAAGCTGGCACAGCCCCAGTTGGAGGATAAGGCGCATTTCCAGGTCCAGCCTGCCTTTCCGCAGGGAGTCGATCACATGGTCCAGCCAGGTCTGGTTGCGCAGCACGCCGAAGACGAGGGCCTGCACCAGATGCCTGTCCGCCGTGGAAAGCGCAGCCCGCGAACATTCCCGGTCCACGAGGGTTTCCGCAAAGGAGCGGCCTTCATGCCAGCGCATCAGGCAGGTCAGGGCTGTCTGGCGGGAGGTGGGGGGATTGTTCTTCACCGGGGAACTCTACATGCGGAACGTTCAAGTTTCAACCTGCAAAAGCAAGCGGCGGAAAAAGGGCGGTTTTCCGGGGTTGTTCCGGCTTTTGCCTGTCTTTTCTGGGGCTTCCCGCTTCCTTCCTGTAAATGGCCTGGAGCCTTTCCAACTGGTCTTTCCTTGTTTCCGCCAGATTGTGCCTTTCCTCCGGGTCGCTGCTGATTTGAAAAAGGAGCCACTTGTCCTGCTTGTGCGTGAGCTTCCAGCCGTCCCCCGTGATGACCGTGTGGTCCGCCACTACGTAATCGCGCTGGCTGGAAGGTTTGCCGAAGAGCATGTTTTTATAGGAAACGGAATCCTTGCCTTCCGGCATGCCCACTCCCGCCAGCTCGGCAAAGGTGGCCATATGGTCGTAGCTGGCTACCAGGCTGCGGCAAACCTTCCCGTGCGGCACGGTCCCGGGCCAGGAGACGATGAGGGGAATGCGGATGCCCCCTTCATGGTTGGTCCATTTCAACCCGGCCAGGTTGACCATGGCGTTCTTTTGGCCGATGAGCCCGCGGCTGCCGCGGAAAACGTCCAGCAGCTCCCCGGTACCGTCCAGAACGCCGCCGTGGCAGTTGAGGCCGCGGCCCCGCTCCTTGTCCGTGCGGTAGTAAAGTTCATGCCCGTTGTCGGAGCTGAAAACGATGATGGTGCGCTTCTCCAGTCCCAGCTTGTGCACCTGGGCCAGGATGGCGCCCACCTGCCTGTCCAGCTTGTCCACCATGGAGGCGTATTCCTCCGCCGCCCCGGCGCATTCCCTGTTGCCGCCCGCGGCGCCCGCATAGGCCTGGCGGATGGCTGGATGACCGGCATACTTGTTCTCTGCGGGGGGAATATCCACCGGGCCGTGGGGCAGGTTGGTGGAGAAGAGGATGAACATGGGCCTGTTCCGGTTTTCCTCCATGAACTTGAGGGTCTCCGCCAGCATGGCGTCCGGAGCGTACGTCACTTTTCCGTCCCGGTTTCCTCTCCGTTTTTCCGTGGCTCCCGGCCCGTAAATCTCCGGGGTCTTGCCGCCGTCGGCATGCGTGTTGCCCGGAAGGGGAAGGCGTTCGCCGTCTTTCCAGAGGAAGGAGGGATAATAGCCGTGGGCCCGCTGATGGTCCATGTATCCCACGTAACGGTCCCATCCGTGCCTTTTCAACTCTCCGTGCCAGGTGGTGAAGCCCCACTCCAGCTTTCCGAACTGGCCCGTGACGTATCCTGCCTTTTTCAGCAGTTCCGGAAGGAAAACCTCTCCCCCGGAAGGCTTGATGCGGGCCGCCCTGGCCGCTTTCTTTTCCAGTTCCTCGTTGGACCAGCCTTGTTGTTCCGCCGTGATGACCAGGCCGCCGTTTGTCTGGGTGTAGGAGCGGGAGTGGCTGTCATGCACGCCCATGAGCAGGGAGGCGCGCGCCGGGCAGCAGTATTGGCTGCTGTAGCACCGGGTGAACATGATGCCCTGTTTGGCCAGGCGGTCGATGTTGGGCGTTTTCACGATCTCCTGGCCGTAGCAGCCCAGCATGCCCATGCCCAGGTCATCCGCATAAATCAGAATGATGTTGGGCCTGGAAGCGGCAGTGGCCGGGACCGGACAGAACGCCAGCGCTGAAACAACTGCCAGAAATGTGCATGATATAAATCCCATCACGGGCAGTACGTGGAAAAGGAAAGGATTGTTGCAAAGAAAAAACCGTCCGGAACTGGTATTCCGGACGGTTGATTGAAAACGTTGTGTTGCGGGGGCTTAGTTGCCGTAGGGCTTGTTGACGCGGCTGAACTGCTTCAGGCGCAATCCATTGAGGTGGATGAAGCCTTCCGCGTCGTCCTGGTTGTACAGTTCCTCATGGCCGCCTTCCATCGTGGCGATTTCTTCGGAATACAGGGACTGCGGGGAACGGCGTCCGGCGTACATGACGTTGCCCTTGTAAAGCTTCAGGCGCACTTCCCCGTTGACGGTTTCCTGGGACTTGGTCACCAGAGCCTGGATGGCTTCACGTTCCGGCGCAAACCAGAAGCCGTTGTAAACCAGCGTGGCGTATTCCGGAATGAGGGAATCGCGCACCTTCTGCACTTCACGGTCAATGGTGATGGTTTCAATGTCGCGGTGGGCCGCCAGCAGGATGGTGCCGCCGGGGGTTTCATAAATGCCGCGGCTTTTCATGCCCACGAAACGGTTTTCCACAATGTCCACGCGGCCGATGCCGTGCTTGCCGCCCAGGGCGTTCAGCACGTACATGACGCCCAGCGGGCTGAGCAGGGTATAGCCGTCGCGTTCCCCCTTCGGGGTGACGTCCAGTTCTTTCAGCAGGGCGTCAAGGCCGTCGTACTTGATGCCGATGGCATCGCCCTTTTCATACAGGATCTGAATGTATTCGGCCTGGTCCGGAGCGTCTTCCGGGGAAACGGAAAGCTTGTACATCTCACGGTCGGCGGGGGTGGTGCCATCGTACCAGGTATCTTCCAGCATCCCTGCTTCAAAGGAAATGTGGAGCAGGTTGCGGTCCATGGAATAAGGCTTTTTCAGCGACTGGCGGATCGGGATGCCGTGGGATTCCGCGTAGGCGATCATTTCCGTACGGCCCGGGAACTGCTTGCGGAATTCGGGGTCGCGCCAGGGGGCGATGACCTTGATGTTCGGGGCCAGGGCATTGACGGCCAGTTCAAAGCGCACCTGGTCGTTCCCCTTGCCGGTGGCGCCGTGGGCGATGGCGTCCGCTCCTTCACGGATGGCCAGGTCCACCATGTCCTTGGAAATGCAGGGGCGCGCGATGGAGGTGCCCAGCAGGTAGCGGCCTTCGTAAAGGGCGTTGGCCTGCATCATGGGGAAGATGTAGTTGGCGGCGAAGTCTTCCTTGAGGTCGCCGATGAAGCACTTGGAGGCTCCCGTAGCCAGGGCCTTGGCTTCCAGGCCGTCCAGTTCTTCCGCCTGGCCTACGTCTGCGCAGTAGGCGATGATTTCGGCATTGTATTTTTCCTTGAGCCACTTCAGAAGAACAGAGGTGTCAAGGCCGCCAGAGTATGCAACTACGATTTTCATGTACGTCAATGATTAGTGTGCGGCGGCATGATGCCCCATTCCCCCCCCGGAGGAAAGGACAAAATCATGTTTAACCACGGGCTTTTTCCCGGAACTGTCCGGAGCGGCTTCCCCGGGATGGTTCCTGAACAAAAACGAGTGGAGGTTCGTCAGGATTCGTTCTCCGCATAAGCCCGGAAAGCTGCTTTTAATTCTTTTTCTTGCCTCCTCTATACAGAAACTCCGTCTCCTTGGCGCGTCCCAACGTCCGGTCCACCAGTCCGTTGATTTCCCGGTCTTCGTATCCCGCCATCCGGATGTACTGGCGCGCTTCCGCCGCACGGCCGGGAAAGTATCCAACCAGGATGCGAATTAAATCTTCCTCCAGCCATTCTTCTATCTCATATTTCATATCATCATTTCTGCCTTGGGCCACGATGAACTGGTCTTCCCAGCCAAAAACACGTCCCTCCCGGTGCACCTTCCACGTGTTCTTTTCCCCTTCCTTCCATCGCTTCCTCAGCTTTTCTTCGGAAGTCGCCTGGTGCTCCTTCCGGAATCCTTTTAAAATTACCGCTGTATATAACGCGCTGAACTTTCCGATCTCCTTCTGGTTCACGTTCATGCGTCCGGCAGATTCTTTTTTTATAATACGGCTTAGGCATGAAACGGCTACCCTCTTCGTATCCATATCTCCCGTCCTTCTTCCGTATTCCCACGGATGCTCTCCGCTGAAGTCCACCTGGTAGAACGGCGCCGCCGTCACCAGACCGCACAAGTGGTACAGTTCTCGGCATTGTCTTCCCCTCAGGTCATCAATATGGATCACACAATAGATTTGGAACAGACGGGCTGTGCACATGTAGAACAGTTCCAGCTCGTTCTTTTTGAGCATTTCCTGCAGGTGCCAGAGCGGAGGATACGGTTCCTTCACCGGCAGGTACATCCATCCCATCTCCGCCAGCATGCGGTAGCCCGGATACTCGCGGGGCTGGGCCGTTTCCGGATAAGCCAGGGGAAGGCGAGACCCCGGGAGCGTGGCGGCTCCCTGCACCCGGGGCGTGATGCCGGAGCAAAGAAGGATGAGCGGGAGGACGAGGTGGAATGTTTTCATCATTATTGTGGGGATCATTATTTGTTGTCTTGCGGGGAAAACGCATGGGTTCCCTGCTGGGAGTCGCGTTCCACCTGGCATTCAAATTTGGAAATCCATGCATGGACGGCTTTTCTGGTCCTGGGGTCCGTCCACCGGACCTTGAAGCTTTGCGTCACGGTATTGAGCATGTAAACATCCCGGTGCAGAATAGACTGCACGTAACGTTTACATGCCCAATCCCATTTCTGTTCCGGGGCATCCGGACTCAATCCGCCTTTCACCTCATTCATCGTCTTTTTCCATGCTATGGTGTCAATGACCCTGTTGCCGGGATCAATCTGGGACCATGTTTCTCCGGGCCGGTGCCTGCCTCCCAGGGGAGGAAAAGTTTTGTCGCTGGCGTCCGCGTCTTTTTCAATCACATGGATATTCTGGAAATTAACTTTCGTGGGATGGATCGTCAATTCCAGCTGGGCGGAAGCTCCGGGTTTGCCCCGGTCCTGTGCGTGATCCGTGGGAAAACCGGGAAACTTCCCAGCGTCCGCAATCATTCCCCTGCCGCCTCCTTCCTTTTTCCTGTGCTTCCCGGTGATGTGGGTAGGGAGGCACACTTCTAGTTTGAGCGGTTTATCGGGCATCTGCTGCGTTTTTGAACCATATGCCCAGACTTTGATCGTGTTATTATTTCCGACGGTCTTCGGACTCAAATCCTCATTGATCAACAATGTTACTTCTCGTTCCCCATCAGTTATGCCGTTAAAGCTGCCCAAATGCCTCCCGTCCGCCAGGCTCCACCTGATATCCTTATCCTCTCCGATGAGCTCCTGCTTCCCGTCAACGTCAAGGTAACCTTCTCGCCCATGCCCACGCAGGTCCTTTTTTTATCCTCGTCCTCGTCCGGATTCTGTCCTTCTTCCTTGGCGATGTGGTAATCCGCGGAATACTCATGCGTTTTCGATTCAATCTTCAGACCTTGCATGGGTTCCTCCTCTTCCGCCGTCACACGGCAGGGGCATGCAAGAAGTGCGCCAAAGACGCAGATCTTCATAACAACCTTGTTTTTCAACAACATTCTTGAAAAAGTTTTCCAAAAATACGATTGAAGTCAAGGGAATTCCCATTTTATGCTGATGCCTTGCAGATATGATCCCGTTCCGCCGGGGAAGAAATGATTAGGAAGAGTTAAATAATCGACTGCTTCCGTTCCGCCGGAAACGCCTGTGAGGCTTTTCCTGATGGTGCCGCTTGCGGAAGAAACAGGCGTTCAAGCCGATGTGCGGAAGCCGCCAAAAAGGACGGATGACATTGAAAACGGCTTGAATTTGATGAAATTGAAAAAAAGCGCTTGATTTTTCATCCCCGGCCCTCTACTTATTCCGCCGAACTTATGGCTAAGAAGAGCTGGATCGCAAGAGACAAGAAAAAGGCTGACACCGTCAAGCGCTACGCGGAACTGCGTACGCAATTGAAGGCTGAGAAGGATTATATCGGTTTAACCATGCTGCCCCGCAATGCAAGCCCGACCCGTACGGTCAACCGCTGCCTTGTTTCCGGCCGCCGCCGCGCATTTATCCGCCGTTTCAAGCTTTCCCGTATTTCCTTCCGCGAACTGGCCAACGCCGGCATGATCCCCGGTGTGACCAAGTCCAGCTGGTAAGGGCTGGGAAAGGTTGCAGCCTTATAAAGATTTTGACGCTAGGCTGATTTTTATTTAGCCTAGCGTTTTACTATGCCCATATACGAGTATATTTCCGAAAACCCTGACGACCCCGGCCAGTCCTGCCCGGTGTGCCGCCGCGGTTTTGAATTGCGGCGGCCGGTGGACCGTGCGCCGCTTGAAAAGTGCCTGGTGTGCAAGCACCCGGTGCGCAAGGTCATTAGCCGGATCAATGTGCCGGAGGCGACCAAGCCCCTTTCCGTTTCCGACGCCAAGGCAGCCGGGTTCACCGTGCTGGAGCGCCGGGACAAGGGCGTTTATGAAAAACTGTAACACAAAAGCCGGGAAACATTCCGGCCTCCTTTCCCGTATACTACTTGAAACAGAATGAATGATCCGGACCCTCTGAGTATTCTTGCGGCCTTCGGGGCCGCTGAAGCGCCCGACGCTGTTCCGGCGCTGGGTGGAATGACGCTGGCGATTGCCGGCTTTATCCTTTTTTTACTGCTGAACGCGTTTTTTGTGGCGGCCGAGTTCGCCCTGATGAAGGTTCGCGAAAGCCAGCTGCACGCCGGGGATGGCGTTCCGGCGCGTACCCGTAGGAAGCTGGCCCGGGCACGGAAGGCGGTCAAGCACCTTGACCTGTATCTGGCCGCCTGCCAGGCGGGCATTACCCTTTCTTCTCTGGCGCTGGGATTTCTGGGCACGTTTTTCGTGGCGGAGCTGACGGCTCCCTTCCTTGTTTCCTTGGGGCTGGGCGGTAAGGTTCCCGTTTACGGCATTGCCCTGGCCGTTACGTTTATTTTCTTTGCCTGCTGCCAGGTTATTTTTGGAGAGTTTATTCCCAAGGCCATGGCGGTGCGCCATCCGGACAGGGCGGCTCTGGCGACGGTCCCGCTGCTGCATTTCTTTTACACGGTGTTCAAATATACGGGCATTCTTGGACTGACGGACGGAATTGCCCGGTTTGTGCTGAAGTACCTGCTGGGTATCGATCCCCGCTCCACGGCCTGCACGGTTCACAGCACGGATGAACTGATGTACCTGGTGGAGGAAAGCGAACGTTCCCGAGAGCTGACGAAGCAGGAGGCGGAGATCTCCAAGAATGCCCTTGAACTGAACGACATGTGCGTCAAGGACGTGATGACGCCGCGTTCCGAAGTGGACGTGATGGATTTGACGGCCCCCTTTGAGGAGAACTGGGAACTTGCCCGGAAGTCCCGCCATACCCGTTTCCCCCTGGTGGAGGGCGACCATCTGGACGAGGTGAAGGGCTGGGTGCACGTCAAGGATCTGCTCAAGCTGGTAGGGCAGGAAAATCCGGACCTTAGAAGCGTGCGGCGTGAGTTGCGCGTGGTGCCGGATACGATGCCTCTGGACAGCCTTCTGACGTTCTTCCTGAAAGAGCATGCCCATTTTGCCCTGGTGGTGGATGAGTTTGGTGATTCCATCGGCCTGGTGTTCCTGGACGATGTGCTGGAACAGATCGTGGGGGACGACATTCAGGATGAGTTTGACCAGGAGGAAATGCGGGAATTCGTCAAGACCGGCAAGGATACGTATGCCGTGAACGGAGCCGTTACCCTGTTTGACTTGGCGGATTACCTGCCTGAAATGGACCTGGATTGCCCGGGCGTCACCACCCTGGGCGGTTACGTGATCAGCCGGCTGGGTTACATTCCGGAAGAAGGGGAGGAATTGAAGATTGGCCGCTACCGGGCCGTAGTGACGGGGTCGGACGGCAGAAGAATCACGCAGATTCTGCTGACCCGCCTTCCGGAAGAACAGGAGGAGGAATGAGGCCATGACGGAAAAGTCACACCCGGATATGAGTTTTGAAAGGGAGGCCCGTTCCTCCGGTTTTCTTTATGTGGCCGGGGTGGATGAAGCCGGCCGCGGCCCTTTGGCCGGCCCCGTGGTGGCCGGGGCCGTCATTCTGCCTGAACTGCCGGAGGAACTGTCCGGGTTGAATGATTCCAAGCAATTGACCGCGGCTAAGAGGGAACGCCTATTCCTGGCTCTGCTGGATTGCGAACAGGTGGCCTGCTCCGTGGGAATGGCTTCCGTGGAGGAAATAGACCGTCTCAACATCCTGAGAGCCACTCATCTGGCCATGGCGCGCGCCGTGGAAGGACTGGCCCCGCATGCGGATTTCTGCCTGGTGGACGGCTTGCCCGTCAAGGGGCTTCCCGTTCCGCACCGCGCTATCGTGAAGGGAGACGGCAGGAGCCTTTCCATTGCCGCCGCCAGCGTGCTGGCCAAGGTGACGAGGGACCGCATGATGACGGAGGCGGATGCCTCCTATCCGCAGTACGGTTTTGCAAAACACAAGGGATATGGCACGAAAGCCCACATGGAAGCCCTGCGGAGGCATGGGCCCTGTCCGCTTCATCGCCGCTCGTTTGCGCCGGTTTCACAAATGGAACTGTCCATTCCTGAATAGGAAGGAGCGGGATACGGCATGGCTGGGAATGTACGGGGAACTGGCAGCGGCCTCTTTCCTGCGTGGGGAAGGGTTTTCCGTTTTAAGGAGGAATTGGCGTCCCGTCAGGGGCGGGGAACTGGACCTCGTGTGCCGGGACGGGAACTGCCTGGTTTTTGTGGAAGTGAAAACCCGTACGGGAAACGGTTACGGGGGAGCCCGCCGCGCCGTGGACGCCCGCAAAAGGGCGCTGATACGGCGGGGAGCGGCGGAATGGCTCCGCCAGCTTCCGGAACCGGTTCCCTCCCGTTACGATATTGTGGAAGTCCTGTACCGGGAGGGGAAGCCCCCGGAATTCAGGCATATACGCGGAGCGTTCAGGGAGAAGGATTTGCCCGCTTCATGAAAAGCGCCGCAGGCGCAGGGCGTTCAGAATGACGGATACGGAGCTCAGGCACATGGCCCCTGCCGCAATGACGGGAGAAAGCAGGATGCCCCAGAAGGGATAGAGGATGCCGGCGGCTATGGGGATTCCCAGAGCGTTGTACACGAAGGCGAAACCCAGGTTGGATTTCATGTTTTTCACGGTGGCGGTGGAAAGGGCGAAAGCCTTGGAAATCACCAGCAGGTTCCCCTTCACCAGGGTGACGCCGCAGCTCTGCATGGCTACGTCCGATCCCGTTCCCATGGCGATGCCCACATCCGCTTCCGCCAGTGCGGGAGCGTCGTTAACGCCGTCCCCCGCCATGGCGACCACGGCGTTCCCGCTTTTCAGGGAGGCGATGAGCGCCTGCTTGTCCGCCGGTGTCATTCCTCCGTGGAATTCGGAAATGCCCAGATCCCTCGCCACGGCTTCCACCGTCGCGGGCGCGTCCCCGGAGGCAATGATGATGCGGATGCCGCGCGCAGTAAGGTCCGCCAGGGCCTGGCGCGTGTTTTCTCGGATTTTATCCGCCAGGGAGAAGGCTCCCGCCGCCTGGCCGTCCACCGCGGCAAAGACGGTAACACGGCCCTGTCTCCGCTGTTCTTCCACCCACGGAGCCAGGGAGGAGATGTCTACGCCCCGCTTCTGCATCATGTCTGCGGTGCCTACGCAAACCTTGCTGCCCTGGAAAGTCCCGGCCACGCCGCCGCCCGGGAAGGACTGGAAATCCTCAATGGGCGACAGGGTGAGCTTTTCCTCCGCCGCCTTCTGGAGGAAAGCGCGCGCGATGGGGTGTTCGCTGTTCTGCTCCAGAGAGGCGCACTGGGCGAGCAGCGCGTCCATATTCACGTTGTTCCCCGTGGTTACGTTGACCAGGGATGGCCTGCCTTCCGTGAGGGTGCCTGTCTTGTCCATCACCAGGATATTGACCTTGTGCATGGTTTCCAGAGCGGCCGCGTCCCGGAAAAGGATGCCCAGGGAGGCCGCCTTTCCGGAAGCCACCATCATGGACATGGGAGTAGCTAGGCCAAGCGCGCAGGGGCAGGCTACGATCAGGACGGCGACGGCGTTCACCAGCCCGTGCGGCCAGGATGGCTGCGGCCCCCAGAATCCCCAGGCGAAAAACGTGAGAACGGCAATGAGCACCACCGCAAGCACAAAGTAGCGCGCCACCTTGTCCGCCAGCCTTTGCATGGGGGCCTTGGTCCGCTGGGCCTGGGCCACCAGGTTGACGATACGCGCCAGGACGGTGTCATTCCCCACGTTCTGCGCCGTCATGGTGAAGGTGCCTGTGGTGTTCAGCGTGGCGCCGATCAGCTTGTCGCCGGGAACGTGGGAGACGGGAATGGGTTCTCCGGTCAGCATGGACTCGTCTACATCGCTTCCCCCGTCCTTCAGGACGCCGTCTACCGGAATCTTTTCTCCCGGTTTCACTCTCAGCACGTCGCCGGTCTGCACGTCCTTCAGGGGAATGTCGCTTTCCACCCCGTTGGGGAGTACCAGATGGGCGGTGGCGGGGGCCAGATTCATCAGGGCCCTGATGGCTTCCGCCGTACGGGACCTGGCTTTCAGTTCCAGCACCTGGCCCAGAAGGCTGAGGGAGATGATGATGGCCGCCGCCTCATAATAAACGGGAACATGCCCGTCATGGATAAAAACGGCGGGAAACCAGCCGGGCACGATGGTAGCGGCCAGGCTGTACAGAAAGGCGATGGAGGTTCCGGCGCCGATCAGCGTCCACATATTGGGATTGCGGGTCTTGATGGAATCCCATCCCCGGACCAGGAGCGGCTCTCCCGCCCACAGGACCACGGGGATGGCCAGGAACAGTTCCACCCAGTTCTGGACTCCGGCGTTCATCCAGCGCGCAAGATGGCCGCCCATGGAAATAATGAAGATCAGGACGACGAAAGGCAGGGAAAAATAAAAACGCCTGCGGAAGTCATTCAGCTCCGTATCGTCCCGGGCGTTTGCGGAAGGGAGCAGCGGTTCAAGCGTCATGCCGCAGATGGGGCATGCTCCGGGATGATTCTGCCGGATTTGAGGGTGCATGGGACAGGTGTACACCGTACCGGGAGCGGCGGCCGCAGACTCCATGGCAGAGGAATGGTCCATGTCTTCATGGTGGTGCATGGGCATGTCCATGCCGTGTCCGGCGTCCGGAGGGTGGGCAAGAGCTTCTTCCGGCGCTGCCGTGAATTTATCCCGGCAGGAACGGCTGCAGAAAAAATAGGTTTTCCCCTGATAGCCGGCCTTCCAGGGAGTATCTTCCCCGACTTGCGCTCCGCAGACGGGGTCCGTGTGTCCGGAAGCTCCATGCCGGGCATGCGGGCTGTTGGTCATATCCATACGGAAAGTGAGACAATTCCGGGACCCTTTCCGTTCCGGGACAGCCATGATTGGAAAAACCGCGGAAGCGGCTTCAAGCCCGCATTTCTCCATGCGGGCACAGATTGCGCCTGTCTATTATATATAGTGCAGGAGGAAAAATCATTCCGCCCTGAGCGCCAGAATGGCTTCCATGAAATCCTGGGGAATATCCATGCGGGCCAGTTCGTCCTGAAGAATGACGCCGTTGGCCCCGGCGTCCAGCATGCGGCGCGCGTCTTCCACGGTGCGGATGCCTCCTGCGGCCAGGACGGTGACGGAGGCGGGAATTTCTTCAATGAGTTTTTCCGTAACCGCCGGATTGGCCTGGAGGGTATGCGGGTCCGCATTGTTGATGCAGACGAATTCCGCTTCCAGGTCCATGGCGGTTTCAAGCTCATTCAGGGTATGGACTTCCATCATCACGTCCAGTCCCAGCCCGGAGGCCATGCGGTACAGGTCTTCCAGGTCCTTTTCCGGCAGGGCGGCCGCCACCAGGTTGACGGCGTCCGCTCCCGAGACGATGGCCTGGCAGATCATGGCGGGATGGATGAAAACGTCGCGCGCCATGACGGGGACAGTGCTGATTCTGGAAATGGTGGAAACCATGTCCCAGGAACCGCCGTATACCTCCGGTTCCACGGCGATGGAAATGCCCTGCGCGCCGCCCTGGATGAACATGCCGTACAGGTGGCGGAGGTCCTGGTTTGACTCCCGGAGGTTGAGGACGGGATGGACCCTGGACATTTCCGGGACGACGGAAAGACGGTTTTCCCCAAGGTCCACCGCCGTGCGGAATCCCGCATAGTCATTCCTCTGGATGGCGGAGGCCCGCAATTTCCCTTCCAGGGGAAGGATTTTTTTCAAGTCGGCGCGTTTGCGCTCCAGAATGCTGTTTAAATAATCCATATGTTACTTTTTGGGCAGGAAATAGGAACGTTGCTTTTCGGAAATGGAGAGGCCGGCCTGTTCCATGACGCACAGCATGTCTTCCCAAACCTTTCGTTTTTCTGAAATATCCTCCGTGCGGAGGAGGTAGCTGGGATTGTAAGTAACGCGTACGGGCGTGTCGAAAGCCGTGTGGAACGTCCCCCTCAGGGCGGAAAGCGGCGTCTCTCCGGATTGGAGAATGCCCCTGGCCGCGATGGCGCCCAGGGCTACCACCACTTTCGGGCGCACCAGCATGATTTCCTCCCGGAGAATGGGGAGGGATACCTCTATCTCCCGGTCCGTGGGCGGCCGGTTGTTGGTAAGCTGGCGCGGGAGGGCGGGGCGGTACTTGACCAGATGGGTCAGGTAAATGTCCGTACGGGAAAGCCCCATGGCTTTCAGCATGGCGTCCAGCTTCTGTCCGGAGGGGCCGGCCAGGGGGATGCCCTGCTTTTCTTCATACAGGCCGGGGGCGTCCGTGACCATCATGATGTCCGCCCTGGGACTGCCGGAGGAAAAGACGGGCGTGTCCCGCAGGGACTCCATATTCCGAAGCGGCGGCCAGTTGACGACCAGTTCCCGGAGGGAGGACAGTTTCTCTTCCTCCGTTTCACCTTCCAGGGCAAAGGAAATATGGCGGGGCAGCGTGGCTTCCTCCTCCGTTCTGCCCGGCTGTACTCCGTTGAGGATGTCCCGGAGTTCGTTGCCGAAGGAAACTTCATCCACGGAGTCCGGCGGCTGGCCTGGAATTTCCGGCGGCGGCTGCGTTTCTCCGGAAACAGAGGGGGCGGAAACGGAAGAGGGGATTTCCCCCCTGGCGATCCGCCGTGCGTCCATGACCCATTTCCTCAAGACCGTTCTGGCCTCCTCCGTGACGGCAACCTTCTCCACGCCCCGGGATAACAGGGCGCGCAGGTAGTCCAGCGTGAGGTGTTGGGGCAGGCCGGCAGACATGTTCGTTCCGGAGTGTAATCTATTTCCGGAGGGATGCAACAGCCCATTGGGTGTGCGCCCGGCCGCCGGGAGCAGGAGGCTTGGCGTCATCTGAAGAGCGTCGCAGGAAAGAGGGGAAAGAGAAAAAAGGAAGGGCGGCTATGAAATTTCCCCCCCTCTTGTCCATGAATGCCGTTCAACGGGGCAACGCCCGCCTGCAAGCGGGCATGCTTGTTCCGGGACCGTTTTACAGGAGGCAGGGAATTGATTCGTTCGCCTTCCGGCTTTCCTTGCTCTTCAGGGTTGAAGCTTCGTTTTCCGTCCAACCGGGCTTTTCCGGTTCCCGCTCCGGAAAAATTACAGGAGAAAACGGAAGGATTCCTTTCCTGCGCAGAGCGGGCTGTTCCCCGCATCTTTCTTTTTCTTGGCATGGAAGTTTCTCCAGAATTTGAAAAACTGCTGCAAGACGGGTTACGGGATGTTTTTTCAATCAGGCCTGCATGCCTTTTTTTCTATAGCTTTCCCATGGCCGGAGCATGCCCCGGTAAAAATCCCGTGTCCCGAATCCTTATTGCCGGGAAATGTTCTTCCCAACCTCTTCCCGAACCCTGCATTGCGGCATATTGGGAAGCAGGAAGGGCGCAGATAAGGAAACGGGAAAGGAAAAATTCACGTGGAAGCCTGAACAGCAAAGGGAAATTCGTTCAAGGGGAGACGCGATTTTTCCATCCATGACGGCCTTCCGGAATTTGGCCCATTGAACTTTTTTAGGGAATCTTTTGAAGGATTGAGGTCGATTTTCTCTTATATCATATTTATAGTAAGCAAGATGTATTAAAAATAAAAAAGTGTGTCGTGATGTGATAGAAAAAGATGTTTCGTGAAGTATATTATTTGTCATGATATGACAAAAATGCGGCATGTTTTATATATTGCTTATTTTTAGCGTTTTATATTAATAGGTTTTCCTTGTTTGGAAGGGGGTCGGTGAAAAAAAAGGATTGCCAAGGCAGAAATTATTTCGTACCCAAGAGCCGCCGTTGCCGATTTTTCGGCTTCCGCACATGGCCTGAAGGTTCTGCCGGAGTGACTGCCATGTGTATGGCGCCTAACCTCATACCGCATGAATTTAAGAATAATTGCCACCCTGTCTTGTGCCGTCGCGGCCATGTTTGTCAGCAGCTGCTCGACAAACGGAGCTGTAACCGGCATGGGGAAATCCAGTAGTGACGCCCTTGTTTTGGCCCGTGTAGGTGAAAATGCCCAGGGATTTGTTCAGCCCCTGGCGCCGAGCCGTTCGGCAGTGCCTTCTTCCAAGCTCCCCAAACTGGGGCGCGACAAACACAAGATGCCGTTTTACCACCCCGCCCAGCGCACTCGTGTAGTACGCACCACGGCTTATACCCATTCCGAACGTGACCATCTGGCCTACGGACCCCGGAATGCCGTTGGCACGACGCTGAAATACACTTCTTCCGTGCGCAGCGCCGCTGCGGACTGGTCCGTTTACCCTCTGGGAACAACCTTCCGCATCAAGGGGCAGCCCTATCTCTACGTCGTTGACGATTACGGGAGCGCCCTGGTCGGGACCGGAACCATTGACATTTACCAGCCTAACAAGAAGCTGATGAAGGAATGGGGCCGCCGCTATGTGGAACTGACCATCGTCCGCTGGGGAGACCCCGCCAACAGTCTGGAAGTGCTCGGCAGCCGCCGCGGCTACAGGCACTGCCGCGCCATGTATGCGGCCCTGCAGCACCGCGTGTCCAAGGGGCTTTACGCCAAGGCTGACTGACCGGATTCCTGAACCCTTTAACCCGGGCGCCGCCATTCATCACATGGCGGCGCTTTTTTATTTTCCGGCGTGCGTGCAGGATGGTAATCTGGCGGCATGGATACGAAAAAACGGGCTTCCATTGTCCGGGAGGAACTCATGTCCCTGTATGGGAACCCTCCCATTCCCCTGGCGCACCGCGACGCCTACACCCTGCTGGTGGCGGTTCTTCTGTCCGCCCAGTGCACGGACAAGCGCGTAAACCTGGTGACCCCGGCCCTGTTCGCCCTGGCTTCCACTCCGGAGGAAATGGCCCGGCAGGATGTGGAAGCGGTCCGGGAAATCGTGCGGCCCTGCGGCCTCTCGGAAAGGAAGGCGTCCGCCATCGTGAACCTCAGCCGCATCCTGGTGGAAAAATACCAGGGGCAGGTTCCCTGCGACTTTGCGGCCCTGGAATCCCTTCCTGGGGTAGGGCATAAAACGGCCTCCGTCGTCATGACTCAGGCCTTCGGCGTTCCTGCCTTTCCGGTGGATACGCACATTTTCCGCCTTTCCCGGTTGTGGGGGCTGAGCAAGGGGAAAACGGTGGAAGCCGTGGAACGTGACTTGAAAAGCCTTTTCCCTGAAAATTCATGGGGGGATCTTCATCTGCGCATCGTCTTGTACGGGCGTGAATACTGCTCTGCGCGGGGTTGCGGAGGGCGCTGTCCGATCTGCAGCCGGCTGGCCCGGGAAGACGGTTCCGCGGGTGTCTGAATTTTTGCCAGGGCCCGAAATGAATGCTTGCAAGTCTGAATTTGCATGCTTTAATACACCAGTATCTTTTCGAACAACCATATAACTTAAATTATGAAGAACCTTTTTAGACTGGGTTTCCGTTTCGCCGCATTTGCTTCCGTCCTGATGGCCGCGTTTTCTACATCCGCCTTTGCTCAGGAAGCTGCCGAAGCCGCTGTTCCGCAGGAACAGACCATGCTTGACAAATGGATCATCGCCGGTGGTTGGACCATGATCCCGATTATGCTGGTGGAAGCCTTCATCGTTTTCCTGGTAATCTACAACATGGTGGCTCTGAAAAAGGAAAAATTCTGTCCGGAAGACCTCAAGGTCACCCTGTTGCAGCTGATGGCCGAATGCCGCATCCGCTCCGCCATTGAAGTGGCAGCCGGCAGCCCCACCTATCTGGGCCGCCTGGTTGCGTATGCCCTGCCGAATGTGGACGCCACCCGTCCGGAAGACCTTGGCAAGGACGCCATTGAAGACGCCGTAGCCGACTTTACGGCCAATGAAAGCCGTTCCGTATTCAAATGGATTAACATGCTGGCCCTTTGCGCGCAGATTTCCCCCATGCTCGGCCTCTTCGGTACGGTGCAGGGGATGGTGGGCGCGTTCGGCACGCTGTCAAGCGCCGGACAGGCAGACCCCACCCAGCTTGCCGGTGACATCTCCGTGGCTCTTCTGACGACCTTCTGGGGCTTGATCAACGCCATTATCGCCACGCCGTTCTTCTTCTTCCAGAAGGGCATCGCCAACGCCCATATTGCCGAATGCGTAGGCACCGTGCAGGAAATGGTGAACACCTCCATCAACGTGGTGAACGCCGAAGCCCAGCTTGCCCGCATTCCCGAAGGCCTGGCCTGATCGCCGGGAAAGACGGTCTGGTCCGGAAGTTTCCGCCCAGGCGGAGCCGGGCCGGAGAATCTCAACCAAATGTAGCTTATGGGTAAGAAAAAAGCCAATGTAGCGGCCGACGAAGAGAGCGGGGAAATGGATATGTCCCCCATGATCGACATGGTTTTCCTCCTGTTGATCTTCTTCGTGGTGAACGCTACGGCCATTACCGTTAAAAAGGATAAGAACATTCAAATGCCCACGGCCAGCAGTTCCGGTGAAGTGAAATCCGCCAACGGCTGCATCGTGGTGAATGTGTACGGTGAAGGGGATGGAAAGCGTCCCGCCGGCATGGATCCCAACGTTCGCTGGGCTTCCGATGTCAGTGCGCCGCTCAACTCTCCGGATGAACTGAAGGAATATATCAAAAACCTTGCGGAACGCTTCAAGGACAAGCAGGACTTTGAAACCCGCCTGTATCTGCGCGGTGACCAGAAGGCCCTGTTCAAGGGCTCGCGGGAAGTGATTCGCGTGGCTGCGGAATGTGGCGTGGTCAAGGTGATCTTTGCCGTATTGCCTGCCAAAAATTCCTCTGCTGCAAACAAGGACGAATAACATTACGCGCTATGGCAAGACATAAAAAATTGGAGATGGTTGAGGATGAAGATCCCAAGCTGGATATTTCCTCCCTTATCGACGTGTGCTTCCTTCTGTTGATTTACTTCCTTGTGGCGACCTCCCTGATTCAGGAACGCAAGCTGGACATGTCCATGCCGGGGCAATCCGTGAGCGATACCGCCTCCCAGATTGAACCGGCGCTGATTCGCATCATCAAGGACGGCACCATTTACTGGGGCAAGGACAACAGCCTGATGATTGACAATGACATGAACAACCATAACCTGGCGACCCTCGTGCAGCAGCTGGAAGCCAAGAAACAGGAAGCCAGCGCCGTAGGCACCAAGCCGGTAGTTCAGTTGTGGGTGGAGGGCGATGTTCCCCACCAGCGCGTCATTGACGTCATGAACGCTTTGACGGAAGCAGGAATTACCACGGTGGCCCTGACCGACCTCAAGGACGACTAAGCCATTCACGGATGGACCGTGTTATTGATGTTCAGCTTCCCTGCAAGAGTGTGGAAGTGGCCTGCTGTCTTTTTTTCTTATGGTCCGGTCAAATCATGCAGCCCGGTGGGGGGCAATCCTGATCGTCTTCTCGAACGCCGTTCTGGCATTACCGTTGAAGGCGTCTCAGGAATCGGGCGCCTGCCGCAGCATCCCGGTTTCCGAGACGGCAGGATGTAGTGCGCGGCGGGGAGAGGAAGGCCTTCAGATGCGGGAAGATGAACATTCCGGAGAAATCAGGTCATCCTTCGGCAACATCGTGATCAATGTGTATGGCAAAAAGGAGGACAGGCGTCGGAAGGTATTGATTCCAGTATCCGCTGGGGATCCGGCTCCCATGAGCCTCTCCATTCCCCGGAAGAACTAAAGAAACATATCAAGAAGCAGGCAGAACAGCTGAGGGTAAAGGGCTGTAAGGAGCCTTTCCTCTATCTGCGCGGTGACCGGAGGGCTCTCTTCACGGATTCCCGCGAAGTTATACAGGTTGCCGCAGAATGCAATGTGAAGAGGGTTCGTTTTTCCGGACCTCCTGTTGCAGCAGTTCCAGGCATTCCTGAAAGGCCGCAGAGCGGGACGGTTTCATCAATGCCATCCGCTTCCATTTTTCTTCTTCCGCATGCTCTCTTTTACGGTAACGGGAATGGCCTTTTTTATCCTCTGGTGGAGGAGAAAGGGAGCCTGGGGGTTATCGTCGAGTGGCTGAAAAACAAAAAGCGGAGCGCAGGGAGGGCGGGAGGCCGGGTAGTGGTTCAGTTAATGGTGGCTGGAGATGTTCCCAATCAGCGCGCCGCAGCTGTCATGGATGTTTTGATGAGAGCCGGGATGGACTCAGTGGTCCTGAAAACTTTCAAGGATAGTTGAGAGAGGGGCGTTCATTTCGTTAATGGCCGGAATTTGCTCCGGCTCGGAATGCCGGATCTTTTTTTGAAAGAGCAGGATTCTCAGAGATAAAAAGGCCTTTTTGGTTCCAAACCCAATCCTCCCCTAAGGGAACGCGAGCAGGAAGAACTTTCTTGCAAGGATGACTAAAAATACAGAACTTTCTGCTTTAGAGTTTGCAGCATCCTGTTAGAATGACGCAATCCATTACAGATAGGTGCATTCCGTGCATTTGCACAGATATTGTACCTATTCTATTATCTCTTCTGTTTCAACGAATTTTAAACACATGATCAAATCAAACTATACTACTGCACTGGCTGCAGGCCTGGTTTCCGTGGTGAGCATTGGGGCGGCGCTCCCGTCCAGTGCCCAGCATGGCCCGCGCGATTACCAGCGCACGGCCCTGACCGCCATGAAGGAAGGCAAGTGGCAGGAAGCCCTGGATGCCGTGGACCGCTGCATCCGCGTTTATGAACCCCGTATCAAGACGCTGGGGCTGGATGACGGCTTCGGCTGGTTCTATTACCAGAAGGGCGTCTGCCTGGCCCAATTGAAGCAATACAAGGAAGCTGTGGAAGCGTTCAAGGCGTGTTACACCAAGTTTCCGAGCGCCAAGAACCAGCTCGTGAAAATGGCCCTGTTCCGCGAGGGGGAAAACTATTGCCGCCTTGGGGATTTTGCCAAGGGCGCGGAGCTGCTGGAGAAATTCCTGAAGGAATACCGCAGCGACCCTGTAGCCCGGAATGTCAATGCCGGTGAAGTGCAGGGACTGCTGGCCCAGTGTTATTTCAAGATGGATCCGCCCGCCTTTGAGAAAGGGTTGGAAAACCTTACCTCCTGCGTCACCTCCCGCTACAAGGGGCGCCGCATTACGGATGCCGTCATCACCAACGGCTTCCTGGCGATGGTGGATGCCGCCATCAAGACCGGCAAATGCCAGGAAACGGTGAAATTTGTGGAAGCCCATCCTTCCGTGATGAACATCAGCCCCACCCGCGTGGCGCTGTACGCTCCCCGGCTGGTGAGCTACATTGCGGAAGTGCTGGAAAAATCCCGCGCCCTTCTCCAGGAAGGAAAGCAGAAGGAGTCTGAAGACTACGCCTCCCTGGCAATGGTGCTGATGGGCCTCCTGCCCGACCAGGCCGGAGTGCTGGCGGACGCCAACCATTCCCTGGACCGCCTGGGACGCGCCAACGGCGCCGTGCCCGGCGTGACGGACCTCTCCCATACGCTGGACAGGACGAAGGTGACCGCCCTGATTGACCAGTTCAACAAGATGAAGGAGGAAGGGAAGGTCATGGACGCCTTCACGTTCAGTTTTATGGGCAACCAGGCCCTGGTGCATGGTTCCCAGCGGGTCGCCCGCGCCGCTTACCAGCTTATCAATGAATCCTATCCGGACGCCCCGGGCAGGGAGGACAACCTCTATTACCTGGCCATGACTACCTGGCAGTTGGGAGAAGCGGACAAGGGCGGCGAGCTTGTGGCGCAGCACCTGAAGGAATTCCCGAATTCCAAGTATGCCCCCATGCTGAACACCCTATCCCTGGAAGGACTGCTGAAGGACAAAAAATTCGATCTCTGCGTCCAGCAGGCGGACAAGGTCATGGAGCTGCACAAGGACGACCCCACCCACAAATTCTATGAACTGGCCCTGTACTGCAAAGGCGCCTCCCTGTTCAACCTGGGGGCTGCGGACGCCGCCCGCTACAAGGAAGCGGTGCCGGTGCTGGAACGCTTCGTGAAGGAATACCGTGACAGCACCTACCTGAAAACGGCCATGTACCTGCTGGGTGAAACCTACACGAACCTGGGCAATACGGATGAAGCCATCCAGGCCTTCACCAATTACATTGCGCGTTTCCCGGACAAGAATGACGCCAATATGGCCGCCGTGCTTTATGACCGTGCCTTCAACTACCTGAACCGCAAGAACCCCGGAGACGAGGAGCTTGCCACGAAGGATGCGAAGGAAATCGTGGACAACTTCAAGGAGCACCGCCTGTTCCCGTATGCCAACAACCTGCTGGCGAACCTGTATGCCGGCAGCAAGGAGCATGAACAGGAAGCGGAAGGCTATTTCCTGGCCGCTCTGGAATCCGCCAAAAAGCTGGGCGACAAGCGCCCCGCCGCGGAAGCCGTGTACAACCTGCTCATCAATGCCACCAAGAAACCTCTCCCCGTAGAACCGAAGGAAGCCGTGGAAGCGGCCAGGACGGCGCGACGGGACGAAGTCAAGAAGTGGTATGACGAGTACTGGAAGAACAGCGACCAGCCCGGCAGCCGCTACAGCCTCCAGCTGGCTGCCGCCGCCATGGACTTCTTCAAGGACGACAAGGAGATGTTTGACCCCGCGTCCGTCAAGATGCAGGAAGTCATTGTGAGGGAAGGCAAGAAGGACGATCCCAAGATGACCGTTCTTCTGGAGGAAGCCGTGAACTCCTACACCAAGACGTACATGGCCGGCAATCAGGCGCTGGGCCGCAATCTGGACGCCAACGCCATGCGCAACCACTTCTACCGGTTCCCCGGCGTGGACAATGACAAGGACAAGACGCTGAGCGCCATGCTCCGCATGGCCGTCATTGCCCAGACGCAGGAACGGTATGAAAAGGCTCCCACGGAAACGGACGAACAGCGTGCCGAGAAGGCCGCTCTGGAAGGTCTGGTCAAGCAGCTCTTCGTGGAGCTGAAGCGGGACTTCAAACCTTCCGACCTGCCTCCGTACACGCTCGTGAAGCTGGGTGTCCACCTGGCCAATACGTCCCAGCCGGAAGAAAGCATCGCCTACTTTGATGAAATCCTGGACCCGTCGGAACCTGATCCGGTGCGCAAGAAGGCCCGCATCAACGGCATGTCCAAATACCGCAAGAATGCGGTCTTCGGGAAGGCCGTTGCTCTGGGCCGCAGCAAGGATAACGCCAAGGTGGAAACCGCCATCAAGATGATGAAGGATGAACTCAGCAAGGAGGAATCCAGCGCCAACCCGGACCGCAAGGCCATGGAAGACGCCCAGTACAACCTGGTCAAGTTCACCTCCGCCCGCCAGGACTGGCCGTCCGTCATTGCCGCCGCCGACAAGTACCGCGAGAACAAGTCCTACAAGAAGAATCTGCCGGAAGTCCTCTACCTGCAAGGTGAAGCCTACCTGAAGCAGAACGAGCTGGACAAGGCCCTGATCAACTTCATGAACATCACGGGCACGTACAAGGGCCTCGTGAAGTGGTCCGCTCCCGCCGTGCTTGCACAGATGGATACGCTGTGGAAGAGGAACACGATGTCCCAGGGGGCGGGCAAGCAGCCGTCCGACAGGTATATCGCCTGGAAGGCCGGCAGCCAGTATGTGCAACTGCTGGATACTCCCGCCAACCGCAAGAAGATGACGGCAGAAGACAGTGCCCTGGTCAACGAGGTGAAGGATAAGACGGCCAAGTTCGGCTCCGATCCCGCCGTCAGCCAGGAACGGGCGGACATCGCCGCCTATGAAGCCGCCATACGCGCCGCCAAAGGCCAGAAGTAACAACAAAAGGTTTAGCAATCAACAATATGAAAGCACTTTCAGTAATAATGGTATTGGCCGGCTTGTCCACCCTGGTTCCGGCTATGGCTCAGAATGCCCAGAATCCCCAGCGCCTGCGCGCCAGGGCTGCCGCTCCGGCCATCAAGAATGGCCGCCCGACGGATATTTACATTCTTTCCGCCAACGGCCCCATGGTCCAGTTCGTGGAAAGCAGGGAATCCCAGGAAGTCCTCCAGCAGATGGCCAGCGCCTTCAAAACGCTGTACATCTTTGAAACGGATGATTTCGTGGACGCCAAGGTGGCTATGGAAAACCGGAAATACCAGGACGCCCGCAACAAATTCCACGCCCTGGTGAACAAATATGCCTCCACGCTTTCCATCAAGGACAGCCTGTCCGCCCGGGCGGCCGTCTATGAATTGGAGTGCGCCATGCGCATGATGGACTGGGCCGGGGTCAAAGGCCTGCTGGCCAAGTTCCCCGTAAGGGGTTCCAATCTGTCTCCCTCCGCCCAGGATGATCTGGAGGTTGCCAAAATCATGGCCCTGATTCCGGACAAGGACTGGAACGGCGTGAAAAGCCGTGCCGCCTCTTTCCTGGCCACCAAGAAAAATGCCACCCGCCTTCAGCAGGCGCGGATGAAGTATGCTCTTGGGGCCGCCGCCATGGTAGCCCAGGATTGGAACAAGGCTCTGGATTACTTTGCGGAAGCCCTGGTGCTGCTGCACGGTTCCGATGAAGAACTGGCCTCCGCCTGCGTGGTGCGTTCCCTGGACTCCTACCTGCACATGCCGGATGTGGCCAAGTTCCTGGAGGATTCCGCCGTGACGGCTGCCGTGGAAGCCAGAAAACACAATCCTGAAACCGTGATTCCCGACTTGCAGATGAAGGCCCGTCCCGCGCACGTCAAGGAAGCGGCCGCGCTGTACCGCCTGCATGAACTGATGCTCCCGGACAGGAAGCTGCCGGCCAAGTACGACGGGTTTGCGGTTTCCTACAAGCATCCCGCTGCCGTTGCTCCGGCCCAGACTTCCGCTCAGGCGCCTGCCCAAGCCCCGGCACAGGCTCCCGCCCAGCCGGAGAAAAAGTAGTAACGAACTGACGCGGCAGGTTTTCTGCCAGCCGCCTTCCATTCAACAAGGACTGTCTCCCCTTCACAGGGAGACAGTCCTTTTTTGTACTTCGTTCCCTCATGAGGGTACCGCATCCCTACTGTCCGGAATGGCTGCCGCGCCTTAGGGGACGCTGCACGTTTTCCGGAGATATTTTTTCATTGGGAAAATGCGGAAGAGCCGCTGGCAGGGAGAGAACAAGAGCGGTTAAAAAACGGTGCGTACCGTAGGGAGGGGCTCTCTTGAGCGCAGACTTGCGGAAAAATATGAGGTGGCGGCTGCGGACGCGTGTTCCACAAGGAAGAAAAGACAGTTTTTTGCAGATGATGCAGTTTCCGGGACTTTGTGCGGAGATGCCTGGAAAGCCATATTCCGTATGTTTTGCCCTGGCGCGGGGAAGGAGAAACGGCTTTGTTGATGATAGGGGGCCGGAACAGGGAAACCGGTGCGGCTGTTGCGGCTTCCATGGCGGTTTGGGGTTTGCCTCCCCCTCAAGCTGGAAGCCGGGAATGAAGAATTCCGCATGGACGGCCAGCCGGCCACTCAACGCCGGAGCGGGAACAGGGGGCAGGAAGGCCGTTGCGCGGCGCTGTCCTCCGTTAGAAGGTATCCTTTTGTTGGTTTTCTGCCCCCATGTACGGAACGCCCCTGCGTCCGGGAAAAAAGCTCGTCTTTTCAGAAGCTTTATTTTTCCCGTGCAGGGTCATTTCCTGTTGGAGGATTTGGGAGGTCCGGAAGAATGATGTCAGGCCGCAGTGCGCCGGCGCCGCAGCATGGAGAGGGAAAAGCCGAACAGGCCCAGGGCAGCGGCAGCCGGTTCCGGCGTGTTGAAATTGACGCCTACGTAGCCATCCCGGCTCATATCCAGCTCATACCCTCCTTCCGTCCGTACTTCCAGCCCTTCCAGGCTGATGCCGTTCCCTGCCAGTTTGAAGTAAACCATGCCGGACCCATCCACCGGAAGAGCGTCCGGAGTTCCCATCAATTGAAGGATTACATTGTTGAATAAAAGAGAGCCGGAGGCTGTGGAATTCCCCTCCAGGCTGAACAGGGGCTTGTCCTGGCTCAGGGAGGCCATATCTACGGTAATGGTCAGGTTTTCCAGGGTGACGGAAGCGCCCGGGGAAAGGGATGAGCCCTGGATGCTGATGGAATGGAAGTTTTTCAAATCGCTTGAAAACGTGAGGTCCGTCTCCGCCGGTTGGAAGACCATGGTGTTGAAGCCTGTTCCTCCGTCCACGCTGCCGTTCACTGTTCCGCCGGAATAGGAAAAAACATCGTCGCCGGAACCCATGACCACCGCCTGGCCGCTGCCTCCTGTAATGGTTCCTCCTTCCATGAAGATGCAGTTCTCCCTGTCGCTGACAATCCTGATGCCCACGCCGTTGGCGCCTGTTCCCTCAATGGTGCCGCTGTTGGTGATCCGGATGGCTTCAAAGGCATTGCCGCCGTCGGAATCATCCACCAGAATGCCGTAGGCCTGGCCGTTCGTGTTGGAATTGGAAGCCGTGATGGTCCCGGTATTGGTTACGACGCCCCCGCCGATGGCAAGGCCGTCCGCACTGCCGAAGGAGTCCTTGGCAATAATCGTGCCGGAATTGGTCAGGTTTACGATGTAATCCACGTCCACGCCGTCGCCGTCCAGGGTGGTTGCGTCTCCGGTGCCGCTGATGACGCCGTCTTTGCCGTTAACCACGGTGACCACGTACTTGTCGTCCTGCTGGAGGGCGGCGTTCCAGTCCCAGTTCAGGCCGGAACCTCCCCTGCCTTCAATCCTGCCGTTATTGCTGATGGCGGCTTTCCCTTCTCCGGTAACTCCGTGTTTCATGCCGGTGATTTTCCCTCCGCTGTTGTTGGCAAGATCCAGGCCATGGGCAAAGGTGTCAATGCCGTCGTCTTCCGGATCGTAATGCTTGGCCGTGATGCCGTTTTCCCCCGCAGCCGTGGTTTCAATCGTGCCGTTGTTGATCACAGTGGCGTTATTGCCCAGTTTGACGGCTCCTTTCTGACCGGCGGAAATGGTACCGTTGTTGGTGATGGTGGCGGACGTGTTGATCATGTAGCGCAGGTCGATGGCCTGTTTTTCCGTTCCGGTCATCGTGCCGGAATTGGTCACGCTGATCAACTGTCCCGTTATTCCGTTTTCCATGCCCTGGTCCAGGACAAGGGCGCTTTTTCCGGAAATCCTGCCTCCTTCCATTACCTCGATCTCAAGGGCGGACTGGATGGGGTCTTTCAGGTTGACGGCATTTTTGGCGACGTTCAGGAATCCGGTTCCCGTGACGGTCAGTTTGCCCTCCGTCATGTTGACGGCCTTGGTCTGGGTGTCGCTGATGGTCTGGTCCGCAAGGGAGGGCGCGGCAAGCAGAACCGCCGTGGCTAGGGTCGTGGCTGTGGAATAAAGATGGTGTGCCTTCATGGTGACAAGCTCCGCAGGTTAACGGGAGCGACGCCACCATGCCAGAACGGACGCGCGGGAGGGAAACCCGTTCGTGCAACAAGTTTGCCACGGGGAATGGCGCGAAGCAGGGAGGAAAGGAAGAAGGCCGCCTACCGCAGGACGGGGGCGCTTTTCACTTCCTCCGTCCATTTCCTGTACAGGTCCGGGGAAATTTCGGAGGGCTTGATTTCCGAGCGTTCGCCCCAGAAGACGGCCGTATGCAGGACGGGAATGCCTGAGGCGTCCAGATGGCGGTCAATCGCCGCCTTGTGTTCCAGCACGGCGTTTTTTTCCAGGCCGTGCACCACGCCCATGATCTGCGCTCCGCCGAAGATGTCCCCTCCGGTTCTCCAATAGCAGTGGGTCATGCAGATGTGGCGTCCGCATTCCGCTCCCGCCCGGATTTCCATGCCGGCGGGAACCGTCCAGTGGAACAGTCCGTTGTATTTGGTGACGGGGCCGTCGTTCGTTTTGGTCCGTACATGTTCCAAAAAGGTGGCGAAGCGGCCGATGACCTGCTTCCGGTCCAGCTCTTCCGCCGTGCGGCAGTATTCCTCCGGTTCCAGGCCAGCCTGGGCGGCGCGGAGGGCCCAGGGGTCTTCCACCATTTCCTCCGGCCTGAGCTGTTCCTTGACGGAGAGGAGCACCTTCCATTCCAGCCCGGAGAGGGAGACGGTTTTCGTTTCCTGCATGGGGGCCGGTTCCGGAGTCTTGTCTCCGGGCCGGAGGCCCCTGCGGCGCATGTGCCCCACGCCCAGCGCAAAAACGCCGCGGGCGGGCAGCAGGACATAGTCGTCCGCGCCGATGTGGCGTTTCAGTATCTCGCAGTGTTCCTCCAGCGTGCCGCAGCCCACAGGCACCTTGACCGTGGTCCAGAGCCTGTATTGGGCGCCGGGATTGGCCGCATCCGTGTTGCGGAGCACCACGTGGCCCGTGAAGGGGTCGTGCTCCTTCATCCAGTCAAAGGCCGCATCCAGGTTCTTCTCCGGCAGGGACCATGCCACCAGGGCCCCCTGGGCGAGCTTGGTAGCCAGCAGCGTCTGGCGCACGCGGCGCACCACTCCGGCTTCCATCATGGCTTTCAGGCGCTGGATGACTACCGGGACCGGGTGGCCGCATTGCTCGGAAATGGCATGGAAGGGGAAGCGCCGGAAGCCCTTGACGCGGTCTTCCGCCACCATCAGGATGTCCGTGTTGACGGGATCGTTCGGAGAGGAGGGAATGCTGTTCATGACGGGTCAAAAAAAGGCCGGGCGATGGTGTCGCCCGGCCCGGAAAGCCGGAGTTGGTTTAGCTACTGCCCGGATTGGTACAGCGGCTTGTTGTCGTACCGGGCGTCGTAAATGGCGAAGGATTCGCGGTGCTGGTTGTGGTCGCCGCGGAAGATCAGCCTTCCGCTGTGCTGGCGTTCCAGTTCCATGAGCAGGCTGGCGTCTTCATTCTTGAAGCGGGAGAGCACCTCCGAGTTTACGACGATGACCATGTCCCCGATGGTTTCCCTGTATTTCTGGATGCAGGCGTAGATCTGCCGCTGGATTTCCACGCTCATGGTCATCACGGATTTGACGCGGCCCCGGCCTCCGCAGTACGGGCACGGGTCATGAACGGATTCCCGGAGGCTTTCATTGAGCCGCTGGCGGGTCATTTCCATCAGGCCGATGGGGGTGATCTGCAGTACCTGGGTCTTGGCCTTGTCGCGCTTCAGGCGGTCCTTCATGGCTTTGTACACGGCCTGCTGGTCCTTCCTGTGGCGCATGTCGATGAAGTCCACCACCACCAGGCCGCCGATGTTGCGCAGGCGGAGCTGTCTGGCGATTTCATAGGCGGCTTCCAGGTTGGTGTCCAGAATGGTCTTGTCCAGGTCCTTGGTGCCCTTGTTGCGTCCGGTATTCACGTCAATGGCGATCAGGGCTTCCGTCTCGTCAATCACCAGGTAGCCGCCGCAGGGCAGGAGCACCTGGCGCTGGAAGGCTTCGTTGATTTGTTTTTCAATCCCCAGTTCTTCAAAGATGGGCGTGCGCACGGGGAAGTGCTGGATGTGGCGCTTGGCGC
Source organism: Akkermansia sp. NBRC 115031 (assembly GCF_030268505.1). Classification (NCBI taxonomy): domain Bacteria; kingdom Pseudomonadati; phylum Verrucomicrobiota; class Verrucomicrobiia; order Verrucomicrobiales; family Akkermansiaceae; genus Akkermansia; species Akkermansia sp. NBRC 115031. The sequence goes on from NZ_BSQU01000002.1 coordinate 454,410, forward strand.
GGCGGGAGATTTTTCCCGCAATGGAGCGCATGTGCTCCGTGGTTTCCGCGTCGTCGCAGATGATGTTGTCCACAGTGTCCGTCAGGAAGTCCCGTGCCGTGCGTTCGATCAGGTCGGGTTCCCGGTACACGCAGACGGGGGCGGGGTTGGCCTCCTTTTTTTCCTCCACGCCGTACCATTGCTCCAGCAGCATGGCGAGGTCGCGGACAAAGTGGCGGTAGCGCTGTCCCTGGGCCACCGTGCGCATGATGATGCCCATGCCGTCCGGCACGTTCAGCTTCTGCATGATCTGGCGCAGGCGCAGGCGTTCCTTGGGGTCTTCAATCTTGCGGGAGATGCCGAACTGGTCCGTGAAGGGCATCAGGACCAGGTAGCGTCCCGCCAGGGAGACGTTTGTGGTGACGCGGGGGCCCTTGGTGCCGATCGGGCCCTTGGTGACCTGCACCATGATTTCGGAGCCGATGGGGTAGATATCCGGAATGTCCTTGGACGTGATTTTGCGCTGCTGCTTCTTTGGCCGTCCTTCGCGTTCGATTTCTTCCAGGCTGGAGTCCAGCGCGGCGGGCAGAGCGTCCCAGAAGTGGAGGAAGGCGTTCTTTTCCTGGCCGATGTCCACGAACATGGCCTTGAGGCCCGGTTCGATGTTTTTGACGCGGCCCTTGAAGATGCCGCCTACGATGTTGTCTTCGCCTTCGCGCTCGATGGTGTATTCTTCCAGTACGCCGTTTTCCAGAAGGGCTACGCGGCGTTCGAGTTTCTCGGCATTGATGATGATGGTGGAGCCTTCCATGGGATCACAGGATCCGAAGCCGAAGGCTCGTTTAATTTTTTTAAGCATTTTTGTAAACACGGGGTGTGAATAAGCTAGGGTGTGCTATTGCCCGCAATGTTCCCGGAGGGCCGCCTCCCGGCAGGAGCGGCTGGATTTCAAGCTGTGGAGATGGCCGGAAAGGAATCATGCAGGCAGATGCGTTGATGTGATGCGGCAGTACGGCAGGCGCAAGGCCGGAGCGCTGGCTCCGGAGGTTCCGTCTTCAGTCTTCCGCGTCAGTAACATTAGTGAAGAAGTCCAGTTCCTGAAGGGCTTTTCCGGTACCTTCCGCAACGGCGCTGAGCGGGTCTTCCGCAATGTGGATGGGCAGGCCGGTCTGCTCATGAAGGAGCTGGTCCAGTCCGCGCAGCAGGGCGCCTCCGCCGGCTAGAACGATCCCCCGGTCCACGAGGTCGGCGGCCAGTTCGGGGGGGCAGCGTTCCAAAGTCGTCCGCACGGCGTCAACAATTGTGTTGAGTTGTTCCGTGAGCGCTTCGCGCACTTCTTCTGATCGGATTGTCACTGTCTTGGGCAGGCCCGCGACCAGGTCGCGGCCCTTGACCTCGATAGAGAGTTCCTGGGGCAGGGGATAGGCGGAGCCGATGCGGATTTTAATGTCCTCGGCGGTGCGTTCCCCGACCATAAGATTGTAGGTTCTCCTCATGTAGGAGATAATGGCGTCATCCAGCTCGTCCCCGGCGCAGCGGACGGAACGGCTGTAAACGATGCCGGAGAGGGAAATAAGTGCCACTTCCGTGGTGCCCCCGCCGATGTCCACGATCATGTTGCCGGCGGCTTCCTGGACTGGAAGGCCCACGCCGATGGCGGCGGCCATCGGCTCCTCAATCAGGTGCACGCGGCGCGCTCCCGCCGCTTCCGCGGATTCCTTGACGGCCCTGCGTTCCACTTCCGTAATGCCGGAGGGAATGGCGATGAGCACGCGCGGCTTGATCAGGTAATACCTGGCCGTGGCTTTTTTAATGAAGTAACGGAGCATTTCCTCCGTGATGTAGAAGTCGGCGATGACGCCGTCCTTCAGCGGCCGGATGGCCGTGACGGAGCCGGGGGTGCGGCCCAGCATTCGCTTGGCTTCGTCCCCCACGGCCAGAACCTTGTCTCCCTTGACGGCGACGACCGAGGGCTCTCGCAGAACGATGCCCTGGTCCTTGACGTTGACCAGCGTGTTGGCGGTGCCCAGGTCAATGCCAATGTCATAGGAGAAAAGTTTGACAATTTTCTGAAAGAAAGATGACATAAAAAACTAGTGGATAAAGGCGTAGCCCTGAAACAGCCGGGGGGAGGAACGCCACACTTTTTCCTTTTCACGGGACTGAAAGCCTGGCACCCGGACCGGGGCTGCGGGATAATCCCGTACAGGACGAATCGACTATGAAAAAACATGCCTTCCAGGTCAAGCGGAAGATGCGGGATGACATATGTATTTGCATTATCAGCAAGGATGTACTATATGAATGAAAGATGGCGGCAGTGTTTCCCCGTATATCCAAATTACATTCACCTATTCCATTTATGAAAGTCACTACTATCCTGACGGCGGCGGCATGCCTGGCTGGTTCTTTCTCTCTTTATGCGGACCCGGCTGCGGACAGGGAAGAAGCTGCGTCATCCACGGGAGCCTATTCCGTAGCAGGAGCCCTCCGCCTGCCTGAAAATACGACCAAGAGGGATGTCTACGGCATGAACGTGGGCTGGAAGCTGTTCAAGGGCAAAAATGCCCCGGAAGGAGTGAACAGTCCGGACTTTAATGATTCTTCCTGGGAATCCGTGAATCTTCCCAACGGCATTGAGCTTCTTCCGGAGGAGGCCAGCGGCTGCTCCAATTACCAGGGGCCGGTGTGGTACCGGAAGACGTTCACGGCCCCGGAGAAGCTGAAAGGCAGGAGGAATACCCTGTATTTTGAAGGCATCATGGGGAAGAGCGAGGTTTGGGTGAACGGGGAGAAGGCCGCGGAGCATTTCGGGGGTTATCTTCCCGTCATCGTGAATCTGGACAAGTGGCTGAAGCCGGGCCAGAAGAACGTGATCGTCGTGAAGGCGGACAATTCCAACGACGGGTCCTATCCTCCCGGCAAGCCCCAGGAAAGCCTGGATTTCGCCTACTTCGGAGGCATTTACCGTGACGTTTACCTGATTTCCACCGGTCCTGTCTATATCACGGACCCGAACGAGGCCGGAACCGTTGCCGGCGGCGGAGTTTTCTTCCGGACGGAATCCCTTGACCCCCGTACCCGCAAAGGCAGGGTGGGAGTGAAGGTGCAGGTGGCCAACGATACGGACAAGGAACAGAAGGTGCGCGTGCAGGCGCTGATGACGGACCCCAAGGGCGTGGACCCCGTCGGAGAGACCGCCCCGCTGGTCATTCCGCCCCATTCCACGGGTGAAGTGGATATTCCCCTGGTGATCTCCAATGTGAAGCCGTGGTCGCCGGACAATCCCAACCTGTACACCCTGAGCGTGGAGGTATGGAACGCCGCCGGAGGGAACAATGCCAAGAATCCGGCCCATCTGCTGGACAACCGCTCCATGAGGGTGGGCGTCCGGACCGTGGAGATTACGGAAAAGGGGCTGGTGCTGAATGGCTCCCTGTTCCCTGAAAAGCTGATTGGCGGCAACAGGCACCAGGATTTCGCCCGGCTGGGGAATGCAGTTCCCAACAACTTGCAATGGCAGGACGCCGTGAAGCTGAGGAAGGCCGGCATGCGTGTAATCCGGAGCGCCCATTATCCGCAGGATCCGGCCTTCATGGACGCCTGCGACCGCCTGGGCCTTTTCGTCATCGTCGCTACGCCGGGCTGGCAGTTCTGGGGCAAGGGGCCTTTTGCGGACCGGGTTTATGACGACATCCGCCAGATGGTGCGCCGGGACAGGAACCATCCCTCCGTGATGATGTGGGAGCCCATTTTGAACGAGACCCATTACCCGGCGGATTTCGCCAAGAAGGCCCGCGACCTGGTGCATGAGGAATACCCGTATAAGGGCTGTTACACCGCTTGCGACGCGGTGGCCCAGGGCAATCAGCATTATGAGGTGCTGTACGCCCACCCGGCCACGGGGGACAAGCACTGGTCCATCAAGGAACGGAAGGACAACAAGCCGTATTTTACCCGTGAATTCGGGGATAACGTGGATACCTGGTCCGCCCATAACTCCACCTCCCGCGCGGCGCGCCACTGGGGTGAAGTCCCCATGATGGTGCAGGCCCTCCATTACCTCAAGACCTCGTTCCCGTACACTACGTATGATACCCTGAACGCCGCTTCGGCCTACCACTTCGGCGGTTGCCTGTGGCACCCCTTCGACCACCAGCGCGGCTATCATCCGGACCCTTTCTACGGCGGCATTCTGGATGCCTTCCGCCAGCCCAAGACCTCCTATTACGCCTTCATGTCCCAGCGGCCCCAGAAGACGCGCAATGAGCTCGGCTCCGGTCCCGTGGTGTACATAGCCAACGAATGCACGCCTTTTTCTCCGGAAGACGTGACGGTGTTTTCCAACTGTGATTCCGTTCGCCTGAGCGTCAACGGAGGCGCGCCGGTGGAAAAGAAGGTGGCTTCCTACCCCAACGGCCTCAAGCGCGTTCCCGTCGTGTTCCCGAAGGCCTGGGATTTCATGGAAAACAAGAAGCTCGCCCGCGCCGGCAAGGAAGGGGCGGTGAAGCTGGTGGCGGAAGGCCTGATTGGCGGCAAGGTGGTGACCAGGCATGAAGTGCGGCCCTCCCGGAGGGCGGAAAAAATCCGCCTGAGCCTGGACCGTGAGGAAGGCGTGGAGCTGTGCGCCAACGGTTCCGACGTGTTTGCGGTGGTGGCGGAAGTCACGGACAGCCGTGGAACGGTGAAGCGCCTGAATGATGAAGAGCTTGTCTTTTCTGTGGAAGGTCCTGCCGAATTGCTGACGGATTCACCGGACGGCACCCTGACCCAGCCCGTCAAGTGGGGCTCCGCTCCGGCGCTGGTGCGCCTGGGCGCCAAGCCCGGAACAGTGACGGTGAGGGCCTCCGTGAAGCATCCCGGCTCTCAGAAACCCGTTTCCGGCGTCTTGAAGTTTGACACGAAGGCTCCCGGGCTGAACATGCTCTTCACGGAAGATGCCGTAGGCAAGGCGAAGAAGGGGGCGGCTGCGCCGTCTTCCGCAGAGGCGCCTGCTTCCGAACGGGAAAAATCCCTCCAGACGGAGCTGGAAAAGGTGCGCCATGAGCTTAACAAGCTGCGCAACGACAAGGTGAGCGCCCAGCAAAGCCACTTTGAATAACCGGACTCCCCGCCATGCTGAGAGAAAAGATCATCCGTTTCTGCCTGCTCCTGCTCCGGCTGGGGATGGGGGGCTTTTTTCTCTTTGTGGCGGGGCGCAAGCTGTTCCACCTGGACCAGCTCCAGGCGACTATTGACCGGTTCGCCATTTTCCCGGAGGCCTGGGGGCATCCCCTGGCCTGCCTGGGCGTGGCGTGCGAGATCGTGGTGGGTCTGGGACTCCTCTTCCGCCGGACCTGCGCCGGCGCCGCGCTGCTGGGCAGTGCGCTGACGTTCACGTTTGTAGCCCTCTTTGTGCAGGGCTGGATCAGGGGGCTTGCCCTTTCCTGCAATTGCATCGGCGTGGAAAGGGAAGTGACCAGCTATCCCTTTGAAGTGGCGTGGAGGCTGGGCCTGTTCCTGCTGATGCTGGTCATCCTGTGGAATTCCTGCCGCAAGGGGAAGACATACTTCAATGTGACCCGGCTGGATTTCAGCGAAATGTGACCGATGGGAAAGGGCGTGCGGCCGTTTTCAGGCCTGGAACGTTTCTCTGGGAATACATTCCGGGGAGAAGGATTTCCAGGGACCGGAAGACCCTTGCTCCCTGGAGGCAGTTTCGCGTGCACGCCGCCGCATTCATATATGCTTGGAGAACAGGCTCCCTTTCCCGGAATGAAGGTTTGATCCGTTCATTCTTCAGATTTACTCACCCTGCGGGCTTCAAGCTGCGCTTTCCGACCTGCCGGTTTGTCCGGTTTCCCGGCCTTCATAGCCTCGTTTTACCAATGAACGCCGCCTTCCGTCCAATCGGGTTTTCACCGTTTCTTGAGACCGGTGTTCGTCGTGGAGAATTTCCTTGCAGGGGCAGGGAGGCAGGGTATCGTCCGGAGGGATGGAGAAGCCTGAAGCCCGCAGGAAGGAGGAACCCGCAGGCCGGCGCATCACCCTCCGCTTGTTCTCCGGCGCGAACCCTGTGCACATGCCCTGGCTGCCGCCAAAAGAAGGCGCACCTTTCCCGGGCGCCTTTGCCGCCGTACTGTCTTACAGCTTGTGGCCGAAGGTATCTTCCGGCTTCAGGGATTTGATCAGTTCCAGCAGGAGCTTGATCGTGTTTTCCACGTCCGTAAGGGCGGCCGTTTCCACCGGGGAATGCATGTAGCGCAGGGGCAGGGATACCAGAGCGGAGGCCACGCCGTTGCGGGAAACGTAAATGCTGTCCGTGTCCGTTCCGGTGCGGCGTCCGGCGGCTTCGTGCTGGAGCGGGATTTTGTTCTTGTCAGCCACGATTTCTAGGCGCGCCACCAGGTTGGGGTGGTTGGCCGTGCCGTGGATGACCGCGGGACCGCCGCCCAGCTTGATGTCTCCGAATTTGCCCTTGTCCAGTCCGGGGGAGTCCGTGGCATGCGTCACGTCAATGCAGATGGCCGCGTCCGGACGCAGGCGGTGGGTGATCATTCCCGCGCCGATGCAGCCCACTTCTTCCTGGACGGCGTTGACGAGCATCACGTTCCAGGCGAGGGGCTTTTTCAGCTTGCACAGTTTCCTTGCTATTTCCGACAGGACGAAACCGCTCAGGCGGTTGTCCAGGGCGCGGCATACCAGCTTGCTTTCATTCATCAGCATGGGGCCGTCGCAATAGACGCCCACATGGCCCACGCGCAACCCGAGTTCCGCCACCTCCTTGTCGGAGGATGCACCTACGTCAACGTAGATTTCCCAGATTTTAGGTTCCTTTTCCCCGGGTTCCCGCAGGTGGATGGCCGTGTTTCCGGTTACGCCCGTCACTTCCCCCTGGGAGCCCAGGAAGCGCACGCGGCGTCCGCGGGCGATGGCCGTATCCGTGCCGCCCACGCGCTCCACGTAAAGGAAGCCGTCCTTGGTGATATGGCGGATCATGAAGCCGATTTCATCCGCATGGGCTTCAATCATGAGCGTGGGAGCGTTTTCCGCTTCCGCGTGGAAGGTGGCCCAGGTGTTGCCGTAGGTGTCGCACTGGACGTCTTCCGTGTACTTGCGCAGCTCGTCCGCCCAGATTCGCTGGGCGTCTATTTCAAAGCCGGAGGGGCTGGGAGTTTCCAGAAGTTCCGTTAAAAATTCAAGACTGTCGTCGCTGATCTTCATGGCTTTTGTATAGCACCGTTCCCGTATCCGCTCAACAGGAAAGCATGGCTGCCGGCGGGGAGATGTTCCGGGAGGGGGATGAAAAAGCCCCGCCTGCACGGGATGCGGGCGGAGCCGGGAAATGGTTTCAGCCGGGGCTAGGCCTGCTTGACCGGAGAAAGCCCTTCCAGGACGTTCTGCTTGTCCATGATATAGCCGGTGTCCGGATCATGGTACTGCGTGGAGTAAACGGATGTTCTGGCGCTCCCGTACGGGTCCGTTTCCTTCGCGACGGGAAGACGGTTGCTCAGGGAGGGGAAGCACTGCTCCACCAGTTCAAAGGTGGTGACGGGCTCCGGCACCAGGTTGACGGAGAAGATTCCGCATTCCCATGCCTTTTCCACATCCCTGACCAGGCGGTTCATGGGATAGAGCTGGTGGCGTTCCAGCAGGGCCGCTTCCAGTTCTTCCGTTCCTTCCGGGGCGGCGGCCAGCAGATCCGCCACGCTCATGTCCGCTCCCGTTCCGGTGACTTCCGGAAGGTAGACGTTCAGCACGCGTCCGAACCGGAGGTTGATGAAGGCTTTCATTTCCACCAGCGCGGCAAGCCATTCATCTTCCGGTTCGCGGAGCAGGGGGGAATGTTCATTGCCCGTTTCCGGCTGGGTGTCAATGCAGGTAACGTAGGTTACCCGTTCCGCCTTCACCTCATGCAGGAGGTCGATCAGGGTTTTAACCTGCGCCAGAAAAGGGGCCATGTTCTGCCGGATGGCCCTGCGCCCTTCCCGGAGGGAGGGGCAGATGATCACGGCCTGCCCGAATTCCTTGCCGCGCAGCAGGGACAGATTGGTTTCATCAATCAGGTAGTCGAAGTACCGTTTTGAGGACCAGAAGGCGCCGAGGGCGCAGGAGGAACCGATGAGTGCCGTGTCTGTCATGGGGAGGTGCGGAGGTTGGGCGGTTGAGTGGGATGGTGCCGTTATTTCAGGGCGTCAAAGGCGGATTTGAAGAGGAAGTATCCCCAGCCCCAGTCTTCATTGCCGGCCCAGTCCTTGTCATAGTGGTGGCGGGGCAGCAGGAAGCGTTCCGGGTGGGGCATCAGGCCCATGGCGCGGCCGGTGGAATCCTGGAGGCCCGCGATGCTGCATTCACAGCCGTCGCGGTTGTCCACGTACTGGAGAGCCACATTTCCGGCAGCCAGGTATTTTTCCGCATCTCCGGGGCGGGTGACCAGGCGGCCTTCCGCGTGGGCGGAGGGCAGCTCGAATTCATCCGGAAGGCCCTGGAGGAAGGGTGAGTTTTTAGCTACCTTCACCAGCTTGGCCCAGACGCATTCAAAACGTTCCTTCTTGTTGTCAATCAGGCTGGAATCCGGCAGAATCCCCAGCTTGGTGAGTATCTGGAAGCCGTTGCAGATGCCCAGGAGCAGGCCGCCTCCGGCATGGTGCCGGTGCAGGGCGTCTCCCAGGAAGCGTTCCGTTTCCAGCTGGGCCAGGCGGCCGCTGGTGACGTAGTCCCCGTAGCTGAAGCCGCCGCCGAGGACGACGAGCTGGGATTTGGCGACGTGTTCCGGCGTGGCCGTGGCGATGGGCTGGATCTGGGTGGAGAAGCCGGCCGCTCGCAGGGCGCGTTCCGTTTCCGCGTCACAGTTGGTGCCGGGGTATTTCAGTAAAAGTGCGTGAGGCATATTGGTAGAAATGAATCGTTGGTATGGTTAGGTCCCGGTTTTTGGAAATCAATAATAGGGGGTGAGCCCGTCTTTCCAGAGCTTCTTGAGTTTGGCTACGTCGCAGTCCAGCACCTTTTCCCCGCCGCAGCAGGTGGCGGTGAGGCGCTTTTCCTTCGTGACGCTACCGATGCAGGCGCAGGGGAAGCCGGCCATGGCCGCTTCAAAGTCCGCGGCGAATTCCGGGTCCACTTCCACCAGGATGCGGCCCGTGCTTTCACTGAACAGGGGGACTGCCGGGGATTTCCATCCGTTGACGGTCGGCGCCTTCGTGAGGTCCAGCCGTACGCCGCCCTTGCCGGAGAAGGCCATTTCCGCCGCCGTGACGGCCAGGCCGCCTTCGGAGACGTCGTGGGCGGAGAGCACCAGGCCGGAAGTCAGGGCGTTGTAATAGGCCTTGTACAGTTCCATGTTTGCTGCACAGTCCGTTTGGGGGACCTTGCCGTCTTCCACGCCGTGGGTGCGTGCGAAAACGGAGCCGCCCATCTCGTCTTCCGTGTGGCCGATGAGGTACAGCAGGCTGTCGTTCCGCCGCAGGGAGGAGCCGATAACATGGTCCGGACTTTCCACCACGCCGAAGCCGGAGCAGAGGAAGGTGACGGGCACGTTGATGGGGCCGTCTTCCGTTTCAAAGTAGTTGTAGAAGGAGTCCTTGCCGGAGATGAAGGGGGCGTTGTACGCGTCCGCCGCTCTGGCGATGGCCTTCACGCATTCCACCAGGCGGCCGAGTTCCGCCGGGTCTTCCGGGTTGCCCATGCAGAAGTTGTCCAGCAGGCCGATCTTGTCCGGGTTGGAGCCTACCAGGATGAGCTGGCGCACGCATTCGTCCACGGTGCCGGTGCCCATGGCGTAGGGGTCCGTCTTGCCCCATTCCGGAAGAATGGCGCAGGCCATGGCCATGCACTTGTCCGAGCCGTCGATGTCCACCACGGAGCCGTCCTGCGGGGCGTCCGCCTGTGCGCCCGCCAGGGGCTTCAGAATGGTGTTGCCCTGCACTTCATGGTCGTATTCCCGGATGATGGGTTCGCGGGAGACGATGGCGAAGTCTCCCATGACGGTTTCCAGGGATTTGTTCAGGTCCTTGTCCGGGAGGGGCAGGCCCGTGAGGCCCTTGCCGGGGGTGAAGACGGATTCCAGCTTCTTGATGGGGGCGTCATGCAGCTTGGAGTTGTCCAGGCAGCAGACGAGTTCCCCCTTGTGCCAGACTTTCAGGATGCCCGTATCGTCGGAATGGCCCAGGACGGTCAGCTCCGTCTGGAAGGTGTCCGCCAGCTTCTGGAGCTCCGGCAGGTCTTTTTCCTCCACGGCCAGGACCATGCGTTCCTGGGATTCCGACAGGAAGATTTCCCAGGAGATGAGGCCCGGTTCCTTAAGGGGTGCGTTGTCCAGGAAGATTTCCCCGCCCGTGACGGAGAGCATTTCACCGGCGGCGGAAGAGAAGCCGCCCGCGCCGCAGTCCGTGATGAAGACGATGAGGCCGCGTTCGCGCGCTTCCAGAATAAAGTCCAGCGTTTTCTTTTCCTCAATCGGGTTGCCGATCTGCACGGCGGTGAAGTCCTCTTCGTGGGAGGCTTCGTCCAGCGCGGCGGAGGAGAAAGTGGCCCCCTTGAGGCCATCGCGTCCCGTGCGTCCGCCGATGACGATCACCTTGAGGCCGGGGCGCATTTCCTTCAGGATGTCCCCGCGGGGAATCACGCCGGCGGTTCCGCAGAAGACGAGGGGGTTGTAAATGTACGTGGGGTCAAACTGGATGGCGCCGTTCACGGTGGGAATGCCCATGCGGTTGCCGTAGTCGCGCACGCCGCGCACCACGCCGCGCATGATGCCCAGGGGGTGGATGACGTCCGGAGCGGTGATGTCCGCCGGGTCCGTATCCGGAGCGCCGAAGCAGAAGACGTCCAGGGAGGCAATGGGCTTGGCGCCCTTGCCTGCGCCCAGAATGTCGCGGATGACGCCGCCCAGCCCGGTGTTGGCCCCGGCATAGGGTTCAATGGCGGAGGGGTGGTTGTGCGTTTCCGCCTTCAGGCAGACGGCCAGCTTGTCGTCCAGGGCGATGAAGCCGGCGTTGTCGTCAAACGCGCTGAGCACGAAGCCCGGCTTGCGTTCCATGATCTTTTCGGAAGGCTTCTTGATGTAGGTCTTGAAGAGGCTGTCCACGGTTTCCGGCGCGCCTCCGTTGACGCTGTGGCTGATGGAGGCGGAGAAGATGCGGTGCTTGCAGTGTTCCGACCAGGTCTGGGCGATCACTTCCAGCTCCACGTCAGTGGGGTCGCGGTCGATTTCGCGGAAAATCTGCTGGACGACTTCCATGTCCTCGCGGGACAGGGAAAGCTTCTGCTTTTTGCTGAGTTCAAGCAGTTCGTCGCTGCTCAGGTCCCTCACGGGAACGGTGCGGTAGGTTTTGGCGGACATGTGGATGGGGAAGGAGAGGGGTTAGGCGATGGTCCAGTTGTGAATGGCGGGGTTGCAGACGTCCTTGGCAAAGCGCGCCGCCAGGGCTTCCTTGTCCCCCTGGCCGAAGACGTACACGCGCTGGGTGATTTTCAGGCCGTCCAGGGTAAAGCCCATGTTCTGGCGGCCGCGGTAGTTTTGCAGGATGGCTTCCTTTTCCAGGTCCAGGGCGCCGGCCTTCATGCCGTAGTCAATCGTGAACAGGGAGTCTTTCAGGATGGGGGCGGCCTGTTCCGTGCATTCCTGGGAGATGGGGTCCACCAGTACACTCAGGAGATATTCGCGGGCTTTTTGTTCGTCCCCGCTGATTTCTACGGTGTAAACGCGGCTGCGGCGGAAGGTGAGGCCGGCATTCAGGGGAGTGTAGAGCAGGGCGTCCGCGTTGGCGGCGGCCTGGAACCGGCTGATAACTTCAAAGTGGAGGGTCATATCGCTCAAGAATGTTGGTAAAATGAAAAATGGGGGCCGGTCGGACAACCGGCTCCCATGAAAGGGGAAAGGGCTCAGGCCTTGTTCTGGAGCCGGGAGAGGACTTCCTCGTAGGCTTCCATCACGTTGCCCAGGTCCTGGCGGAAGCGGTCCTTGTCCATCTTCTCGCCGGTCTTGATGTCCCACAGGCGGCAGGTGTCCGGGGAAATCTCGTCAGCCAGCACGATCTGGGAGGGATCTTCCGCCAGACGGCCGAATTCAATCTTGAAGTCCACCAGCGTCAGTCCGACCTGCTTGAAGAAGTCGATCAGCACGTCGTTTACGATGCGGGCCTGGTCCTTCAGGAAGGCGCATTCCTCTTCCGTGGCGGCGTTCAGTTCACGGGCGTAGTCGTCATTGATGAAGGGGTCGCCCAGGTCGTCGTCCTTGTAGGAGAACTCCACGATGGGCTTCTTGAAGGGGGTGCCTTCCTTGACGCCCATGCGGCGGCTGAAGGAGCCGGCGGCGATGTTGCGCACGATCACTTCCAGGGGAAGGATGGAAACCTTTTTCACGTCGATGTTGATGTCGTCCACGTCGGCGACCAGGTGGGTCTTCACACCCTTGCTTTCCAGCATGCGGTAAATGACCAGGGTGATGGCCTTGTTCATCCTGCCCTTGTTTTCAAACTGGGCCTTCTTGGCTCCGTTTCCGGCGGTGGCGTCGTCCTTGTATTCCATGCGGAGGACGTTGGGATTGTCAGTCGTATAAAGGCGTTTGGCCTTCCCTTCGTAAATAGGTTCCATGATACGTGTTGCGCAGGGTTGAATGCGTGCGGAGATGTTACGCCAGACGTTCCGCACGGTCAAGCCGCAACTGGACGAAGGAAGGGGGTGCCTCCGCACGCCCTTGCGGCTATCCCATGGGGAAGGAATTGACAAGGGCCATCCAACCGGGCAAACCCGGTTTTCCGGTCTCTGGACTCGGGTCTTTTCCGGAGAGCCACGGAGGTGAATGTCTGAAATCCGGCACAAACCGGCGGCCATTATTCTCCTGAATGAAAAAAGCATAATCAACTTGCCACCTGTTTCCGCGGATGTTAGGAAGATGATTGATGTTCAAACTGGCTGCATGTTTCTGGACGGCTCTCGCTCTCACACTTCCGTCCCGGGCGGAGGACACCTGCCATTCCGATGTTGAAAGTTGGAGTACTCTAAGATGCCCGGTTCAGTATTTTGCCGTGGAATCCCAGAACAGCCGCTATTGGACGACCCTTTTTCCGGACAATCCGCCCTTTGCCTATGCGTGCCTGTACCTTCCTTCGTTTGACCGTGAATTCGGCTTTTATCTGGACGGGAACGAACTGTGCTGGGCCAGAGCCATCGGGCCATGCAGCATGCAGATGCTGTCCCAGTTTCCGGTGGCGGATTTCCGGAGTTCCGGGATGAAACAGGCTGCCGTGCTGCTGACCTGCTTGCACTTTCCCGTTTTAGGGAATCTTTTGGAGGGATGGGACTGTGTTGCCGATACCGTAACGGAAGAAGACCCTTTTGCCGGGCGTAAAAGAAATATGGTTCTGAATTTCCTCCAATTCCGGGAATATCGTGAGCTCTCTGCCGCCTGGGTGGAGGCCGTGGTCAATCCTGTTCTTTACAGTCGCTTATTTGTTAAAAGAGGCCGGACGGCATTAAACCCTGCCGTAGCGGCTGAACTTCGCAAAACGTGGGATGAAGCGGTCACTCGCAGAACTTTCCCCATGGACCTGTACCGCCAGTACGTGACCGGGTGCGACGGGAATTACTGCTACTTCCGCGGGGAGTCCGGCGCTATGGCGGAAGACCTGTGCCGGGGAGAAGGCAGGATGAGGCCGGCCATGAGGTTTCTGGCCTGGGGATTGGCAGACATGGCCATGATGGATGATTTGACCCCGGCAGGGGAGCAATGGGTGATGAAGCAGTGCGCCGCCGTCCGGAAGTATGCCGCAGAAGCGGGTGACGAGCCGCCTCCCATGGTGTCCAGTGAATGGGTGGAGGGATTCAGTAAACGGGTTTGGAAACGAATGGAGCAGGAGGAGGCCGCCCGGGAACGGGAAAAAAGCATGCGCGGGGAGTTTGCAGCTGCGGAAGAGGAGCCGGAAGAAAAAGCGCCCTCCCCGTATTCGGGAGAAAAATATGTCCGTGGGTTCCGGGAGCGTTTTCTGAAGCCTTTGGGAACAAATCCCCTTTGGAAGGATTTGTTCCCGGCGGGGACGGAGGGGAAGCCCGCCGTGTGCTGTTTGCTTCCCGGGCGCGGCATCTGCGGTTTTTATCTGGATGGCCCCCTCATGGGGCGTGCGGAATCCCAGTCACATCATCCCTGGGAGGTTTATGACAGCTGGTTTTTTCACCGGGTACCGGAAAGGGTGCTATTCCCTTATGAGGGCATTCCGGATGCGGAGGGGGATTGTGAAGCCAGGGTGAAGAGGGAGTGGCTCATCGTCGGGAGGGAGATAGGCGGCATGATGGAAGGGCTGCTCACCGGGATTGCCAGGGGGGAGCTGGTGTCCGGAAAAGGGAGAACGGCTCATCACGTGGACGATACCGGCTTTTGCATCGTGCGCGGGGCTGACGGAACGGAGAGGATCATGTCTGCCGCTGATGCTGATTTGGGAACCGTGGTGGAGCTGATGGATTTATTGTATACCATGGACCTGCTGTTTACTTGCGATGAGGATTATTTGAAGGGAATTGTTGAGAAGCGGGCCGTGCTCCAGGGAAGAACGCCGGAGGAAGGGGCGCGGGAATATCGCCGTGAAAGCGGCCTGTGGAGCAGCAGGGGAGGCCGGGCCTGGTGGTTTTAGTCCGGGACCGGGGTGGCTGTTCCCTGCGCCTTCTCCGGAAACGTCCGGGCTATGGCCCCGCCGCGGAAGGCCCGGAGATGAATTGCCTTTATTAACTTGCCCATGGTATTCTACTGGTTTAAAAAATACTGATGTTCAAACTGCTGCTCTGCTTCTGGATGACTTTTTCGCTGGTTCCTTTTCCATCGGCGGCAGATGAGGAGGTAGAAGAAGGAATGACTCTCATTTACCCGGCCCAATATTTCGCATGCGCCTGGGAAGAGGCCTATTGGGGTGACGCCGGCGTTTATTGGGAAATGCTTTTCCCGGAAAATCCCCCCTTTACGTATGCCTGCATTTACCTGGGGTCCTTTGACCAGGAGTTCGGTTTTTATCTGGACGGAACGCTGATGGTCCGGGCTTCTTCCCTGAATTTGAATCCTGCCCAGATGTATTGCAATTGGTTTTTTGAAGGAACCCCTGAAAGGCGCCTTATTCCTTATGAAGGCGAACCATTCTGGATGGATGCCGGGGGCGTGGGCCGGGATTATTCACCCAGGGTGAAACGGGAGTGGATGGATATGGGGAAGGGTTTGTCCCGGCTGATCATCCGGGTCCTGGACCATGCCGCTTCCGGGGAGATTGCCGCCGGGAAGGCGGCGGGGGATTCAGACCCGGATTCCCTGGACATGGTGATCATCCGCGGGACGGACGGAAAAAACAGGATACTGATGCCGCAGGACGAGGGGTTTGAAACCGTGGAGAAGCTGCTGGAGTGTGCGTACAGCGCATACCAGGACGAAAGCGTGAAGGACAGTGCGGGGTATATCATGAAGCATTACGATGTGTTGCGGGGGAAGACTCCGCCGGCGGGAGGGTGCCCCCGCAAAGAGTGCTTTGGAATCAATGGGAGCCGTTTTGACTGGTAGGCGGAAGGGGTTCAGGCAGCCCTTGATGCACTGGCCGTGTGCCTCTACGGGAATTTAGTCTTGATACCGGTAGGGGTGCGCGTATCATGCGCTTTAGTATGCACGCCGACTTGGAGAAATTATTGTCTCTGGGGAAAATCACCCCCTCTCTCGCTGAAAAACTTGATCGCATCGCACCTGGCCGTTACTGCTTCCATACTACCTGGGGCGCCGGCAAAGTCATTTCCTGGAACCTGGCCGCCAAAAAGCTGGTTATTGATTTTGAGGAAAATCCGGAACACGAAGTTGCCTTGGAATTTGCTCCAAAAATTTTGGAGTTCCTCCATGATGACCATTTCCTGGCCAGGCGTTATGAAGATACCGAATCCCTGATCAACCTGTCCGTGGACGATCCGGTGGAACTGGTGCGCGTCACCTTGCAGGGCTACGGCAATTCCCTTACCCCGGAAAAGCTGGAAGCCGCGCTGAAAGGCACCGTGATTGCCGCGGACAAATGGAAGAACTGGTGGGACAAGGTGCGCGCCATGCTCCGTTCCAACGTCCAGTTCATGATGCCTACCCGCAAGGGAGAGCGCATCACGCTCCGCACGAATATTCTTTCCCGCGCCCAGGCCGCCCTGGAGGATTACAACAAGGCCGCGGACCTGAAAGCCAAGGTGCGCGTGCTGGACGGCATCAAGATGGAAACGGTCATGACGGAGCCGGACGCCGTCAACGCCCTGGTTCAGGCGGTGGACGCCGACGTGCGCAACGGCGGAAGCCTGGCTCTTCAGCAGGTGCTGGAGCTGGCCGTGCTCCGGGACGACCTGATCGCCGCCGTGAAGAACACGGAAGCGGCCCAGGCCGCCTACCCCCTCCGCTCCATCGTGGAAGCCAATATCGGCGATGTGGAACGCTTCGCGGAAGTGCTCAATTCCATGCCCGCCGTGCGCCAGAAGCGCGTGTACGTTACGCTGCCCGCCGTCTTTGGAGAAGAGTGGACGCAGAAGGCGCTGGAGCTGTTTGACGCGAGCGGTGCCCGCGCCGTGGGAGAGATTGCCAAGTTCCTGATAGAGGAAGGGCATGACAAGGCCCTGGTCAAGCATTTGAAGCATGAACTGCTGCGCCAGACTCTTCCGGCTGAATCCCTCATCTGGATATGCCGCCAGCGGCATGACGCCTCCAAGCCCCTCTTCGGCCTTCCCGTCGGCATTGCGATGCTTTCCCTGATTGAACAGGACCACATGGACGGCGGCCCCAACCGCATGCTGCGCTTGAAAAACCTGTTTATGGAGGACAAGAACATCATCCAGGAAATGATCAAGGGGCAGGACGTGGCGGAAGTGCGCCAGTTCGCCAAGATGCTGTACAATACCTCCGCCTTCTCCGAACAGGACCGCGGTGCGCTGATGGCCCGCGTGATCAGCGTGTTCCCTGACCTGCACGCCATCGTGCTGGACGCCCTGGTGGATACCTCCGACAAGCCGGAACCGATTTTCGTTTCCTGGGACAGCCTGGAAGCCCGCAAGAAGGAGCTGGAAGAACTGGTGAATGTGAAGATTCCGGAAAACCTGCACAACAAGAAGATTTCCCGTGCGGAGGGAGACCTCCGTGAAAACGGCGGCTACCAGGATGCCAAGGAAGTGGAAAAGGTGCTCAACCGCCGCCGTTCCGAACTGGAGCATGCGCTGGCGCTGGCCCGCGGCACGGACTTTGCCGTGACGGATACCTCCAAGGCCGCCATGGGGATGAAGGTGACTCTCCAGCCCCTGACCGGAGGGGATGCCGTGGTGTACACCATTCTGGGCGCGTGGGATACGAATCCGGAAAAGCACATTGTCTCCTATCTTTCCCAGGTCGGCAAGGAGCTGACGGGCAGGAGCGTGGGAGACCAGGTGAAGATCGTGCCGATGGACGGCGACAAGAAGAAAGTGTTCACCATTACGAAGATTGAAGCCGCTTTTTAATTTTTAAGAGAGTTGCTTTCCCTTTTGACTAAGGCCTTTAAAAAGGCTCCCCATCCTGAAAGGAGGGGAGCCTTTTTGTTGTTCATGGAAAAACTTTCCATTGTTTCACGGATTTAGAATCCGTTATGAATGTTAGAAGAAAATCTGAAAAAATATACTGCGCATCTCATTGAAAATAAGCCGTTTTATTTTTTGTGCCTTGAAAAATGAATCTTTGCCGGAGAGATTGTCCAGCCCATTCAAACAATAGTCTGTTTGATTAAGGTATTCATACTAATGAAATAATAATCCGAACTCTGGTCTTTTTTGTTGACCACGGATTCTAAATTCGTTATTTGTCAAGAAATGGAAGCGGTGTTTCATCATTTCCAATCACATATCCCATTGACACCATGAAGAAAACATTATTCATTCTGGCAACTATGGTTGCGGCGGCGGTGGCGGCCGAAGCCTCCACCGTTCTGATCTCGTTCGGGATCAATTCAGGCAATGGCACCGCCGTTGTGGACGGCACGTATCTGGGAGAACCCGGACAGAAAGTGAACAAGATTTCCACGGGACAGAGTAATTCCTATACTTCCGGAACCTTGGTCACTACGGGGGGAGGAAGCACCGGAATCACCCTGACGACGGGAGGACTCTGCTGCGGAGGTCCCGGCGCCATGACCGATGCCGCTGCCAAAGGGTCCGCCCTGGGCCAGGACAACAAGTTTTACGATGTTTTCGGCCAGGATATGACTATCGGCAATCCGATGGGGGGCGCGATCAATCCGATAGGCTCCGCGAACGGCAATTTCACGATGTCCCTGAACAACCTGTCCGCCGGCACCTACACGCTGACCATGCTGGTGGGACGCGGAAACAACTATGGTGCGGGCAACACTTCTTCCTTCAGCCTTGACGGCGCCGGAATCTCCAACATTTCCGCCAGCCTGGACGATTACTCCACCGGGTCCGGCGCTACGCTGAACGGCGCCACCGTCACGGGCAACACGCATACCGGAGACTGGATGCTGATTACTTACACGTTTGACGTGGCGGCGGATGGCACCCGGCTTGATATCCAGTCCCAGGGAGGTACCGGCAACATCAATGCCCTGGCGCTGACCTCCGTTCCTGAACCGGCCACGGCCAGCCTCGGACTGCTGGGCCTGGGCGTTCTGCTGATGCGCCGCAGGCGCGCGTAACGTTTGTTCTTCATGCAGGCGCCGGCCGTTCGCGAAAGGAACAGTCGGCGCCTTCCTGTTTACGGAAGAGGAAATCACCATGAGAAAGCTGAATTGGTGCGGATGGGTTCCGGCTGTGCTGGCCGCCTGCTCCCTGGCGCATGCGGAAGAAATAGGGATAGGAGTGCTGAACGGAACTGCGGCCACGGAGGCGGCGTTCCGGCAGGCGGAGCCCGGAACCCTGGCGGAGGAAGGAAAAACATGGAATTTCATCAAGCCCGCGGCGAATGCCGCCACGACCGTTTCCACCTTGAAAACTGCGGCGGGAGTGTCCACGGAAGCCTCCTGCGCCATCAATCCGGGTTATTGCGCCAGCAACGGCATTTTTGCGTCGGGCAGGAACCGTGATTATTTGCTCATGGATTCCTGGGCCGGTATCCGGGGAACGGAAAACGTCGTGATTTCCCGGCTTCCCGATTCCATGGCGGAATACTGCCATGTGGAAATTTACGGGGATTGCAATGACTCGGACCGGGACATGCTTTATACGGTTAACGGCCTCACCGGCACCATCCAGGACCGCGGCACGTTTTCCGGCGCGTTTCAGGAAGGAGTCAACAGGCTGACGCTGAAGTATGTGCCGGTCACTGGAGGAACGATTACCATTACGGGCAACGGGGCCTCCCAGACGCGTTCCGCCATCAATGCGGTCCGCCTGACGGCTCCTTCTCCCGGCATCGTGACTTTTACGGCGACTCCTTCAGAGATCATGGAAGATTCAACCTCCGGAGCCGTCCTGAGCTGGAAAACCTGGAAGTGCGGAGCAGTCACGCTGAGCACCAGGGACGGCCGGGATATTCCGGCCACTACGGAAGACGGCACGGGTTCCGTCACGGTAAAGCCTGACGCCACCACGACCTACATTCTCAGCGCCGCCTGTGAGGACGGAACCGTTTCCAAGGAAGAAGTGACGGTGACCGTCAGGAAGCAGGAACCGGAAATCCTTCTCTTTGAATCCGACAAAAAGAGGGTTGCTCCCGGCAGTGATGAGAAGGCCACTCTGACATGGAGCACGGTGAAAGCGGAAAGCCTTGCCCTGACCGCCAATGGCGCGGAGATTCCCATCACCAGCACGGCGGGGGCCGGCAGCGTTCAGGTGTCTCCCGCGGAGACGACCCAGTACACGCTGACGCTGACCGCGGCGGACGGCACGGAGAAGAGCAAGTCCCTGATTATTTCCGTGCTGGCGGAGAACACGCCCAACGTCCTGGTGTTTCTGGTGGACGACATGGGCTGGCAGGATACGTCCGTGCCATTTTATTACAAGGACGGCCAGCCCGTCGTTACGGAGCTGAACGCCTTTTATAAAACGCCCTCCATGGAAAGGCTGGCGGCGCAGGGGATGAAGTTCACGAATGCCTATTCGTGCCCTTTGTGTTCTCCGGGCCGCACGTCCCTGATGACGGGCAAGACCTCCGCCCGTCACCGGGTCACCAACTGGACGGCCGTGAATGCCCCCACGCTGAATGAATACAGCGGCGGTCTTCCCCACATCCGTGCTCCCCAGTGGAACATGGCAGGGATGAGCCAGCAGGAAATTCCTCTCCCCCGCGTGCTGAAGGATGCCGGCTACCGGACCATCACGGTGGGAAAGGCCCACTTCGCCCCGTCCAACCAGCTTTATTCCAATCCAGCCAACCTGGGATTTGACGTCAACATAGCCGGCTGCTCCGCCGGACAGCCCGCCTCCTACCGGGGAGAGGATCAGTTCGGCTCCGGGAACACCCATGTTCCTGACCTGGAGGAATATTACGGAACCACTGCGGCGGAAGACAGGAAGAGGAATTTCCTGACAAATGCCCTGACGCTGGAGATGAAGAAGCAGATCAAGGCCGCCGTGGATGAGAATGCGCCTTTCTTCGCGTACATGACCCATTACGCCGTCCACCAGCGGCACGACCAGCCGGACCCCAACGGGGACTACGATACTTATCCCTCGGGCACGTCCTTTGAACCGGGAGTTTCCATCGGCGGCAATCTCCGCAATTTCGGCACCCTGATCGGCGGCATGGACAAATCCCTGGGGGATCTGATGGATTACCTCAAGGAACTGGGCGTGGCCAACAGGACGCTGGTCATTTTCATGTCCGACAACGGCGGAGACGCTCCCATCCAGCAGAGCTATAGCGGAGATATTCCATGGCTTGAGAAAATCAGCGCCGTAGCTCCTCTGAGAGGGCGCAAAGGCAGCCGTTACGAAGGGGGAACGCGCATCCCGATGATCGTGGGCTGGGCGGAGGTCGATTCCTCCAGCCCCATCCAGCAGGAATATCCCATTCCGCAGAATTCCGTGAACCATGACATCGTGGCGATTTGGGACATTTATCCCACCATTCTGAATATGCTGAAGCTGAAGGTTCCGGTGGGCCATCAGGTGGACGGGGAGGACATCAGTCCCTATTTCCGGGGGGATTCTTCCTTCCACCGCACCCAGAAGATATTCCAGCATTTCCCGCACCACCATTCCTACGCCAATTTCTATTCCACCTGCCGGAAAGGAGACTGGAAGGTCATTTACAATTACATGGACCAGTACGCCCATACGGATTTGTATTCCGGCAACGGCTACAGGACCGCGGGCCGCTTCCCGTGGCAGCTTTTCAATCTGAAAGACGACATCGGAGAGAGCAATGACCTGGCCCAGGACCCGGCGCAGCAGGAACGCCTGATGCGCATGGCGCGCTCCCTGATCCGGGAACTCCGTCAGGCGGATGCGCAATATCCCGTCCTCACCAGGAACGGCCAGGCGGTGGGGACGGCCTACATCCGCATGCCTGATTTCCCGGACGTGGATTCCGACGGCGACGGCGTTCCCGACCTTGTGGAGGACGCCAACGGCAACGGCGTCATCGATCCCGGTGAAACGGACCCGGATGATGCTTCCTCCTTCGTTCCCATCCGGCAATAAACTTTTCACCAACTGGACAAGACTCATGAAGAAAACACGTTGTTTTTCCGTTCTTCCCGGTCGTCTGCGTCTTCTCAGGATTGGCCTTGGGTCCGCCGCCTTCCTCTCCGGGGCCCTTCTGCTGGCGGATGTGCTGGTCAATGCCGGCGGCGGCTCCAGCAATGCGGACAAGACGGGCAACGGCGGCGGCATATTGGATTACGGGCAGGTCACTTTTTCCGGCTCCGCCTCCTATGAAAATAACACGGTGCGCGGCTTCTCCCAGGGCGGAGCGGTTTACGCAGGTTCCGTAGTCCAGCAGGCCGCCGTTTCCTTTACCGGCAACAGGGCGGAGGGCGGCAGCGGCGGCGCGCTCTACAGCCGCGGGAACGTGCAGGTAGCGGCGGGTTCCTCCTTTTCCGGCAACGCGGCGGCCCACAACGGGGGCGCCCTGTGCCTGGATGCCAATGACGGGGAGGAGGAGCGCACCGTGAACGTGGAAGGCGGCTGTTCCTTTACCGGAAACAGCGCCGGAAACCTGGGGGGCGCCGTTTACGTTTCCGGCGGCAGCGCGGAGGCTCCCACCGTGCTCAACCTCCGGTCCACGGATTCCACCCGCCCCGTTTCCTTCAGCGGCAATTTCCGGGGGCGTTCCGCGGGAGCCTCCACGGGCGGCGTGCCCAATTCCATCACGGTCATGGGCCATGTGCGCCTGGTGATGCATGCGGACCCGGATTGCCTGGTCAGCATGGAAGACCCTCTTTATTCCTTCGCCGGGTATTCCTCCACCTCCAGCTTGAGAAAGACGGGGGAAGGAACGCTGGGCTTAGGCGGCATTTCCTTGTGCCATTTTCCGGTGAGCGTGGAAGGCGGAACGGTGCGGCTCGGCACGAACGCCGGCGTGCGCGGAATGACGCGGCTGGACGTGGCCGCAGGGGCATGCCTGTCCTTCTCTCTCCCCCGGAACCCTAGCCAGGAGGCCAAGTGGAGCGCGGAGGGGCCAGTGTCTCTGGATAGCACGGCGGAAATCCGCGTGGCTCTCCCTGTCATGGCCGGGAAGGAACAGGAACAGAGCTGGAAGCTGGTGGAAGGGACCACTCTTTCCATGGCGGCTCTTCCCTCCGTTTCCTATGACGCCGCCAGTGCGGAAGCCTGGAAGAGTGAGGGTTCTTTTTCCCTGAAACAGGAGAATACGGCGGGAAAAAGCGCCCTGGTGCTCGCTTGGACGCGTACGCCTTCCCCGTATGACCAATGGAAGAAGGACCATTTTGCCGACGGAACGCCGGAGGACCAGACTGTCCCGGACGCCTGTCCCGCGGGCGACGGCATCACCAACCTGATGAAGTATGCCGCGGGGCTGGACCCGAACAAGCCCTGCGGAAGCGTCACGAGGCTGGCGGTCAGGGAGGAAAACGGGGAATGCCGCCTGGTGCTGGAATGGCCGGTGAATACGGCGGCCACGGACGTGACGTTCAGCGTGGAAAGCACGGAAGACCTGGTTACCTGGAGGGAGGAAGCGACGGTCGAGCCATCCGGAGACCGTGCCGAATACCTTGATTCCATAGTGATTGACGGCAACGCGCCGACGCGGCGGTTCCTGAGGCTGAAGGTGTCGCGGGAATAAGGTGAAGGCTGTCCATTTTTTATCCTGAACCGCCTGGTGAGTGGATCCAGAGGATGAATGATGCCGGCCTTCCTTTCCGGGATGCCGGAGGCACAATCCCCGCGGCATGTGGAAATAGCCGGGTTTAATGGGTTGGCCAGTTCATATTCATACGGAGAAAGACGGAGCTTGCGGACAGAGGGGGTGTTGGGTGGGGTTTCATCAACCCTTTTCCGGGGGATGTTCTGGCGGGTCATGAAAAAGGGCTGTTCCGCCGGATGCGGGACAGCCCCTGAAAAGGAATGGCGGTTAAACGCCGCAGATTATTTGGAGAGCACCTTTTGGACGGCGGCAACGACGTTGTCCACGTTCATGCCGAGCTCGTCCAGAACTTGCGCTCCGGGTGCGGAGAAGCCGAAGCGGTTGATGCCCACGGCTTCGCCCTGGCAGCCCAGGTATTTCCACCAGAGGTCCGTGACGCCGGCTTCCACGGAAACCCTCTTCGCGCAGGAGGGGGGAAGCACGCTTTCCCGGTATTCGGCAGATTGCTTGTCAAAGCGGAAGAAGCTGGGCATGGAAACCACGCGGATTCCTTCTCCGGTTTTTTCCGCCGCCTTCAGGGCCAGTTCCAGTTCGGAACCGCTGGCAAGGATAATGGCCTTCAAGGTTCCCTGTTCCTTCCGGGCTACGTAGCCGCCTTTCAGCACGCCTTCCCGGCGCGTTTCCACGGGAATATTGTTCAGGGTCGCTACCTTCTGGCGGGTCAGGATGAGGGCGGTGGGGCCGTCGGCGCGCTGCATGGCGGCCATCCAGGCTCCTGCGGTTTCTTCTGGGTCCGCCGGGCGGATGACGTCCAGGTTCGGGATGACGCGGAGGCCGGAGACGGTTTCCACCGGCTGGTGGGTGGGGCCGTCTTCGCCCACGGCCACGGAATCGTGCGTCAGGATGTAGGTGACGGGCAGGCCGCTGAGGGCGGCCACGCGGATGGCGGCGCGCATGTAGTCCACAAAGACGCAGAACGTGGCGGCGCTCACGCGGAACAGGCCGTCATAGGCGATGCCGTTGCAGATGGCGGCCATGGCATGTTCACGGATGCCGAACCAGAAGTTGCGCCCTTCCGGGGTTTCCGCGGAGAAGTCCCCCGCGCCGGAAAGGTAGTTTTTATTGGAGCTGTACAGGTCCGCGCTGGTGGTCAGGAACCAGGGGTCCGCCTTGGCGATGGCGTTGATGGCGACGGCTCCGGCGGAACGCGTGGCGTCGCTGTAGTCCTGCGGGAAGGCGGGGATGGCCTTGTCCGAGTCCGCGGGATTGACGCCCCTGGCGCAGGCGCAGATGCCGGAGTCCAGTTCCGCGGCCAGTTCCGGATAAGCCCGGCGCCATTGTTCGTAGGTGGCGTTCCAGGCGTTGAAAGCTTCTTCCCGTCTGGCCTTGAGGTCCGTGAAGGCGCTGCGGACGTCTTCGGAGACGTAATAGCGTTCCCCGGCAGGAATGCCCCAGTTGGCGTGGGCTTCTTCCTGGAGCTTGGCTCCGCCTTCCCCGTGGCCCTTCGTGGTGCCTTCAATGCCGGGGATGCCTTTGCCGATTATCGTTTTGGCGATGATGAGCTGGGGCTTGCCGTTCCTGGCGTTTTTGGCGGCTTCCACCGCTTCCGCGATGGCCTTGAGGTCGTGCCCGTCGATCTGGCGCACGTCCCAGCCCAGGGCTTCATACACGGCGCGCGGGTCGGCAAGCTGGGTGCGTTCCGCGGGGGCGTCCAGCGTGATGTCGTTGGAATCGTAAATGAGAATGAGGTTGTCCAGCTTCAGGACGGCGGCCAGGGCGAGGGATTCGCGGGCCACGCCTTCCTGGAGGCAGCCGTCCCCCGTGAGGCAGAAGATGTGCTGGGTGAAGATGTCCATGCCGGGCTTGTTGAACCGAGCAGCGGCGCGCCTGGCGGAGAGAGCGAAGCCTACGGCGTTCGCAATGCCCTGTCCTAGCGGCCCCGTGGTGCATTCCACGCCTTCCGTATCCCGGAATTCCGGGTGGCCGGGCGTGATGGAGCCCTTGTGGCGGAAGCCCTTGAGGTCTTCAATGCCGATGTTGAATCCCGACAGGTGCAGCCAGCCGTAAAGGAACATGGAGCCGTGGCCGGCGGAGAGAATGAAGCGGTCACGGTTGAGCCAGCGGGGCTGCGCGGGGCAGATGTTGAGCAGATCGCCGAACAGGACGGCCCCGATTTCGGCGCACCCCAGCGGCAGGCCCAAGTGGCCGGATGCGCAGTCGTGAACGGCATCCATGGCAAGTCCCCGCGCCTGGTTGGCGGCTTTTTGGAGAAGGTCAAGATTCATGCCCGGGCAATATGAGCAGATCAGCCCCATATTGGAAGCCTAAAATGCGTCTCCGGCAACAGGGCGGAGCGGGGGAAAAGCATTGAAGATGGAAGCGCCGGGCATCTCCGGTCCGCATGCCGCGGCGCCCCCTGCGGCACATGGCCCGGCATGCGCAGGCGGTTCAGGCCATGAAGCTGCGGAGGAACGTGTTGGGCGTCCTTAGCCCATTTCTCTTTCACGGCTCCATTTGACCCCGTTTTTGATGACCTTGGCCGGGTTTCCCGCCAGAGCGGTGAATTCCTCCCGGAAGGATTTGGTGACGACCGATTGCAGGCCGACAACCGTATTTGCCGGGATGATGGCATTTTTGGTGAAGGTTGCCCCCTGCCCGATCCAGCAGTGGTCGCCGATGAGGACGCCCTGCGGCTGGTCGTTGAGCAGTTCCCCCGTGTCGGCGTCCATCAGGCGATGGGAGTCGTTTGCCCAGATGGTGATTCCGGAAGACAGCATGCAATCGTTGCCAATGTGGCATTTGCCGCCCACAAGCATGACCGCTAATCCTTCGATGCTCGTCGAATGGCCGATGGACAGGGCGCTTCCGGATGCAGCTGCCAGAATGCTGACATTGTTCCAGTGGCTGTGCCCGGACGACGAGGAGCCGAATTCGATTTTCGCGCCGCGGACATGTTTCCAGATGTGGATGGAGATATTGTTTAAGGAGAGCGGAGCATGGAAGATGAGCGTGTTGTGCTCTCCCTCAATGTTCAGCCGGACGGACCCCGGTATCTGGTACGGCTCGACAAGCTGTTTTTCGCCGGAAGGAAGAATGAGAAAAATGCGGTTTCCTACCGGGTTTACATAACCTTCCCCTCCCGTCTTCAAACCCAGGCGGACGCGGCGCTTCTTTCTCGTTTGCGGAGAAAGAGATAGGTTGCAATAGATTGTTGCAAGAAAACGGTTCATGAGGAAAGCCCCGATTCTTCATCGAGAAAGGCACTCTCCCGGATTCTCCATTCAGGGTCAAGCGGAAAATGGCGCAATGGCCTTGGCCCCGTTGCCTGGAGGCAGCCGCCGGGAGGGCTTGGCTTCATGGGGTACGCCATGCGCCGTTTTCCCGTCCCGCGGAGGAAGGTCGCAAGCAAGTTGTTTGCCTTTCCGGGATTTGAAAGAAACTTTGTTGACACCCTTGAAAAAATTAGTTTATAATAATTCTAACTAAAAGACACCATGAGTGACCAAAAGAATTTAACGACCTCCGTCGGAGCGCCCGTTCCGGATAACGAAAACGTGCTCACGGCCGGCCCCCGCGGCCCCATGCTGCTCCAGGACGTCTGGTTCCTGGAAAAGCTGGCCCATTTCGACCGGGAAGTGATCCCGGAACGGCGCATGCATGCCAAGGGCTCCGGCGCCTTCGGCACGTTTACCGTGACGGGGGACATCACCCGTTACACGAAGGCTGCCATGTTTTTCGGAATTGGCAAGAAGACCGACCTGCTGGTGCGGTTTTCCACCGTGGCCGGGGAACGGGGAGCGGCGGACGCGGAGCGCGACATCCGCGGCTTTGCCATCAAGTTTTACACGGAGGAGGGAAACTGGGACCTGGTGGGCAATAATACCCCGGTTTTCTTCCTGAGGGATCCGCTCAAGTTCCCGGACCTGAACCACGCCATCAAGCGCGACCCGCGCACCAACATGAGAAGCGCGCGGAACAACTGGGATTTCTGGACTTCCCTGCCGGAGGCTTTCCACCAGGTCACCGTCGTGATGAGCGACCGCGGCATTCCTTCCTCCTACCGCCACATGCACGGGTTCGGCAGCCATGCGTTCAGCATGCTGAACGCGGACAATGAGCGGGTATGGGTGAAGTTCCACCTGAAAACCCAGCAGGGCATCAAGAACCTGACGGACGCGGAGGCGGAAGCGATTATCGCGAAGGACCGGGAGAGCCACCAGCGGGATTTGTATGAGAGCATTGAGCGGAAGGATTTCCCGCGCTGGACGATGTACATCCAGGTGATGACCCAGGAGCAGGCCAAGGCATGCCCCTTCAATCCGTTTGACCTGACCAAGGTATGGCCGCACGGGGATTACCCCCTCATGGAGGTGGGCGTGCTGGAACTCAACCGGAACCCGGACAACTATTTCGCCCAGATTGAGCAGGCGGCGTTCAACCCGGCCAACGTCGTTCCCGGCATCGGCTTTTCCCCGGACAAGATGCTCCAGGGGCGCCTGTTCTCCTACGGGGACGCCCAGCGGTACAGGCTGGGGGTGAACCATAACCAGATTCCGGTGAACGCCCCCCGCTGCCCGTTCCACAGTTACCACCGGGACGGCATGATGCGTGTGGACGACAATGCGGGAAGCACGCTGGGCTATGAGCCGAACAGTTACGGGGAGTGGCAGGAACAGCCGGAGTTCCGGGAACCGCCGCTGGAGCTGGACGGCGCGGCCTGGCACTGGGATTTCCGCGAGGATGACGACGATTATTATTCCCAGCCACGCGCCCTGTTCCGGCTGATGAATCCGGAGCAGAGGGAGGCCCTGTACGGCAATACCGCCCGCGCCATGGGCGACGCGCCGGACTTTATCAAGCAGCGCCACATCGACCACTGCATGCAGTGCGACCCCGAATACGGGGAAGGAGTGGCCAAGGCCCTCGGCATGTTCAAGGGATAGTCAAATTTGGGTGTTCCGGGCGGAAGTTTCTCCGGAAGGGGAGGCTTCCGCCCGTTTTTTACCCGTTTGACGCAGCCAGGGGATTGATGGCCGTGAATTCCGGCAGGCAGGACACGGAATCGTGAAATATCAGGTGCGGAGGGAGGACGGATGGAGTAATGTGGCCTGGTGGATGTGAATGTGTTGCTTTTTGATGATTTTGAGACGCTGGATGCATTCGGCCCGGTGGAAGTGCTGGGCAAAGTAGAGGAATACCGGCTGCGTTATTTTTCCGAACATGGCGGAACCGTCGCAAGTGCTCAAAAGACGGTAATTGTCACTGAACCGGCCACGGAGGCGGACGGCGGCGGAATTTTAGTGGTTCCGGGAGGAAGGGGGACCCGCCGCCTGGCGGTTTTTCCGCCTTTCCTGCATTTTCTCCGGGGCATGGCGGACGATGCGGAGTATTGCCTGTCCGTCTGCACAGGGGCCGCGCTGCTGGCCGGCTGCGGCGCGCTGGACGGCAGAAGGGCGACTTCCAACAAGAAGTCTTTTGCATGGGTGAAGTCCGTCCGCGGCGCAGTCGGCTGGGAGGAACGTGCCCGGTGGGTGGCGGACGGGAAGTTTTATACTTCCTCCGGCGTTTCCGCCGGAATGGACATGGCCCTCGGGTTTGTGAGCGACCGGTTTGGCAGGTCACGGGCGGAGGGTATAGCGGAGCAGCTCGAATACGTGTGGAATGATGACTGCACCAGGGACGTGTTCGCGCGGAAATGAGGTTTTTTCATGGCTGGAATCCCTGCGCGGCCAGCGGAACCGCGGCATTGCGGGAAGAACGCGTTTTCTGCTTTCTGTGAGGAAAGAGCCTGTTATATCATGGAGGGCAGAAGTACATGAAAATCGTAGTTAAAGTAGGAACGGGCGTTCTGACCCGTGAGAACGGGACGCTGGATGGTTCTTCCATCGTGCATCTGGTCAGCGCGCTGGCGGACCTGATGCAGCAGGGCCACCAGGTGGTGCTGGTGAGCTCCGGGGCTGTGGGTTCCGGCGTGTCCGTCCTGGGGCTGCCGTCCTATCCGCAGGAGTTGTCCCTGAAGCAGGCATGCGCGGCCGTGGGGCAGACGCGGCTGATGCAGACGTATGAGAATCTTTTCAACCATTTTGACGTGGATGTGGCTCAGCTCCTGCTGACGGCAGAGGATTTGAAGCGCCGCCGCCACAACGTGCAGGCTACGGTGCTGCGCCTGTTTGAGTACGGAGGCATCATCCCGATCGTGAATGAGAACGACACCGTATCCGTGGAAGAGCTGAAGTTCGGGGATAACGACATTCTTTCCGTGCACATGGCGCGCCTGGTGGAGGCTGACGCGCTGTTTATCCTGACGAGCGTGGACGGCCTGTATCCCCCCGGAGGCAGCCGGGAAGCCATCATTCCCCGGGTGGAGGACGTGGATGCCGTGCTGGCGTTCGCAGAGGAGGACCGGGGCCGCTTTTCCATGGGCGGCATGAGCGCCAAGCTCCAGGCCATCCGGGAGGCCGTGAATGCGGGGACGGGCGTTTACATGCTGCACGGCCGCCATCCGGAACGCATCGCGCTGCTGCTGGAGGGGAAGGCGGAAGGAGCCGGAACGTATTTTGTACCGAAGGGATGAAGTTATGAAGATGGAGAATCCTCTTGAACCGGTGGGACGGGCCGCGCTGGCGGCTTCACGGGAGATGCTTGCCCTGGAGCCGCAAGAGAAGGCGCAGGCCCTGCGCCTGATGGCCGCAGGCGTTCGGAGCGCCGCGGAAAAGATTGTCCGGGAGAACGGCCTTGATATGGAAGAGGCCCGGAAGGGCGGCCGCAATGCCGCGTTTCTGGACAGGCTTCTCCTGACGCCGGAGCGCGTGGAGCACATGGCCCGCGGCATGGAGCAGGTGGCGGCCCTCCCTGATCCCGTGGGCGAATGCATCCGGGAGTGGACGCGCCCCAACGGCCTGCATATCCGCCAGGTGCGCGTTCCCCTGGGGGTCATCGGTTTTATTTACGAGAGCCGCGGCACCGTTACCTGCGATGCCGCCGCCCTGTGCCTGAAGTCCGGGAATGCCGTCATTCTGCGCGGCGGGAGCGAGTCCCTGCGGACCAACCGGGTTCTGGCGGAGGTTCTGCGCGCCGCGCTGAAGGAGTCCGCCGTCCCCGCGGACGCCGTGCAGCTTCTTGATTCCGGCAGCCGGGATGAGGTGCGGCAGTTGTGCGAGCTGGATTCTTTCCTGAACGTGGTCATTCCCAGGGGTGGAAAGGGGCTGATCCGCGCCGTGACGGAGTACGCCAGGGTTCCCGTGCTGAAGCATCTGGACGGCGTTTGCCACGTGTATGTGGACGCCGCAGCGGATTTGAAGATGGCCGTGAACGTGCTGGACGACTCCAAGACACAGCGCCCGGGCGTTTGCAATGCGGCGGAAACCCTGCTGGTGGACGCCGCCGCGGCGGAACGGTTCCTGCCGATGGCGGCGGAGCGCATGCGCCGGCGTGCCGTGGAATGCCGCGTGTGCGGGCGGAGCAGGCCGTTTTTCGGTCCGGAGGCCGTTCCTGCGGAGGAAAGGGATTGGTCTACGGAGTATGAAGACCTGATTCTCTCCGTGAAGGTGGTGGACGGCGTCCGGGATGCCGTAGAGCATATCAACCGCTACGGTTCCCATCACAGTGATTCCATCATCACGGAGGATGGAAAGGCCCGCGATTATTTCATGAGCCGGGTGGACAGCGCGTGCGTCTACCATAATTGCTCCACGCGGTTCAGCGACGGGGAGGAATTCGGCTTCGGCGCGGAGATAGGCATCGGGACGGACAAGTTTCATGCCCGCGGGCCAATGGCTCTGCGGGAGCTGACCTCTTACAAGTACGTCATTGAAGGCAGCGGGCAGATGAAGGACCCTTCCCGGATTCCGGGGGAAGACCGCGCCTGAACAGGCACGTCCGCAATCAGAAAGGGAGCACCGCAGCATGGCCGCGATGCTCCCCGCTTGTACACACCCCTGAAGAAGTCCCGTTAGAAAGTCAGCCTGTAGCCGATGCTTCCGTTGAAGCTGGTGGCGCGGCTGCGGAAGTCCGCATTGACATCCGCAAAAATGGAGCTGGTGTAACCCACCGGAATGGTGATGCCCGCGCCTGCCTGCACGCCGGTAGCTCCTTCCCTGGCTCCGTTCACGCGGAATCCTGCGCCGGGCACGCCGGCGGGCGACAGCGCCGCCGTGGTTTTCCGGTCGCCCAGGAGCTGGACAACCTGCACCCGCAGTTCACCCATGGACGCGCGGCCCGTCAGGTTGCTGGAGAGCTCTCCGCGGAGCCTCGCCCCCAGTCCCACGGTGCCGTAGGTGGAATCCATGTCGTCCACGCTCATGCCCAGGCCCCCTGATTCCGTGAAGCCGTCCATCCGGCTCTTGTACACGGAGGCGTTCACCAGGGGCTGGAACGCGGAGGTTTTGTTTTCATCCAGGTACAGGTCATACGTGCCTTCATAAAAGGCGCCGTAGCTGCTGCCGCTGGTGCTGCCGTGCATGGCGTACATGCCGGCTCCGGGGATGCCTGCGGTGCGGTCCAGGGAAGCGTCGTTCCATCCGTAGGTGAGGATGACGTTGTGCGCCCAGCGGCCCGACTGGATGCGGAAGAACAGATTGCCGTAGTAGGAGTCCAGGTCTCCGTTCGCCATGTAGGCGTCCAGGTCGCCATAGCTGGCGGAGAAGGCCGCTCCCCATACGAAGCTGTCGCTGCACGTTACGTCAAATCCGAAGGTGCCGCCCCAGGTGTTGAGCTTGTAGCCTGATTCGTCCATCCGGTCATCCAGTTTGCGGTAGCCGCCTTCCCCTTCAATCCAGGCGTTGAAGCAGGGCAGGTCATCGTTGATGTACTGCGGGGAGGCTC
The DNA here is from genome assembly GCF_030268505.1 of Akkermansia sp. NBRC 115031. Lineage (NCBI taxonomy): Bacteria > Pseudomonadati > Verrucomicrobiota > Verrucomicrobiia > Verrucomicrobiales > Akkermansiaceae > Akkermansia > Akkermansia sp. NBRC 115031. Next base: position 486,430 of record NZ_BSQU01000002.1, read on the forward strand.
CCATCTGGGAGAGGCGGTTGCGCAGGTGGAGCACCTGGTCCCGGAGGGCTCCCTTCTGGGCGGAGTGCAGGGCGGTGACGCCGCTGCCCGCATAGGAGGAGAGGGCGGATTGAAGGGCGCCCGTGTCCCCCATGGCCTGGGCGGTGCCCACGGCATTGAGGAATTCCATCATGGCCGGGGTGATGCTTCCGGGGGAGGAGGTGACGGCCCACAGGCTGTCCACCGCGGCTCTCTGGTTTTCCGTGGAGGCGAAGTCCTTCAGCGGGCTGTCTCCCAGTTTGGTGAAGTGGACCTGGAACAGCTTGCCGTCGTCGGAGAGTATCTTGCTGATGTCATAGACGAGGTTGGCGAAGCCGGCATAAGTCAGGTTCACCATGTCCGCCGTCCAGGTTTCCCCGTTTGCCGTGGCCAGGCCGTTTTCCGCATAGAAGGCGTTGATGGTGAATTCCGGCAGGATGGCCCAGTCTCCCGCGGTACCCAGGCCGTAAATGTTGACGTTGATGGATGGGTCCGCCCCGTTGATGCGGATGGAGCCGTTTTCCGCCTTCACGGCGGCCCAGGCATTGTCCGCGCTGCGGGCCAGCGTTTCCGTATTGACGGTGAGGTCCAGGGAAGCGCCGGAGTCCAGATCGGCCGCCACTCCGCCGTTGCTGCCGGTCAGCACGAGCTGGACCGCCCGCTGGTTGGGATTGCCGCCCAGGTATAGTTTGCCGTTGGAGGCGATGGAGAGCGTGTTGGCCGTGGTATTGTTCATCAGGGAGAGGTCCGCCGTGGCGTCCAGGTCGGAGGCGTCCCGGGTGTTGCTGCCGATGGAAATGTCCCTGTAGGTCATGGAGCCGTCCGCGGCCAGGTCCTTGTCTCCCAGGACGAGGTGGCCGCCCGCCCGGGTATGGCTGACGTCCACGCCGCCATTCCCGGAGGAAAGGATGATCTGCGTGCCTTCGCCCCGGTGGGTGATGGCTCCCGTGCCGGTGATATCCCCCTTGAAGGAGTAGGTTTTCCCGTCGTTGGAGGCCAGTTCCAGACGTCCGTTTGCCCCCAGGTGGAGCGCGCCGTTTTCCTGCTCCTGGTGGAGCCCTTCCAGCGCGATCGTGGAGCCGTCCTGCAGGCGCAGGCTGCCGCCCCCCAGATGGAGCAGCACGTCTTCGCCCAGATTGCTGTCCGTGCCTAGAATCAGGTTGCAATTGTCCAGTTTCAGGGTGCCGGAGCCGGTGACGCTTGCGTGGAGCGTCAGGTCTGAAAGAGTGTCTCTGGCGATGGTGAGCAGGGCGCCCCCGTTCAGGGTGATGGAGCCGGAGCCCGCCAGATCCCCGGCGGCCAGGGATGCGGAGTTCAGCGTCAGCGCGGCATCCTGTTCCACGTTCAGGGCGCCGGAGATGATGGAACTTTCCTTCGTGTTCTGGAGCACGAGCTCTCCCTGCTGCACGTCCAGAGCGGAGGCGGTCACGCTGCCGTCAACGGTCAGCCTCTGTTCACCGTCCTTGACGAGCTGCGCCGCTCCTTCAATGGAGCCCGCATAAGCGGTGTTGCCTGGTTTGTCCGGATCTGCGGAGGTTTCATTCAGCAGCGTGATGATCACGTCGCTGTCCGTTCCCGTGTTCACGACGGCACCGGCTTCCGTGCCGGCCAGATAGCGGATGGTGGTTGTTTTGTCTTCCGGCGCAGTGGCCGCGGACAGGTCGATGTTCAGCGTTCCGTTGTTGGTGACGCTGGGGGTTGCCCCCAGGGTGCTGGCGGAGGTGACGTTTTTGGAAGCTCCCTTGTCAATGACCATGGCGTCCAGCTGGCCGAAGGAGATGATTACCTGGCCGCCTTCCGTCCGGGTAATGTCCCACGCCATGCCGTTGTATTCGCTCAGCGTGATGTGGTTGGTATCCGCGTGCAGGGCGGCGTTGGTGACGTGGAAGGCGTAGTCCCCCGGAGCGGCGAGCAGCGCCACGGCATCCGCCGTCAGCGTCAGGGTCAGGTTCCCCAGGGTCAGAGTGGAATTAGCCGCGTCATTGAACTGGATGATTCCCGTGCCGTCCGCGCCCATGTTGGCGGCGGAAAGCCTCAATTGCGTGTCGGAGCCGGACAGGTCCGCATGGCCCGTCAGGCCGGAAATGGTTCCTGTGCCGCTGCCCATGTTGATGGAGTTCAGCTTGCTTCCGTCCAGTCCGCCCAGGTTGACGTTCCCGGTGATGCCGGAGACGGAGACACTCCCGGCTCCCAGTCCCGCCGTATTGGCGAGCGCCCCCGCAGAGATGGATATTTTTCCGGAGACGGCCTGCCCGGCCAGGTCCAGCGTTCCTCCTTCCACCCAATAGGTTCCGGTTCCGGTGTCTGCGGATTTGAGGGTCAGGTTGTGCGAGGTGCGAATCGTGCCGTTGTTGGTGATGTCCAGCGTGGCTCCCTGGGCCTGGTTGAACCGGAGGGCGGAGCCTGCATCCACGGTCAGGGAGGCAACCGTATTGCCCAGGGCCTTGTCCAGCGCAAGGTCCGAATTTCCGGTGACCTGCACCTTGTCAAAGTTCTGGAGCGTTCCGAGGAAGCTGGTAGTGTAGTGGTCGAAGACGAGCTTCTTCTCCCCGTTCACTGTTCCTCCCCCCTTGCCGTCGATGGTGCCGGCGTATTTGTCAAATTTGTGTTCGGAACCGTCTCCGGTGGTGGCGGCAATGTCCTTCAGGGTGATGGCGGTGCCTCCGTTGATGGTGCCGCTGGCCTTGTTGCCGCCGCACAGGAGCGTCCATGTCCAGTTGTCCCCGTCAGCCTTGCCCAGAATGGCGTCCGTGCCCGTGACGGTCAGGCTGGTTCCCTGGGAGATGGTGCCGTTCGTCTTGTTCCCGGCGTAGATTTCGTTCATGAACGTTCCGCCGTTGATGTAAAGGGAGGTGGAGCCGGAGATGGTTTTGTTTCCCGTGTAAAGGCCGCCGAAAATGCGATGGGAGAACACGCCGTCATTGAACACCATGGTGATGTCCCCGTCCACGGCGGTGGCGTAGGCTCCCGCCACGGAGGTGCGGTCCGCCTCCCCGTTGGTGAAGGAGGTGTCATAGGTCCCGGTGGAGGAGGAGAATTCCAGGTAAATATCCCCGTGGACGGTGCCCCCGTTAACAGTGCCGAATACCGTGGATTTGCCAATGGCCCCTTCCGCCAGGCGCAGGTGGATGTCCCCGTACAGGTCGCCCGACGTGTGGCCTCCTATCCAGCCGTTATCGCTGCTGACGCCTTCCCCCAGCGTCACCCACAGGTCCTGGCGGCTGTCCGCGCTGCCATAGGCCCCGTTGTTGGCGTAAATGAATTTGGTGCTTCCCGTTCCCGTGATGCTGGCGATGTTGGAGTTGGTGCCGTTGCGGGCATTATACGTGGCATTGGCCCCGGCCGTAGCCACGGCGGTGGCGGCGGCGCCCGTTGTCCATTCGATCATGCCCGGCTTGAGGGCGGAGGAAGCTCCGCCGTTTGCCAGATAAAGGGTTTCCGGTCCGGTGATGCCGCTGGTGGAGGGCGCGTAGGAGAGGGAGCCGTCCAGAGCCAGGTTGGACAGGATGGCGTCCAGCGTGCCGGAATAGCTGAAGGTGAGGCCGGAGGAGCTGCCCCCCGCTGCCGTCTGCGCCTCCCCGATGAGGACGTCCCCCAGCCAGATGTAGTAGCCCGCGTTCAGGCCGTGGGCGTTGTCCCCCGCCACGTAGGCCACGCGGATGGAATCCGCATTGGCGGACATGTCCCTGGAGTACAGGATGGTGCTTCCCCATTGGATGTACGCTTCATTGACGTTCAGCGTTCCGTTGCCCAGATTCAGGGAGAAGTTGTTCGTGGTGTCCCAGCCGCCCGTGGCGCCGTTGCCCAGGCGCAGGGTGAAATCCACCGTGTAGCCCTTGTCCTGCCCCTGGGAGGCTCCCCAGTTGTAAGTGAGGGTGCTGCTGCCGGATTTGTTGAAGTTGATCGTGTTGTTGGAGATGGTGACGTTATTGGCGGTAAAGCCCCTGGCCGTCAGCGTCTGCTGGGTGATGGAGGGCGTCTGGCCGAAGTTGACGCCCAGTTCGTGGGCGGCTTTCCTTTCCTGCCCGGCGGACCGCCCCGCGTACCCCATGCCCTTGGCCAGGTTGCCCGCCATCAGCAGGTCCCCCTGGGCGTTCGGGTGCAGCCCGTCCGCCGTGGGATTGTGGAACATGGAGCGCACCCCGTAGAAAGGGGTGGAGGAGGCCACGTCAATGATGCCCGCATTGATGTCAATGACTTTGACGCCGTTGGCGGCGTTTTCTGCGCCCCATTCTTTCAGGGATTCGTTGTAGGTGGCTACGGCCTGGTGCGTTTCAGCCAGGTTCCCGTTGGAATGCTGCGTCCAGCAGGGGATGGTCATCACCAGAATGCTTGCGTGGCTGTTGGCGGTGCGGATGGAGGAGACGATGGAATCCATGTCGCTCAGCAGAAGGTAGGTGACCCCGTCCAGCCGCAGGTGCAGCGTACTGTTGTTGTTGTCGGAAAGGAGGTCGTTGGTGCCGGCGAGCAGGAAAAACGTGTCCGGCGTGTCGGCCCCGGTAAAGGTCTGGCCCGTGTAGGTTCCCCCCTGGGTTTTTTCCGTGCTCAGGCCCAGCCAGTTCTTGATGTTGGAGCCGTCAAACCGCCCGTAGCTGCTGCTGTTCGCCCTGCCGGCGATTTCATAGGTCCGCGCGCTGGCCGCGGAGGAATGGAGATTCTGGAAAATCCTGCCGCCGTAGGAGGTTCCCGCGGCCACTCCGCCGCTGTAGTTGCCGGTCATGATACCTTTTTCGGTATAGCTGATGCCGTTGTCTGCAAAAATTTTGTGCATGGCCCAGCGCCAGGAGCCGCTGTTGACGCCATGGGTGATGGAGTCCCCTACGTACATGACGTTGCCAAGGTTTCCGTCTGAAACAGAGGCGGAGGCCACGGTAGAGAACAGGGCGCTGCACGCAAGCAGGACGGACCTTAGAGAGAAGGGTAATCTTAAACGCATATCCTAGCAGTATGCGAATTAGGAATCCGGCCTCAACTCAAAATGTTGAAGTTTAGTGTATTATAAATTTCAATACATTGAGATTGAAATCATTGTGACACGTCTGGTCTTTTTGGAGCTTGCTTTTTCCCCTGATTTTTGCAGGGCTTGGGATTTGCCGTGTTTTTAGCAGTAACTGACGGATTCCTAATCCGTTGCAGGATTAGTCACAAAGGCACTGGTTCATGTCCAGCGCAGGGTTGTCCGGAATGGAGTCATTGACGATGACGGCGGGAACGCCCGCCACCGTGGTATGGGGAGGGACGTTTTCCAGGACGACGGAGCAGGCGGCGATTTTGGCGCAGGCGCCGATGGTGACCCTGCCCAGGATTTTGGCCCCCGCGCCGATCAGGACGCCGGATTCCACAATGGGGTGCCGGTCTCCTTCCTCCTTGCCCGTGCCGCCCAGCGTTACTTCATGCAGGATGGAGACGTTGTCGCGGATGATGGCGGTTTCCCCCACTACAAAGCTGGTGGCGTGGTCCAGCAGGATGCCGCAGCCGATGGTGGCCGCCGGGTGGATGTCCACCGCAAAGACTTCGCTGGCCAGGCTCTGGAACTGAAGGGCCATGATGGTGCGGCCGTGCTGCCACAGCCAGTGGGAGATGCGGTACGTGGTGATGGCGTGGAACCCCTTGTAGAAGAGCAGGGGTTCCAGCGGCGTGCGGCAGGCGGGGTCCCGGTCCACGATGGCGATCAGGTCGTTGGCGATCTGGCTGAGGATGTTCTGGTTTTCCGCCAGCGCCTCCCGGATGAGGGGTTCGATCAGTTCCCGCGGCATGTCCCGGCGGGAGAGCTTGCGCGCCAGCCGGGCAGAGATGGAGGTGGCCAGGGAATTGCGGGACAGGCAGACGTCGTCCAGAATGCCGCGCATGGCGGGTTCTTCCTCAGCCGCCTCGCGGGCGCATTCCACCACCCAGTCCCATACTCCGTTGATGATGCATTCGCAGTTGGTGCACTGCCGGAGTTTTGAGCGTTTCAGGCTGGTCATGGCGGAAGAAGGTGGAAAGGCAAAAGGAGCCGCCTTTCCCGAAGGGGAAGGCTGCACCCCCACAAGTACCAGAGTACGGCGGATTTGAGAACCGGAAAGTACGTCCTATGCCCAGCCGGGCATGACCTGCCTCCGTCAGCCGAAGATGACGTGCACGATGTCCATGCACCAGGCGTCCACGGACCACGGGCCGGGACCGGTCAGAAGCAGCGCCAGGGCGGAGCCGGCATAGAGCAGGTGGAATTCCACGCCTTCCCCGGCTTTTTTCCCGGACCAGTTGGCAAAGTAGCCGTTTTTAACGTGCTTGGTCATGGCGACGGCCATCATGATGATGACCGCGAGCGCAGCTATCCTGGTGAAGACGCCCAGCACCAGGCAGATGGGGGCGAAGAATTCCGTCAGCATGGCCACCTTGGCCAGGAAGGGGGGAATGCCCATTTTTTCCGTGAAGGCCTGGTACGTGCCGTCCCAGCCCGCTCCCCCGAACCAGCCCAGCACTTTCTGGGCTCCGTGCGGCCACAGGATCAGGGCCAGCGTCAGCCGAAGGACCAGCAACCCCCACGCCGCCGCAATAATGGTAATGGAATCAATGGTGTCCATGAATTTGAAATGGTTGAAGAAAAGACCCTTTTATTCCATGGGACGTTCATTTCCGGGCATGGAAAAGGTCGGAAAAGGAGGTCATTTCCTCCCTCTCCGGCCCTTGAAGTCAGGATGGCGCGTCCGTTACCGGGGAATGGAATGGTAAAGCTGTTCCAGCGCCAGCACGCAGTAGGAGGTCACCAGGACGGGGTCCGCCTCCCACCAGCGGTTGTTGGTGTTTACCCAGGAGCCGTCGCTCTTCTGGATGGAGATGAGCTTGTTGGCCAGTTCGTCACGCCAGTCCACCTTGCGGCCGTCTTCCAGCGTCAGGGTGTCTATTCCCATGGCGCTGAGAGCCTTGGACATGGCCTGGTAGTAGTAGTACAGGCCCTGAATGCCCATGCCGGGGTTTTCATCCAGGTTGTAGCTGTTTTCCAGCCATTTGAGGGCCAGCTTGACGCGGGGGTCGTTCTTGTCCACATTGGCGTAAATGAGGGATTGCATGCCCGCGTACGTCATGCTGCCGTAGGCCCTGGGCGGTTCCGCCTTGTCAAACGCGGCGCTTTTGCTGTCCCTGGCGCTGGCGACGCCCGGGCGGTACACGAAGCCGCCGAGCTGGGATTTGTCACTGGAGACCCAGGGTTCCTTGTTGACGGCTGGGTTCTGCTGGCAGCGGTTGATGAATTCCGTGGCGGCGTTCCAGTCCAGGTCCGGCTGTTCCCCGTATTTGCCGTCCTTGGCGAGCTTCTGGGAGTAGTAAATGGCTTCCAGGGCCAGGGAGGTGTTGGAAAGGTCTGCAATGGGAGGGGCCTTTTTATCCCCGTAGCCGATGCCGCCGTTGTAGGGGTTGTCCGGAGCGAAGTGGTTCTGCTGCTTGATGAGGTAGGCGCGGCCCTTGAGGATGGCGGGGGCGTATTCCTCCTTGTTGGCGGCCAGCAGGGCCATCATGCACACCGCGGTGTTGTAGGAGGACATGCCGCGGTTGAAGATGGAGCCGTCCTCCTTCTGGGATTTCAGGACGAAGTCATACCCCTTCCGGATGTATTCCGGGATGGGCTTGCCCTGGTTGGCGGGGTCGCGCATGTAGGCGGTGACCGCCAGGGCCGTCAGGGCCGGATAGGACGGCTGCGCCCAGTAGCCTTCCGGGTTCTGCTTGCTTTTCAGGTATTCGTTCCCTTTTTCAATGGCGCGCAGGATTTCCTGGCTGATGGAGGCGTATTTGGAGGCGGCCGCTTCTCCGGGAACGGCCGTCACGGTGGTCTGGCCGAAGGCGGCTGTGCCCAGCGCGGCGGCCAGCGTTAATGAAAGTGCGGATTTGAACATAATGTGCTATTGCTTGGGTTGAACCGGTTTCTGGGAGATGGTGACGGTGACGTTCGTGCCGGGGGGCAGGTTTTTCTTCGGGTTGACGATCCAGCCCGTGTCGTTGACGCCGTCATGAAAGTCGCCGATGTAGTTGATGGGGGAGGTGCGGCTCGCGAAGATGGAGATTACTTCTCCGCTCAGGCTGGCCTGGTAGGCCCCTTCGTAAAAGAAGGAGTTGGTGTAAAGCCAGTCATTGGGGTCCAGCCCCTTGCCGGTCTGGGAGTTCACGACCATGTCTGAAAAGTCGCTCTTCTGCTCCTTGCCGTTTTCCGTGTAGGTCATGGCGACCTGCACGTAGGAGTCCGCATAGTCCGCGGGCTTGGGCTCCGTGAAGGGGAGCCATTCAAAGTTTTCATCCCGCACCGGGAAGAATTTTTCAAAGCGGTGGAATTTGAGCAGCGTCATGCCCAGGCTGATGTGCAGGGGGTCCGCCTCCGTCACCAGCAGGGATTCATGCAGCTTGCCGTTGGGCATGCAGCAGATATATTCCAGAATGCCCTCCTGCATGTTGACCTGAGCCTGGAAGCTGACGGTGCGTTCCTTGTGGTTCACGATCACGTTGCCTATCTTGATGCGGTGCTCGTCCAGGGGTTCGAATTTGGGTACCGTCTTGCCGTCCGGCAGGGGGACTTCCCGGGGGGCTTCCTCCGGTGCGGGCGCATCCGGATCTCCCGCCGGGGCGGAAACGTCCTGCGCATGGGCAAAGCCCCAGGAGCAGGCAAGCAGGGTGATCGTAAATTTCAGGAACATGTTTATGGAAATTAGATTGTGAAAATGAAAGCTTCCGTTCAATGAAAAAGGCATCCGTGATTGATTTGTTACTTTTGAATCACGGATGCCTGGAAGGAATGATGGAGGGAGCCTAAACCAGTTTCAGCCTGGCAAGGTCCTGAAGGTCGACGATGCCCACGGGAGTCATTTCCGCGTTGAGCACCACCAGGTCGTCAATGTGGCGGTTGCTGACGGCCTTCACCGCCTCGGCGGCCAGGTCGTCTTCCATCACATAGATGGGGTTGCGGGTCATGAGGCCGCTGACGGGCTGCTCCCCAATGAGGGGATTGGCTCCGTACGCCCGGACGAAGTCTCCGTGGGTGAAGATGCCGGCCAGCTTGTTGTCCGCCGTCAGCAGGATGCAGGCGCCGGTGTGGGCGGTGGTCATCGCCTTCAGGCAGTCGTTCACGGAGGCGGTTTCCGGAAGGATGGCCATTTCCTCCCCCCGGCGCATGATGTCGCTCACCTTGGTGAGCAGCGCGCGGCCCAGGGAGCCGCCGGGGTGGCGTTTGGCGAAGTCCCGCGCGGTGAAGTGGCGCGCTTCCACCAGGGCCATGGCAAGGGCGTCCCCCATGACGAGCATGGCCGTGGTGCTGGAGGTGGGGGCCAGGTTCAGCGGGCAGGCTTCCCGGGAAACGCCCGTGTCCAGCACGATGTCCGAGTATTTGGCCAGGGAGGAGGCCGTATTGCCCGTCATGGAAATGATGGGCAATTCAAAGCGTTTGATGAAAGGGAGCAGGGCCAGCAGTTCCGAGGTTTCACCGGAGAAGGACATCGCGATGCAGACATCGCCGTCCTGGACGATGCCCAGGTCCCCGTGCAGGGCGTTCAGGGAATCCAGCAGGACGGTGGGCGTTCCGGTGGAGTTCAGGGTGGCGACGATTTTGGCTCCGATGTTGCCGGATTTGCCTACGCCTACGATGACGATCTTGTTGCCGCGGTCCAGGGCCTGGGACATGAGTTCCACAGCCTGGTTGAAATTGTCATCCAGCCGGGACAGGACGCCGCGCAGCTCTTCAATCTCCATTTCAAAAACGGATTTGGCGCGTGTTAAATGATTCATATCTGGCGGGAATGATGCCAGATGCCCCCATGGCCGTCAATTTTTCATTGCGGCTCCGCGGTCCCCGTTTTTCCGGCACCTGCACGCGGGATTGGCTGCCAGCGGAATGGTGGTGAAGCGCATGCGCCGCGTGTCTGCGGAGAGCATGGCTCCCACCAGCGGAGAGGGGATGCCGGCCAGGTATTTCAGGGCTTCCATGGCCTGGATGCAGCCGATGATGCCCGCATGCGCGCCCAGGATGCCGGCGGCGGAGGCGGTGTCTTTCTCCTGCATGGGCGTGTCTGCCGGGAAGAGGCAGCGGTAGCACGCGGTGCCCTGGTGGGGGGCGAAGACGGCCACTTGGCCGATGAAGCCTTTCACGGCTCCGTGCACCAGCGGCAGGCGCAGGGCGCAAGCGGCGTCCGCCATGGCGAAGCGCGCCGCGTAGTTGTCCGAGGCGTCCAGGACCAGGTCGCACCCTTCCAGCAGGGAAACGGCGTTGTCCGGAGTGAGCCGCCTGTGGACCGTGTTGATGTGGACGGAAGGGTTCAGGGCGTACAGGCGCCTGGCGGCGCTGGCGGTCTTGGCCGTTCCCGCCGCATCCGTGGCATGCAGGATCTGCCGCTGGAGGTTGGAAAGGCAGACCTCGTCCGGGTCGATCAGGGTCAGCCGCCCCACGCCCGCGGCGGCAAGATAAAGGGCCGCGGGGGAGCCAAGCCCCCCGAGGCCCGTCAGGGCGACGTGCGCCCGTTTGAGTTTTTGCTGGCCCTGTTCGCCCAGTTCCGGAAGGGAAAGATGCCTTGCGTACCGTTCGGTTTCTTCCTGGGTGAGGGTCATTGCTGTCGTCGGGATTAACGGCGGGCGGAGTTGCCGCTGAAGGCGTACAGGAGCAGCGTCCATCCGGAGAAGATCAGTTCCACTGCGATCAGGGTGCCGATGAACCAGGCCGTGGATTCAGGCCAGCCGAAGATGACCATGAGGCCCAGGATCAGCGTGATGATCACGTTGAAGAGCCGCCAGCCGCTGGCGGGCAGGGAACGGGTCTGGAGCCAGATGGCCCCCTGGAAGACGGCGGCGATGACCAGGCCCCACCCGATGATGAGCGTGGTGATGGCCAGGGAAATATTGGGGTCCCGGAACAGGAACCAGCCGGCGATGCCGTACAGGATGGCCGTCACCAGGTTCCACCAGCGGGAGGACGGGACGGTGAAGACCTGGACCAGCCGGACGACGGCCAGGATCATCAGCATGATGCCGATCACCCAGATGAAGCTGGCCCCGACAATCCAGGGAGAGGCCAGGGCGATGAAGCCAAGAAATAGCTCGATGACGCCAAGGATACCCATCCACCATGAGTTGCCGGATACCGCGGAGCTGCTGACTTGAGGTTGAGTTGTCATATGGCGGTATGACCGGACCCGCGGCGGAAACGTTGAAGAATGACGATTTTATTTGCCGGCGGATGCCTGCGGCGGAGTGTTCTTCGGGTCCATGGTCTTCAGCAGCTCCGGAGTGACGTTGATCAGAACGGGGCCGCTTTTGGGGTGCGCCTGGGGGGGGACGAAGTAGGAAAAGGCCCTGGCGGGCAGTTGTCCCGGGATTTCCGGCATGATGTAAACCTCCACGAGAACGGCGCCCTTTTTGCCGTTAGGGCTGTCGGAAAAGTTCAGCGTGAGGGAGTTGGTTCCGTCCCTCAGCCCGCCGGAAATGATTTCCGCCAGGCGCGTGTTGTCGAATTCATGCGGGGAAATGTTGTTTACGTTCGCCTTGACGGTGCGGCCGGGGCAGTCCACCAGAATTTTTGCGATGTATTTGGGCGGCGGGCAGACAGGCGGCACGGCGGGAATTTTTCCAAGGGGCTGGAAGCCGTCCTGCTCCATCAGGACGGTGGCGTCGCCGCGCTTGAGGCGTTCCTTGACGGCGGGCAGGCGGGTGAGGTTGAAGAAGCGCGCCTGGTCGTATTTCCATTTGCCGTTTTCGTGGGTGAACAGCAGGACCAGGGCGTTGGAGTCCGTCGGTTCCTGGCCCAGCCCCAGGTCCACCTTGCCGTAGTAGGTGGCCGCGGCCGTGGGACCGTCCACCACGGAGCCCACGTACATCAGCGGGGCGAGCGCGGGCGGAGCCATGGGCTGCCGGAACAGGGAGGCGGGAAAGGGGCGTTTTTCAGAGACGGCCAGGTTGCGCACTTTCACCTGGCGGTAGGCGGAGGTGGTGGCTCTCCAGCCGTCATAGTTGCCGCGCAGCAGGTGCAGGCGCCATGTGTTGTAGGCTACGTCCAGATCGTCCCTCAGTTTGGCGTCTCCGGGCCGGGGGGCGGCGGAGGCGGGGGCGAGAAGAGCTGCGGCGCAGCAGGCCATGGTGAGAATGGAGCGGAAAGTCATTACACGATTATTTAGACATCAAACTTGCGCGGAGTGCAACACAATTGCATCATGAAGCCGTTCTTATGGAATTGTTCACGGAAGCCGATCATCTGGCGGAAGCCCGGTACAGGAAACTGTTGCGGGAACAGCCCGGCTTTGTGTGGAGGCGGTTTTCAGACGGTGAGGAGCTGATGGCCTACGTCTTTTTTCCTCCTGGCCATCGAGAGGGCGCTTCCGCGCCCTCCGTGCTGTTTTTTCACGGCGGCATGTGGGTGGGAAAGAGCCTGGGGGATTTTGTGCCATGGGCGCTTCACCTTGCCCAGCAGGGAATTGTGGGGATTATTCCCATGTTCCGTACGCGCGGCGCTTATGAGGTGGAGCCGATGGATATTCTGGAAGAGGGCCGGGAAGCCTGGGCCTGGGTGTATGAAAACGCCGCCCTGCTGGGTCTGGACCCGGCCCGCATTACCGTAGCGGGGAGCGATGCGGGAGGACTGATGGCCCTGCATGTGGCCCTCCCCGACCATCCCGCGCGCTGGTCCCTGTTCCGCAGGAAGGCTCCCCTTCCGCCCGGTCCTGCCGCCGTGGCCCTGTTCCGCGGCGTGTGCGATCTGGCGGCGCAGTCCGCCTTTAAACTGGGAGGCATGATGCCCCCTGACCAGCGGGATGCCGTCAATCCCCTGCGGCGCGTGCAGAAAGGGCTGCCTCCCCTGTTCGCGAGCCATGGCGGAAGAGACAGGCTGCTGCCGTGGCGCAATAGCGAGCGGCTGGCGGAGCTGTGGCGGAAAAAGAAAAACCGCTCCAGATTTGAGCTTCTGGACGTGGCGGACCACACGTTTTACCATTTCAATGTAAATGCCGCCTATTTTGAGCAATTGCTCAACAGTTGGAGTTCCTTCATGGTGGAGCAGGGCATTTGGGAATATAACGAGGGAATGGACGCCGGATTGCTGGGCTGACCGGAGAATACCGCCCGTGAAATACACGGCGGCAAGGGTGGAGCTTTCCTGTCAGCGGCCGCCCAGCATGTTTTCCCGGATTTCCTGCATGTCCCGGCGGAAGGCGGGCTGCGTCTGCGGGGTAGGCGGCTGGATATCCCATTCCTTCATCTTTTTGCGGACCTTGAGGAATGCCTCCTGCTCGCTGGCGCCGTATTTCTTGCAGACGGTGGAGAGGGTCAGTTCCGGTCCCGTGAAGCGGCCCTTGAGGAAGAAAGGCAGGTCGTGCTGCCAGGCGCGCCGGAAGTCCTCCGGGCATCCGTCCGTCCTGATGGGGGCGAACAGTTCCCTGACCTGGCTTTCCCGGATGCCCGCGGTGTTCATGCAGATGGCGGTTTCCATGTAGGCCAGCGTGAATTCCAGCATGACCCGTTCAATGGATTGCCTGGCCCGGGCCAGTTGGTCCGGGGTAAGGCCCATGACCTGGGCGCGCAGGGCGGCCAGGGCTTCCAGGATGGCCTTGGGGTCGCCGCAGGTGCGCGGATCCATGCGGGGGATTTGTTCATCCTCGTCGTAAAGGGGAATGGGCGGATGCACCCGGGAATTGATCTTGAACAGTTTGCCCTGGAGCCGTTCCCGGAGGTCCTTCAGGCTGACGCCGTACTTGCGCAGGACGGGTGCCGCGTAATTGCGCCCCGGCTTGTTCGTCTGCCGCAGCCATGCTTCCTGAAAATCAGAGGGGCATTGCTGAAGGCCCGCCGCCAGCATGGCGTTCCGGAAGTCCTCCGCCTTGGGCGTTTTATTGGCATAGGCGTGGGTCCATTCCATTTCCAGCATCCAGATGGCGGTGAGGCCCAGGAATTGTTCAATCGCCTGTTTGGCCTCCGCGGGTTCCGGTGCGGGAAGTCCCGCCGGAGCGGCGGCGGAGGACGGGATGTGCCAGCAGAACGGGAACAGCAGGGCGAAAGCCAGGAACGGGCGCAGCAGATGCATGGGGGGAAGGAAAGAGGGTTGGGAAGGGACGGCAGCGCTCATTCGGCTGTCACGGTAACGTCCAGCGGGCGGTCGGAAACGGGGAATTGCAATTCATAAAAACCGTTGCCCAGGTTCTTGACGGGAACGTTCCCTGCCTTCACGGGGCTTTTCCCGCGCCAGACGACGACCGGGCCGGATTCCTTCACGCGGAAGCGGAGGCTGTCCGCCCCGTATTCCGGAGCGGCGGCCAGGGCGCAGGGAGAGAGGAATTTGTCCCCCCTGCCGATGACGGCCCAGCCCCGGACGATGGGCGCCATGATGAACAGGCGGTCCTTGAAGCCCGTTAGCTTCACGTCCAGGTCCGGCTGTGCCGGGGTCAGCGCGCAGCCTCCCTCTGCGGAATAGGCGGCGATTCCCTCCGCCGGAATGGAGGCATAGGCTTCCGCCGCGTTGCCGTTCAGCAGGGCCGCCGCGTTTTTATAATCCCCCAGGGAAATTTTCCCCTGCACCGGTTCCGCCGGGGAGGGGTGTTTGAGGTTGTACAGCACCACGGCGGCGCTTTGGCCGGGCAGCGGGGCGATCACCCGGTACAGGCGGTTCTCGTTCAGCGCATCCAGAAAGACGGAATCCGGCAGGGGGACGGCAGGGGCCAGCGGCCGCAGCAGAAGGCCGTCGGACCAGACCAGGGGCATGATGTTTTCCGGATTGAGCTTGTCAGCCGGGTCTGAAAGGTAGACGGGGCCCCCGGATACGGCCTTGGAAACGGCCATGAGGCGCGCGCTGGTGGGGTCCGTGGAATGGAACATGTCATGGTCCGGCCACGCGGTCTGCCCCAGCCAGAGCGTATTGGCGTAGGACTGGAGGATGTGGGACTTGCCCATGGCTTCATCCCCCAGCTTGTAGTCAATGCTGCACCGGGTGATAGCGCTGTAGCGGGTATTCTGGATGTTGACGGTGCCCTGCGCCATACAATTCATCAGGCTGAGGCCCGTCTTCCGGCATGCCTGTTCCAAGGCTTCCGAACACTTGGTGTTGTGGTGGACCGGGTTGTCCAGGCCGTCCGCATGCTTCAGGTATTCCGCCTGCACGTCGATCTTCACGAAGTCGAACCCGGCGTCCTTGACGGATTGGAGAAAAGGGTTGTAAAACGCCCCGGCTCCTCCGGGGCCGTCACCGGGGAGGATTTTCCCCTTGGTAGTGCTGACCAGCCCGCGGGCCGTCTGGGCGTCCAGCCGGTGCTTGGGGTGGATGCCGTTCCAGAGGCCGTAATAGCAGTTCCACAGGCCCATCCATTTCAACTTGGAGCTTTTGTGCTTCATCAGGGGCTGCCAGCCCTGCGGGAATTTGTCCTGGCGGGTCTGGAAGCTGATCAACTTAAGCCCTTCCTGGATCTGGAACCCGTCGTCCACCAGCATCCACCGGACGGGGATGGGGGAGGCCTCCAGTTGGCTGGCCGTTTCTTCAAGCAGCTTGGAGGAGATGTTCTTTTTATACTGCTCCCAACTGCACCATCCGAGGTACTTGAAGGGTTCCGGATAAATCTTCTTTTCCCGGGGAAAGGTTCTGCCCTTGATGAAGGGGAGGGAAAGGGCCTTGTTCCAGGCGGCGGAGCAGGCGCGGTAAATATCCTTGTCCACGGCGGTGACGGCCAGGACGGGCTGCGGTTTGGCGGTGGAAGTTCCCAGCGTGCCGGATTCCACAAGGAATTTGCCGTCTCCGTCAAGCTTCAGCCACGTGAGGGAATCAGGGGTGGCGACGGGCAGCACGGCCATGAAATTGCCGTCCTTGAGGTGGAACAGCGCAAACATGGCGTGGTCCCCCGGTTTGGCGGTGCTGGGGTTCGGCTTGCTGTCCAGCAGGTTGCCGGGAGCCGTCCGGCCGAACCAGGGCAGCACCCGGTTGCCGTCTCCGGGCCAGCGGCCGCGGTCCGCCGCGAACCAGCAGAAGGACTGGTAGGGAGGTACCTGAAGGGAACGCGCGTTTTTTCCCGGCAGCGGGGGAATGGTGGATATCCGGGTTTGGGCGGCGGCAGTCCAGATGCTCAGGGCCGCCAGGACAAGAGCCGGGAACGTGAATGCTTTCATGGGAATCATCATTAGGTTAAGGAAGGTGGCAGATGGACTGGCAGAAGGGCAGGAAGGTGCGCTTCCCTGCTTTTCGGAAAAAAGCCGTTGCGCCATGATGGCAAAGCATTTTCCGGAGACGAGCAAAAAATGATGTTTCCGCCTTATTTTGCTTCTTTTTCCATGTGGAAAACGGATTGCTAATCCGGCGTCAAGCTCTGATTTTAAGGGAAAGGTGCTTATGTTGCCCGGTCGTTTTATAATGGGAGTCTGTTTCTCCGGAGAAAAGGCTTCCTCCGTTGCGTTGCCGGTACGTGGAGAGCCGCGAGCCTTTGCGGGTGTGGAAATACATATATTCCGTCAGAATATGCTGAATTTCAGGAAAGAGAAATCATTGCTGCACAGGTTGGCGTCCGGATGCCGAGGGGCTTGCGGCGCACCATGCGGCATTGGAACTATTCCGTAACGGATTAGCAATCCGATATTAGAAAAAGCAGGGTTCCAAGCCTTGGCTTCTGACCGCAGAACGCTCCCGGGAGCGGATTTGTGCAGCAGTCCGGCGATAGGTGCGGATCCATTCATATCCATATTTAACTTTTGATTTTATGAAGAAAACCTTATTCACTGCTTCCTGCGTCCTGGTTGCCTTGTCCGGCCTAGGCGCAGCGGCCACCTATCAGTGGACGGGAAACGGGGACGGATCCTCCTGGACGGACGCGGACAACTGGACGGAGGCCGGCGTGCCTCCTACTACTCTCGGCGCGGGAAACAGCATCATCATCAACAGTGACGCCTCCATCTCCACCGCCGGCGCGGGGAGCCTGAATTACAGGAATGTCGACCAGTTTGTTCTGAAAGGCACAGGTACTCTCAGCAACAATACGGGAGGGGCCTTGGTTTTAGGGAACGTGGACATGGACAAATCTTTTTCCCTGAACTCAGGCAATACGCAGCTCTGGGGCAACTTGACTATTGATTCCAGCATCAATTCAGGAGCGCTGGGAGGCGGGCTGTCCACGGGGTATGTTTGGGATTTCGGATTAAACGGACGTCTTGCGACGACCAGCCTCTGGATCAATGCGAGCGGGGGAACCATCCAGGCCGCCATTGATCCGTACACGACCACCGGAACCGTCGGGACTGCGGTGCGAGAACTTTTAGGTCAGAACGCTTCCTCCTCCTCGGGCGGCAACGGCTTTGATACGGTTGACTATGTGGTCAGGGACGCTGACGGGAATATCCTGACCCGTGCGGACGGTCCGCTGGAAGCTACGGAAGAAAATGTGGGCAAGTATTGGATCACCACCAATGGGGGGGCCTGGGCCAACGTGAAGATTCATTACATCACCGGAGCGGCTCCCGTTCCGGAACCTGCTGCGGCAGGCCTTTCCGCCGCCGGTCTTCTGCTGGCCCTGCTGCGCCGCCGCCGGATGCGTTGAGCCGGGCGTTGCTGTCCGGACTGGTTTTCGGAAGCGCCTCTCCTGCACGGGAGGGGCGTTTTTGTTTATCCGGTCATGGCCACCGTTTTTAGCGGCTGTCCGGTTCTCTCCGGATGGGAATATTCATGACGGGGTGTCTTCCGGAGAGAGCCGGCCTCATGGCCAGGATTTTCATCCACGCCGTCACTTGGCCGGGCTTTTGGCGAAGGATACGCGGCGCCTGTAAAAAAAGAGCAGAACCAGCCATTGCAGCAGGAGAAGGGAAACGGCGAGCAATACGGGCTGGAAAGGCGGGAAGAAGTCCGCCGCGCCGCTGAAGATGCGCTGGTTGAGTTCATGCACGTTGAGCAGGGCGTGGATGAGGTAGGCGGCCAGGGCGTTGACGCCGATGACGCGGAGGGGAAAGGCCCATTTGGCCCATTTTCCGCCGTTCCATGCGTCGACGGCCAGATGGAACAGGGACAGGAGCATCAGGGAGATTCCGGCAGCGGCCAGAACGAAGGTGCCGGTCCACATGCTTTTAATGATGGGATAGGCGCCGTCCAGCATTCGGGCGGTGGAAAAGAGGAGGATTCCCGCTCCCATCATCGCCATGCAGAGGCGAACGGAAGGCAGGCGGCTTTCCTTCAAAAATTTTCCCGCCAGCCATCCGCCCATGCACAGGGCGGAAGCGGAGGCGATGCAGAGGGGGCCTTCCGGATCAAAGACGCCTCCGTGCAGACGGCCGGGAAGCCAGTGCATGTCCACCCAGGAGTTGACGGAGCCGTCCGGCGTGAAGCTGCCGCAGGTGAATTGAAGCAGGGCGATGAGGCCCAGAAGGCCTCCCGCCGCAGCGGCAATCGCTCCCGTGCGGCGGCACAGCAGGATGCACGTGCCTGCGATGGCGCAGGAAAAGCCGATCAGGCCCAGAACGGAGGCGTAACGCATATCCTCCGTCCAGGTAAGCGTTCCGTTGACCAGGAGGCCCAGGAAGGCCAGAACGAAGGCCCGTTTCCAAAGGTGGAGAAGCCCGGGGGCCGCAGAGGAGTTTCCGCCGGTGTATTTCGCCAGGGAGAAGGACATGGAAACGCCAGAGATGAACACGAAGACGGGGAACACCAGGTCATACAGGTGCAATCCTGCCCAATGGGCATGCGACATCTGGCGCGCGGCTTCCCGGAGGAAGGCGTTTTCCGGATTTCTGGAGGCCAGGAGCAGGACCAGGGCGTCCAGCCCCAGGATGATGAGCATGTCCAGCCCGCGCAGGGCATCCAGGGAGTGCAGCCGGGGGGAACGGGCGGGAACGGAAGAGGAGGCGGTCATGGCGGCGGGGAGGAAGAACGGGAACAGGTACGGACGGAAAAGGGCGTCTTTATCAGGATTCCTCCAAACATGCCGGAACAGAGGGGAATCGTGCTTGATTTCCACGGGGGAAGAGGGTAAAGCAGGCCGCATGCCGCGCTCCCCTCTCGCCTTTCTCCTTTTCCTGTGTGTCTCCCTGCTGCTGGCTGCCTGTTCCTCCACGCCCAAGACTCCGCATGGCAAGCCGTTGATGAAGGACGGCAGGTACTCTTCTTCCTATGACGCTTTTGTAGCGGACCCCCAGTACCGCTTCACGCGCGACATCTGGTACCATGACGAGCGCATCCGGCAGGCGCAGACGCGGAACAGCAAAATCGTGATTCATTTGAAGGACCAGCGCGGCGTGCTGTGGGTCAACGGCCAACCGGCCATGAACTTTCCCGTGTGCACCGGCAGATCCACCCATGAGACGCCCCGCGGCAAATTCTCCATCATTCAGAAGGATGCGGACTACCGCTCCCGGTCCTATGGCAGCGTGTTTGATGCAAGCGGCCTGTGCGTGAATTCGGACGCCACCTCTTCTTCCCGCGTGCCGTCCGGCGGCAAATTCATCGGCGCCAAGATGCCGCTGTGGATGCGCATTCACGGCGGGATAGGGCTGCATGTGGGCACGGTGTTCCGGGACGCCAATTCCCACGGGTGCATCCGGGTGCCTGTGGAGGCATGCCGCATTTTGTTTGACAAATGCGGCATGGGAACAACCGTAGTAGTTCAGGAATAAGCGCGAGCGTGAATAATCGTTGATTCCTTACGGTGCATCTGTCACACTCCTGCAAGCTGATGAAAATGAAGGTTCTGATACGTTCCCTGGTATTGCTGGCCGGGTTGGCCGCCTGGACGGCGGATACGGCCTGGGGCCAGTCCTCGTCACGCCATTCGTCTTCCCGCGGGGGAACGCCCGTGCGCCAGGCTGCGGCGCAGCAGCGCGGAGAGGATGACGCCGTGGAAACGGTTGACCTGGGGGATAAGAAGAGGGAATCCGGCACGGCGTCCGGTGAACGGGAAGGCGTGGCTGACGCCCCGGAAATGCCCAAGGAAACGGAGAAGGAGCAGAACGGCCTGGATTCCCTGTCCCTGATTCCCTCCCTCAAGGGGGGAAGGATGGATGCGGCGCGGGAAGCGCACACCAGCACGCGGCCTTCCGCCAGAACCATGGCCCTGCTGATTCCGGCTCCGCGCGGCCCCATTCTGGACCGCAACGGAGAGCCTCTGGCCGTGACCTCCGTGGCCTACCAACTGGCCCTGCGTTTTGAAATTTTTGAAAATCCCGATCGTTCCCGCGTGGTGGACTTCGGGCGCAACTGCCTGGAACAGGCCAAGAAAATTGCCGGAAAGGCGTGGTCCTTTTCCGATGACCAGCTCTGGAAGCACTATGAGCACCGCCGCTGGCTGCCTCTTCCCCTCACCAACGTCATCCGCGCGGAGGAAGCGGAAAAACTGAGGGACAAGGTGAAGGGGGTGCGCGGCCTCCAGTTGCTGCCCATCTACATCCGTTCCTATCCGGAAAAGGAAATCGCCGGACATATCATCGGCTATGTGGGTTCCAAGGGAAAACTGCCTACCGGCCCCATCAACCATATGGACCCGCTGTGGGAACAGGTGGAAGGCCGCGCGGGACTGGAAAAGGAATTCAACAAGGACCTGACCGGGACGCCCGGCGTATGGCGCCTGATGTTTGACGAGGACGGCAACAAGATTCTGGATGAACTTCAGATACGCCCCAAGCCCGGCGGCGCCATCGTCACCACCCTGAACCTGAAATGGCAGCGGGATGCGGAGCGCATCCTTTCCCGCGGCAAGAGGCGCGGCGCCATGGTGGTGCTGGACTGCGTAACGGGTGAAGTGCTGGTAATGGCCTCCACGCCGTCCTATGACCCGAACATGTTCATTCCGAACATATCCCAGAAGGATTACGATGCCCTGCGCAACGACCCCGCCGGACCGCTGGGCGCGCGCGCCTTTCAGGGGCGCTACCCCCCCGCCTCCACCTTCAAGGTGCTGACGGTGGCCAGCGCCCTGAAAAACAACAAGATCACGGAAAATACGCAGATCTACTGCCCGGCATCCATCACGATCGGCAACCACGTTTTCAACAACTGGAGCAAGACGCCCCTGGGGGACATCAACTGCATCCGCGCCCTGGCGATGTCCAACAACCCGTTCATGTACCAGATGGGGCTCAAGCTGGGAGCGGAAGCCCTGATGGATACGGCCCGCGCCTTCGGACTTGGCGAGCGCACCGGGCTGCCCATTCCGGACGATCCCGGCCTGGTGCCCACCAGCGACTACATGATCCGCAACTACAAGCGGGATTTCATGTCCGGAGACGCCGCCAACCTTTCCATCGGCCAGGGAACGCTGCTGGTCACGCCCCTCCAGGTGGCGCACATGATGTCCGGCGTGGCGAACGGCTACCTGCCCAGGCTCCAGCTCATCAAGCAGATTCAGGACGGCAACGCCAATGTCATTTACGCTCCCAAGCCCCAGGAGGTCCAGCGCCCCCTGCCTGCCTATGAACGTGCCCTGGCCAGCGTGCGCAAGGGCATGAGGGAGGTGATTGAAGGCGGCACGGGCGGCCGCGCCCGCCTGTCCTATTCCAGCATCGCCGGCAAATCCGGCACGGCCCAGTGGGGACCGGAACGGGAAGACAAGCGCCTGGCGTGGTTCGCCGGCTTCATGCCCTGTGACAATCCCCGCTTCGCCTATGTGGTGCTGTATGAAGGCCGCGCCCACGAACGGCTGGGCGGGGGCGCCGCCGCTGCCCCCATCGTGAAGGAATTCTTTGAGACGGAGAAGAAGGACATCAAGGCCATCATTGACCCGCCCAAGGACGACATCCCGGTAGCGGAACCGGTGGAGGAAACCCCGGAAACGGCTGCCGCCGCCCTTCGCGAACGCGGGGGATCGCCTGCCGTAGTGCCGGACAATCTGCCGCCCGGCCTGTATGATCCGGAAGGAATGGAGCCCATCAAGGTTCATGAAATCCCTGCCGATCTGGACGACTCTTCCGATGCGGAAATCAAGGCGACCCCGGTGGGCGGTTCCTCCGGGCATGCCAGGCCGTCCGCGCCTTCCTTGTCGGAGGAGCCTTCCGCCGCACCCCTCACGCCCCGACGCGGAGATTCCGACTACATTCCCGGCCTTCCCCATCAGATTCCCCGCCATCTCAACCATTCCTCTCCCGTAAGAGCTCCCGCGCCGCAGGCCCCCCTTCCGGAGGATGACATTCCCATGGCGGAACCTCTTTAGACCGGCTTTTAAGGAAGGCGGAATCGTCCGGCAATGCTTTTCAGGGCGTTCGCCGTAACAAGGTCATGCATGGCCTTTGGCCCGTTAATGCTTTTCATTGTGCTTGCGTCATTGCGTGGAAGCGCCTATATAATGCGGATGGTGCGCGTCGATGAGACTGTTGCCGTAAGGAGCGGCGCTTTTGTTGGATGGCATCATGACCCCCACGTTTAAAGATAATGAAAACGCATTATTTCTACTCCATACCCTGTTTTGCGCTGACCTGCGCTCTTGCCGCCTGCTCTGACGACAATAAATCATCTTCCGCCAAGGCCGGACAGGATGCCGCCGGCTTAACCCCGGCTTCTTCGCTTGATCCCTCCGCCCCCGTTGCTTCCGATCTGGTGGCGAAGCGTGCGGAACGGCTCGGAATCGCCGCCCTCTTTCCCATGGACATGGGTATTGTAGCCGGTGTTTACGACGTCCCCGGCATGATCAGGAGCGTTCAGAATCTGAACATGGTCAAAACCTGGGGTTCCTGCTCCGCTGGGGAAGACGCTGATGAATCCATAGCCATTCCGGGAGAGGATGCACCCAAGCCCGTCCGGAAAAAGTGCTCCGTCAACACCCCCGTCATTGACGCGATGATTGGCTTCGGCCCCGAATGGGCTCCGTGGATGGATAGCGCGCAGCCCGCTTTTACCGGCATGGGATTGCACCAAATGAAGGGAATTCTGTCCGGTTATAAGCTTTACCAGGATTTAATCAATGGTAACAAGAAAGCTAGTGACGCAGAAGTGGAAGTAATGGGCAACAGATATACTGAAATGCTCATTAAGTGGATTGATTTGGTGGATATGCGCCCCTCTCAGGCCGCGACGGCTCCCGTAATGGTAGCCGCCAAATTGACGCCGGAAGCCCTTGCCCAGGCCAAGGCTACCCTGAAGGACGCCAATCTCCCGGAAGACATGGAACTGCACGGCATTGTTTCCCTGTATGACAAGACCTACAACGGCCTGGCTTGCAAGGTAGCGGAAGTGGACTGCAAGAAACTGCGGGCGAAGCTGGAAGAAAGGCTGGAAGAGGCTAAAGCCCAGATAACCGTCTCCCAGGAAAATCTGGACCGTCTCAAGGCGGCTCTCAAGCGTCTGGACGAATCCAAGCTGTATGTGGCCGTCGCTTTCGTGGATGATACCCTGGTGGGCTTTATAACCACCAATCCTGAAAAGCAGGTCCGCCTGGCGGCTTCTCCCCAGGATTCTGTTCTGGCGCGTCCGGATTTCTCCATGGCTGACGCCCAGCTCCAGTATCCCGCCTATGGCCTGATATTTGCGGACAAGGCTTGCGCCAAGGGCCTTATTAACCTGGACATCGCCTACTACAAGGGCATGTTCTCCGGGTTGAAGGACCTGATGCAGACGGTAGGCGCCGACTGGAAGATTGCCGATCTGGCTCCTTCCATGGCCGCGCTTGATTCCATGAAGGGCAGCCTACTTGGGCTGTATGAAAAGGTGGCGCAGAATGCCACGCCCGTTTCCTACTACGCGTGGCAGGACCAGGGGGTGCATGTGGAAGCCTGCACGTATCCGCTTGAATTCTACCTCCTGGACGCTCCCTCCTCCATGAACTCCGTCCGTCCCGGGGCGGATACGGTGCTGTATTCTTCCTTCCGCATCAATCCGCAGATTGTTGACATGGGCTGCTCCCTGTATGAGAATGTTGCCCAGATCGTATGGGATTACGGCAATGCGTATATTTCCAACCCGAAGCATGACGTAAGCGACCAGATCCGCATGGTTGCCCCCATGCTCCAGATGGCCCGGCCCACCATTGAAGAACTTTGGAAGGCGTACAAGACCGCACTTTCCGGCCTTACGGATTCCGGCGTGTTCATCATGGACATGCAGGGCGCTCCCAGTCCCACGCTCAAGAATGTTCCGGCCCCGCGCTTCTCCGCGGCTTATGAAGTGAAGAACCGTGCCGCCTTGGGCGAAGCGTGGCAGAAAGTGTCTGACGCCGCCAAGACCATCGTTACCCTGGCCAGCCAGGGCAAGATGACGGAATTGCCCTCCCCCAAATCCTCCGTGGAAGGGGATGTCACCACCTACGATTACGAGTGCCCGCTGGGCGCCGACCTGAATCCGGTGGTGAGCGTTTCCGACACCCGCTGGGCCATCAGCATGCCGAAGGCCTTCGGCATGGAAATCATCAAGGAATCCATGAAGGCCCCGGGGCAGGTGGCTCCGCTGGAATTCCAGCTTAACCTCGTCCCGGTCCGTGACGCCCTGAAGAGCGCGGCGGAAGGCAACAAGGATATCCGGAAGGCCGTGGAAACCCTGGACGTGATCACCTCCGACGTCACGGGCGTGCATGCTACGGGGCGCAAGGCCGCGGACGGCAGGGACGTGTACCACATCCACGTTATTTCCGCTGCCAAATAACAGGGGTTTCCCATTGGATTTACAGGCTTCCGGGAAGAAATTTCCGGAAGCTTTTTTGTTGATGGCGGAAGCTTCTTGTTCCTGCCGTTCTGGAAGTTATCTCCGGAAAAATTTTTTAATGCCCGGAAGAAAAAACGGAGTTTTGCAACGGCAAGCCTGCCGCTGCCTTAAGATTATATACAAATGTATATAATTTGTGTGCGTGCCAAGTTTTGGGCTTGCCAAGGGGGAGGGGAGAGTACACAATCAAAACCGTCAAATAAAGGGAATGGCTTCCCTTTTCCCGTATTTACAGGAGTTGGCGCGATAATGGTGAAAGATAGACGATGAGCAGATTTTTCCAGTTCCTGTGGTTGGCGGCGTTGGCGGTGCCCGGCATGATGGGCGGCAGCGCGTGTGCGGCGGAGGAAGGAGCGGAGCACGGACTGGAGCAGGCCGCCCCCCACTTGTTCTCCATTCCGCTTCCAGGCGGCATTGAACTGCCGGTGTCCAACTCCATGCTGATGCTCTTTCTGGCGGTTCTGCTGATAGGGGTGGTCGTATGGTTCGCCACCCGCGCCATGCGCATTCTGCCGTCCCGGTTCCAGAATGCGGTGGAATACTTCTTTGAGACTCTGTACAACTTTGTGGAATCCCTGCTGGGGCCGCGACTGACGCGCAAGTACTTCTGGTACTTCGGAACCATCTTCACCATCATCCTGGTCAGCAACTACATGGGGCTTCTCCCCGGAGTAGGGACCATCACCTATAACGGAGTGCCGCTGTTCCGCGGCGCGAATGCGGACATGAACGTGACGATGTTCCTGGGCATCTTTTATGCGCTGATGTGGCTTTACTGGTCCATCCGGGAACAGGGCCTGAAAGGCTTCTTCATCCACTTGTTCGGGCCCAAGGGAAGACTGCCCGGCTTCATGGGATTCGTGCTGGTGCTCATCTTTATCTTCGTGGGGCTGGTGGACGTCCTGAGCATTACGATCCGTCCTATTGCGCTGGCGGCCCGTCTTTACGGCAACATTTACGCCGGGGAAACGATCATTGACACCATGGCTCACATGTTCGGACCCGTCCTCAGCGCCCTGTGCGTACTCCCGTTTCTGGCGATTGAGCTGCTGGTGGGCTTCATCCAGGCTCTGGTCTTCCTCCTCCTGACGGCGATTTTCCTCAAACTGCAAGTGGGGGGCGGGGATGCCCACGGCCATGCCGCCAAGGATGAGGGAAAAGAACCATCCGTGCCGGACAGCCTGCCGTCCGGAAAGGCCTCATAAGCCGCACCGCCAACTTTCCGTTCCGGACCATGGGCAACCTGTGGGGGAACGTTCAACAAAAAACATAAACCATACCAATAACATGATTGATCCTACCGCAATGACCTCCCTGGCCGAACTGTCCGGCAACGTGGGCTTCGGCCTCGTCACCATCGGCGCCGGCCTCGGCATCGGCCTCATCGGCGCGAAAGCCGCGGAAGCCACCGGGCGCAACCCGGGAGCCTCCTCCCCCATCATGGTGATTGCCATTACGCTGGCCGCCCTGATTGAAGGCGTGGCCCTCATCTCCATCTTTGTGAAATAACCCGGAGGCCCCGTTCCCGGAGGGAGCTTCTTCCGCTCCGGGGCGGCGCAGCCGTTCCTGCCGGTCCGGAAAACTTCCGGCATGTTTCAACCCGTTCATTTTATGCTGAATCTCATAGCCGACCAGTCCTGGAATCCCTTTGCGCCCTTCGGGGTGACAAGCTGGGAACCCTTTGTTGCCAACCTGATCGCCTTCATCCTGATGGTGGTGATCCTGCGCTACCTGGCGTTCAAGCCCATCCAGAACGTTCTGGAAAAAAGGCGCCAGCGCATTGAGGAGGGAGAGGAAATGCGTGAGGAAAGCGAGCGCCAGCTGGCTTCCGTGAAGGAACAGACGCATGAAATGCTGGTGGAAGCGGGCGAAAAGGGACAGGAAAAGATAGACGCCGCCAAGGCCGCCGCCTCCCGCCTGCTGGAGGAACAGGAAACCGTGGCCTCCCAAAAGGCGGAGGAAATAGTCAGAAAGGCCCGGCAGCTTGCGGAACTGGAACAGCAGAAGGAACGCGAAGCGCTGAAAGAACAATTCGGCCAGCTGGTGGCCCTGGCTGCCGCGCAGGTCACCGGAAAAATGCTGACGGAAGAAGACCAGCGGAGAATCAACCGGGAAGCGATCGACAGCCTGGATTCCTGATACGCTTTATGAAGATCGGAAAGGACACGCTCAATGCCGCCCGCAGGCTGTTCCGGCTCTGCATGGACGGGAATACCGTGGCGGAGGACCGCGTGCGCCTGATCGCCCGGAAAATTGCGGAACGCAAACCCCGTAACTATGTCGCTCTGCTGACGGCCTTTTCCCGCATGGTGGAATACGCCGTGAAAAGCCGTACGGCCACCATTCAAAGCGCCGTACCGCTGACAGAGGAGGAACGCTCCCAAATTCAAGCCAAGCTGACGGCCAAATATGGCGACGGCCTCTACTACCACTGGGAGGTGGCGCCGGACCTGCTGGGGGGCATCCGCATCCAGGTGGGGGACGACGTGAAAGACGGTTCCGTACGCTCCAGAATCGACCGTCTGGCCGAGATGGCCCGCAATCTTTCTAATTAACCAACGAAACTTTTTTCCATGAGCAACATACTTCAAGAACTCGAAGCAGAAATTAAAAAAGCCACGGCTTCCGTCAGCCAGGAAAACGTGGGCATTATTCGTTCCGTGGGGGACGGCGTCGCCAAAATCGAAGGGCTGAGCGGCGTGATGCTCAATGAAATGATTGAGTTCCCCGGGGGCGTGATGGGCCTGGCGATGAACCTGGAAGAACATGAGGTGGGCGCCGTGATTCTGGGGGATGATTCCAATTTGAAGGAAGGGGACCTGGTCAAATGCTCCGGACGCCTTCTTTCCGTGCCCGTGGGGCGGTCCCTGCTGGGCCGCGTGGTGAACACGCTGGGAGAGCCGATTGACGGCAAGGGGCCGATTGAGGCGGAAGCGTATTATCCTGTGGAAAAAATCGCCTCCGGCATTATCTCCCGCCAGTCCGTCACTGTTCCCGTGCAGACGGGCATTCTGCCCATTGACGCCATGATTCCCATCGGCCGCGGCCAGCGCGAGCTTATCATTGGGGACCGCGCCACCGGGAAAACCGCCATTGCCATGGATACCATGATCGCCCAGGCGGACCAGAACCGCCTGGCGGAGGAAGGCAAGCTGCCGGACCACCAGCCCCTTTACAACATCTACGTGGCTATCGGCCAGAAGCGCGCCAACATCAGCCGCCTCGTGGCAAAGCTGGAAGAAACGGGCGCCATGAAATACTCCATCGTGGTGGCGGCCTCCGCCTCCGACCCTGCCGCCATGCTGTACCTGGCCCCGTATGCCGGCTGCGCGATGGGCGAATACTTCATGGACAAGGGGGAGGACGCTCTCATCGTCTACGACGACCTCTCCAAGCATGCCGTGGCCTACCGCCAGATTTCCCTGATTCTGCGCCGCCCCTCCGGTCGCGAGGCGTATCCGGGGGACGTATTCTACCTGCACAGCCGCCTGCTGGAACGCGCCGCGCGCATCAACAAGGAACACGGCGGCGGTTCCCTGACGGCCCTCCCCATCATTGAAACGCAGGCCGGGGACGTTTCCGCCTACATCCCCACAAACGTCATTTCCATCACGGACGGCCAGATATTCCTGGAAACGGACCTGTTCTACCAGGGGGTGCGCCCCGCCATCAACGTGGGCATTTCCGTCTCCCGGGTGGGTTCCTCCGCCCAGACGAAAATCATCAAAAAGCTGGCCGGCTCCATCAAGCTGGACTTGGCCCAATTCACGGAATTGCAGGCCTTCGCCCAATTCGGTTCCGACCTGGACCCCAGCACGAAGGCCAAGCTGGCCCGCGGCCAGCGCATCGTGGAACTCTTCAAGCAGAACCAGTATGAGCCCAAATCCCTGGGGCTGGAGGCCGCGGATCTGTACGCCATGCAGAAGGGATACTTTGACGATGTTCCGGTGGACAGGATCAAGGAATGCCAGAACGCGTGGGAAGCCACCATGAAGGACCAGCATCCGGACCTGCTGGAAAGCATCCTGAGGGAAAAGGATCTGACGCCGGAAATAGACGCAGGGCTTAAAGCCGCCATTGAATCCTTCAAGCTCAGTTGGAACTAACGATTACGGGAGCACTGAAACATGGGCAACCTGAGAGACATCAGACGCCGGATCAAATCCGTCAAAAACACGTCCCAGATCACCAGGGCGATGCAGATGGTGGCCTCCGCCAAGATGCGCCGCGCCCAGGACCAGGCCGTGAAGGGGCGCCCCTATGTCCGCGCCTTGGCGGAAGTGCTCTACCATCTTCAGGATGAAATAGACACCAGCAACAGCCCCCTGATGCAGACCCACGGCGGCGCGGACCTGGTGCTGCTGGTGAACACGGACCGCGGCCTCTGCGGCGGCCTGAATGCCAACCTCATCAAAATGACCCGGGAGCACGCTCCGGAAAACGCCCACTACATCACCATCGGCCGCAAGCTGAACGCCGCGCTGGCCAAATGGAATGAACGGCTGGAAGCCACCTGGAGCCTGACGGACCCGCTCTCCCTGCTGGAACTGAAGCCGGTGTTCGACTTCATTGTGCAGAAATTCAAGGCGGAGGAATACGGGCGCGTCTTCGTAGCCTTCTCCGGCTTTGTGAACACAATGGTCCAGAAGCCTATCTTCCGCCAGCTTCTCCCCATTGAACCGGAACCGTTGATGAAGATGGCGAAGGCCGGGGGCGCAGCCCTGGACGGAGAAGACGCCCATAAGCAATTCCTGCTGGAACCGAGCCCCGCCGCATTGCTGGATACCATCCTGCCTCTTTACGTCTTCCACGGGCTGGTCCAGATCGTGCTGGAAGCCCGTGCATCCGAGCACTCCGCCCGCATGGTCGCCATGAAGGGGGCCACGGAAAACGCCAAAAACATCATCGACGGCCTTACCCTGGATTACAACAAGGCGCGCCAGACGCAAATCACCAATGAACTGTTGGAAATCACCACGGCCATGCGCGCCATGGAATAACGTGGACTCCGCTTCTTTCACCCCTTTTTCAAACAAAACCCTCATCCCTTCCATTTCAACACCAAGTTTTTCTCATGATGAATAACACAGGCACTCTCGTTCAGATCATCGGCGCCGTGGTCGATGCGGATTTCTCCCAGGCTGAAACGCTTCCCGCCCTGCTCAATGCCCTGGAAGTGGACTATGAAGTCGACGGAAAGCGCAAGACCCTGGTGCTGGAAGTCCAGCAGCACATCGGCGACGGCTGGGTGCGCGCCGTGGCCATGAGTTCCACGGACGGCCTGCGCCGCGGCATGCCCGTGCGCGATACGGGGCACCCCATTGAGGTACCGGTGGGGCAGTGCGTTCTTGGCCGCATCTTCAATGTGCTGGGTGAAGCCGTGGACGAACGCGGCGCGCTCTCCTGCTCGGGCATGAAAAGCATTCACCGCAGCGCTCCGCCGCTGGACGAGCAATCCACCAGCACGGAAGTGCTGGAAACGGGCATCAAAGTAATCGACCTCATCTGCCCTTTCCTGAAAGGCGGCAAAATCGGCGCCTTCGGCGGCGCGGGGGTGGGCAAGACCGTGCTCATCATGGAACTCATCAACAACATTGCCAAGGCGCGCAGCGGCCTCTCCGTCTTTGCGGGGGTGGGGGAACGCACCCGTGAAGGGAACGACTTGTACAATGAAATGATAGAATCCGGCGTGATTAATCTGGAAAAGCCGGAGGAATCCAAGGTGGCCCTGGTGTACGGCCAGATGAACGAGCCTCCCGGCGCCCGTCTGCGCGTGGCCCTGTCCGCCCTGACGATGGCGGAATACTTCCGCGACGAGGAGCACAAGGACGTACTTCTCTTCATTGACAACATTTTCCGTTTCTCCCAGGCGGGGTCGGAAGTGTCTGCCCTGCTGGGTCGCACGCCGTCCGCCGTGGGCTACCAGCCAAACCTGGCGGAGGAAATGGCGGACCTTCAGGAACGCATCACCTCCACCAAGCACGGTTCCATCACCTCCATGCAGGCCGTGTACGTTCCTGCGGACGACCTGACGGACCCGGCTCCGGCCACCACCTTCGCCCACCTGGACTCCACGGTGGTGCTGGAACGCTCTTTGGCGGCCCAGGGGCTCTTCCCTGCGGTGGAGCCGCTGTCCTCCACCTCCAAGGCCCTGGCTCCGGAAATCGTGGGGAACGAGCATTACGAAGTGGCGCGCGGCGTGCAGATGGTGCTGCAGCGCTACAAGGACCTTCAGGACATGATTGCCATTCTGGGCATGGACGAGCTTTCGGAAGAAGACAAGCTCATCGTGAGCCGCGCCCGCAAAATCCAGCGCTTCCTCACCCAGCCGTTCCACGTGGCGGAAGTCTTCTCCAGCATTCCCGGCGCTTACGTGCCCGTCTCGGAAACCGTCCGCGGCTTCAAGGAAATCCTGGAAGGCAAGCTGGACATGGTTCCGGAAGACGCCTTCTTCATGCGCGGCGGCATAGATGACGTCCTCAAGGAAGCCAAATAACCCTTTTCCCGTCGTTCCAAACCATGAGCATGGAGTTCAAAGTCATTACCCCGGATGAAGTGGCGGTTGCCGCCACCGTGGAATACGTTTACCTGCCCGGCAGTCTTGGGGAGATGGGCGTGCTGGAACATCATACGGCCCTGATTACCTCCCTGGAACCGGGGGAACTCCGCTACAAGCCCATGGACGGCCCTGAGGAAAGCATGGTGGTGGGCACCGGCTTTGTGCAGGTTAATGACGACCACGTCCTGATGGTGACCGACCTCGCCCTCAACTCCTCCCAGATTGACGAAGGCAGCGTGGAACGGGCCATTCAGGAAGCGCAGGAAGTGTTGAAGGCCCGCTCGGAAATGTCCCGCGAGGAACAGGCCCGGTTTGAGGCGAACCTGACCAAGCAGATCATGATGCTCAACTTCAAGCGCAAACACAAATCCCCAGGCAGATGATGGCGGAAGACTGGAACGACACGTTTTACGACCTTTTCCGCGAGGCGGTGGGGCGTTACCATGAAGGCCACAGGAATGTGGACGGCTTCTTTACGGACCAGGAAATCATCTTCCTGTCCTCCATCGGCTGCCGCACGCGGGAACTGTTTGACTTTGTGGAACTCTATGCCCGCACGGGAGAACCTTCCCCCACCACGGTACTATTGATGGCCGCGGCGCGCAGGGACTTCTTCCTGACCATCCAGCACGGGCAGTTTTACCAAGGCAAGCCCGTCATCGGGTATGACCTGCCGGGCTTCGGGGATGAACTCAGCGGCCTTCCCTACCTTCCGCGCCTGATTGCCAAGGCGCGGGCCAAGCTGGCCGGCTCCATGGGGGATGACATCATCTACTGCTGTGAGAACGACCGCCGCTTCTTCCGGGAACACGGCAACATCCATCCCGCTGACTTCCTGCGAGTGGTCTGGGCCGCGGGAGACAGTGACCCCAAGGTGTACGACTACGTGCGCCAGTGCACGCTGAGCTCCACGGCCAAACCGGTCGATGGTGAATGATGTTTCTGCATCGTGACGGTGAGAGGAGGCTTGGTGAAGCAGAGCGTTTGTAGAACTGTCGTTCGGTTAGACGGTGCTTCCAGGGAAATCTTATAGGAGGAAAGAAAGTTCGCTGACCGGCGGTATCTAGCGTCCTGGATAGGGATGATCAGATGTCTTGTGCTTGATTGGGACTTTAAAGATGGTCGCTGGAAAAATCTGTATTGTCGCCTTGATTAACCAAGAGAATCAGAAGAAGTATTATGTATTTTATGAAATACCTATGTTGATAATATTATCGTGTATTTGAATACCATAACGTTCCCGGCGTGTTCACACTGGTAATTCTTGTTCTCATGGTAGTTGCAACCATTGAACCAACATCATTTCATTGCCATGAACAACACTTTCAACATCGGCGCCATGGACACCGTCTACCCCTTCATTCCCATGTACCCCAACGGACAGCCCCAGGGCAACTTCCTGGTCAACGGCCTCTCCGCTCCCGTCCTTATCCCCAAACGAACTGCTTCCTCCCCCACCCGCCACGAATGGTTCGGATACCTCAAGGTCATGGCTCCCGCCACCTGTTTTCTCCACCTTCACGCCCGCTCCTCCATTTCCCTTTCCATTCCCGCCAAGGATCTGGAACTCTCCACGGAGGCCGGATCTTCCGCTCCTCTCCGCCGCCAGATCCAGTTCGACCAGGGATACTATTGGTGCCACATTGTCCATCAATACCAGCCTTCCTTGGGGTCGGAAGAGGAGTTCTGCGTTGCCCTGATATGCGACAAGGAAGGCGAGCCCGACCTGGACTATTACCTTTCAAAGGAGACGATGCCTCCCGGCAAGCAAGGAGAGACGGTGCTGACGCTGGTCAACCTGTACCAGGAAGAGGAGGAAGGGGACTCGTCGAGCAGTTCGGCAGGGGGAGGAGATTCGTTTGAATTTGACCCCAGGTCAAGCAGCAGTTCCAGCTCCTCCTCGTCAAGCAGTTCTTCTTCCAGCAGCTCTTCGTCTTCATCCAGTTTCCAGCCGAGTTCTTCGGCTCCCGAGCCTCCGGATTCCTCCAGCAGCGCGCCGCCTTCTTCTTCCAGTTCGTCGTCCTCCAGCAGTTCGAGTTCTTCGTCCTCAAGTTCCTTGAGTAGCTCCAGCTCTTTCTCGTCAAGCAGTTCTTCCTGGTCCTCGTCAAGTTCATCGAGTTCTTCCAGCTCCAGTTCCTCTTCCAGCAGTAGTTCCAGTTCCCTCTCTTCTTCCTCCAGCGAGCCGGAGGAAGGAGGCTGTCCATGTCCCTGTTCCTGTGATTGCGACGAAGACGTCGAACAGTCCGATTGCAGCAAGAACACCTCCCATTTCTTCGGCGGTAACCCGGATGGAGCCGACGACTGCGAAGGATTGCTTGAAGTAGGAACCGGAGACTCAGGAGGGGCAGGAGGAAGTAATTCCCCCGTTCCCCGCACCCTTGCCGAACCTTCCTCCCCATGTCCCATCACCCTGCGCTACAAGCATCCCCTCGAATGGACCGCCTCCTGCAATCCCGAAACCGGACAGATCTCCGTCAAACGACCCACGGGCAGTTCC